>CAZQYU010000575.1:0-2182 GCA_964597585.1 uncultured Thermoanaerobaculia bacterium
GCAAGCACGTCGTCGAGTACGACGACGTCATCAACCGCCAGCGCGAGACGATCTATCACGAGCGGGAGCGGATCCTTCGCTCCGAGAACCTGTCGCCCACCGTCCTGGCCATGCTCGCCGACGATCTCCACGGTCTCGTCATCTCGGCGACGACCTCCGAGTACGCCGGCGACTGGAACCGCGACGGCCTCAAGGCACAGGTCATCGCCATGGTCCCCACCGTCACGGAGGCGGACCTGTCGTTCATCGACACGATCAACGATCCGCTCGGCCTGGAGCAGGAGCTCATGGCCCTCGTGGAGGAGCACTACGAGCGCAAGCGGACCGAGGTCGGCGAGGAGGGGATGCCGGTCCTCGAGCGGCTTGTCCTGCTGCGGGTCATCGACGCGCTGTGGGTCGAGCACCTCACCGCGGTCGACGACATGCGCCGCGGCATCGGGCTGCGCGCCTACAGCCAGCGCGACCCGCTCAACGAGTTCAAGGTCGAGGCCTACCGCATGTTCGATGAGCTCAAGGCCACGATCCGCCACGACGTGACCCACACCATCTTCCGGGTCACCGTCGTGCAGCAGCCGCCCGCCCTGCCGGCGCGACGGATGCAGGAGAGCCGGCCCGATGTCACCGGCACCGGCCCGGCCGGCGCCGCCGGCGCCACGAGCACGTCCGCCGGGGGCGCCGTGGCCGCGGGTGTCAGCCCCGCCGCGGCGGCCGGGGTGGTCCCACCACCACAGCCGGTTCGCGGCGGACCCAAGGTCGGTCGCAACGACCCGTGCTGGTGCGGCTCCGGGAAGAAGTACAAGCGCTGCCACGGGGCCTGACGCCATCGGCTGCCGGGCAGTCAAATGTCATACGACCGCGAACCCCGGGGATGCACGAATGTTCCTGAGGGGACGCTCCCGTCCAGTCCGTTGCCGGGAAGCACCGATTAGGCGCCGATTCCGCACGATTTGCCCTCTGGTCAATGCGAGGCGAAGCCGCTAGCATGGGGCACTGCGCGGACCGGGGACGCGGTGATCCCGGGGGTCCGTCGCCATACATGGAGAGCTTCGTGAAGCAGCTGACCGCACCCAGCCGTGTCGTCGAACCACTCCCCTCGCCGACCACGGAGCTCCCGCTGGTCACCCGCTTCCGAGACCCATCGGTTCCCTATCAGGATCTCATCCAGTGCGAGCGCGACTGCATGCGCTGCACCTATGCGGCGACGCTCGGGTGCGACGGAAATTGCGGATCGTGCCCGCGACAGAGCTACTGCCCCTGCGTGAACCCGGCCAAGGTGCGCAACAAGAGCGTTCGCCTGACCGAGGTCGAGCTGACCGTGGTGCAACCGCTTGGACGCAATTAAGGACGAGGCTGAGCGACTCGCCAGCCTCGTAGCCGACACGGCGGTGCGACTTTGACTTGCCCGCCAAGGAAACCGAGCTCGCGGAGCTAGAGGCCCGCTCCACGGATCCCACCCTCTGGGACGACCCGGCCGGCGCACAGGCACTGCTGCGTCGAGCGGATGAGCTCCGGGACGAGATCGCGGCCTGGCGTGGGCTGGAACAGCGCGCGCGGGCCACGGCCGAGATGGCCGAGCTGGCCGCTGCCGAGCCGGACGGCGGGAGCTCCATGAGCGCCGACCTCGAGCGGGAGCTCGCTACGCTCCAGGCGGACTGGAAGCGGATGGAGGGCCAGCTGCTCCTTTCCGACCCCTACGATGCGAGCCCGGCAATCGTCTCGATCCACGCCGGCGCCGGCGGCACCGAAAGCCAGGACTGGGCCGAGATGCTCCTGCGCATGTACCTGCGCTGGTCGGAGCGGAACCGCTTCAAGACCGAGATCCTGGACCAGACCGAGGGAGAGGAAGCCGGTCTCAAGTCGGTCACGGTGGGGATCACCGGCCGGTGGGCGTACGGGCGCCTGAAGTCGGAACGTGGCGTCCACCGTCTCGTCCGGATCAGCCCGTTTGACTCCCAGAAGCGACGGCACACCAGCTTCGCCCTGGTCGAGGTCATGCCCGAGGTGCCGGAGGACGCAGAGGTCGAGATCCGCGACGACGACCTGCGAGTCGAGACCTATCGCAGCTCCGGAGCGGGCGGGCAGCACGTCAACAAGACGGACTCCGCGGTGCGGATCATCCATCTGCCGACGGGGATCGTTGTCACCTGCCAGAACGAGCGCAGCCAGATCCAGAACCGACAGC
>CAZQYU010000576.1:0-2181 GCA_964597585.1 uncultured Thermoanaerobaculia bacterium
CCAGCTCGCGTCCCCGCCGAATGGCCTCGACCACGTCGTCGGGCAGGCGGGTGGATGCCCGTCGGATCAGCTCGACGAACGTCGCCTCAAACTCGTCTCGGCTCAGCATCGGCACCTCCCTCGGCAGCACCCTTGAGGCAGCCGCCAGGATTCTACACCCTGCAAACGCGAGAGTGCCAGCCAGCAGAGCCTCGTTCCTGTTTTCACAAGAAGAGATCGGGTCGCGAACTCCACCGTTCATCACGACTTCCGTCGTGATGAACGGTGGAGAGTGAGGCGTCAAGAGACAAGAGTGGAGATTTGGGAGTGAGGCTGGTTCACAGATGTCGCGAGGACAACCTCGCCACCCAGGCACACCCCATCCCGCCTTTATCATTTCCTAGCTCGCAGCCCGGCCTCACGTTTGACGCGAGGCCGGGCTGCGAGCTAGGAGATGATCTTGTTCTTCAGGATCAGAATCTCGAACGCGATCCCAGCCCTCACCGCCGCCGAAACGATCTCGGCGACCGGGACGTTGACACCGCGCTCGCCGGGGTTGTCCCCGACCAGGAAGCTCACCGCCCGGTCCTTGACCCGGATCGGTACGACCAGAATCTCGTTGGGAGCGGGCTCGCCGAGCACCTCCGAGATCTGTCCGTTGAGCTCTCCGGGCGGGAGAACACCCACATAGGACGTGCCCGATCCTGCCAGTGAGGCGAACACCGACGGCTCGTCGAGGGGCACGGTCAGCGTCTGAAGATCCTCGAGGACGGGACCGCGCCCGGCGACCATCCAGCCCAAGGCGCGATCGCGGTGGGCGGCGAACAGGCACACGCGGCCGAGGTAGCGGGAGACAAACTGGAGAAGGGAGCCGGCGATGTCGTCGCGGTGGCGGGCCTCCTGCAGGTGGTGCAGGAAGGTGCGATCGTCGAGCACATGCTCGTCCCGCGGGCCGTCGCCCTCCTGTCCGTCGACCGACACCAGCCCGGGAAAGGTCGCGCTCATCACGCGGAGGCGCCTCTCTGGAAGTCGTAGCGACAGCCGCAGCAGCTCCTCGGCATCGATGCGCGGGACCTGCCATAGCCCGTGCCAACCGAGACCGACAGGTCGACGGCGCACACCCGCATCACCATCACCGCCTGGACGGGGGCGCTCGAAGACTTCCAGCCCCGGATCGCCGAGTGCGGCCTGCACCGCCTCTTCTGTGGCGACGTACGGCTCGATCGTGAGTCGGGTGAAGCTCGCCAGCTCGTCCTGGGCCGCGGCGTCGTTCGGGTTGGTCATCGCCACCCGCAGGCGACCGTTCTCCTGGGCGAACGGCACCGCCTGGAGCCTCTGCAGGAGACCGGGAGGGAAGGACCGGCGCAGCGCCTCGGGCGCGCGGGTCAACACTGTCTCGGGCACGAAGGGCACGCCGAGCTGGACCGAAAGTGCCTCGAGCAGGGCGCGCTCGTCCATGAACCCGAGCCGTAGCAAGTGGGTCCCGAGACGGCCGCCTTCGCGCCGGCAGGCCTCGAGGGCGGTGTGGAGCTCGGGGACGGCAAGGGCACCGCGCTCGAGAAGAAGCTCGCCGAGTCGCCGCATCCGAGCATGATAGCGCGCTCTCCGGCGATCTGTCAGAGACCCCTCGGTCCTGAAACTGGTACTCTTTCCCTGATCGGCGATCGCCCCATCACAGGGCGACCCGGACCGCGCGTGACCTGCTGGTGCCGCGATACTCACGGCGGTCAACGGACACGCTACGGGGCGGCGGCGGCAGACGGGAGGACGACGATGGCGACACGGATCGAACGCGACACGATGGGCGAGGTCGAGGTGCCGAGCGACCGCTACTGGGGCGCGCAGACCACGCGCAGCGTGGCGAACTTCCCGATCGGGACGGAACGCATGCCGCGGGAGATCATCCGCGCGCTGGGGATCCTGAAGAAGGCTGCGGCCCAGACCAATGCCGAGCTTGGTGTGCTCGAGACGTGGAAGGCCGACCTGATCGTGCGGACCGCCGACGAGGTCATCTCGGGGGTGCTCGACGACAACTTCCCGCTCGTGATCTGGCAGACCGGCAGCGGCACCCAGACCAACATGAACGCCAACGAGGTCATCGCCAACCGCGCGATCGAGCTCGCCGGCGGCGAGATCGGCTCGAAGAGCCCGATCCACCCCAACGACGACGTCAACAAGGGACAGTCCTCGAACGACACCTTC
>CAZQYU010000577.1:0-2179 GCA_964597585.1 uncultured Thermoanaerobaculia bacterium
CCAGGTTCGAGTCGGCCATGCCGTCCCAGGCGGCGTAGGTGAAGGTGTCCGTTCCGGAGAAGCCGGGGTCCGGGATGTAGGTGGCCGTCGAGCCACCGACACCGGCCCGACCGTGCCCGGGCTGGGAGACCACGCGGAGCTGCAGGCTGTCACCGTCGGCGTCACTCGCCTGCAGGGCCAGGGTCAGGGTGCTCCCGGCAGCCACTGCGGCCGACAGGTCGGACACCATTGCGGGATGGTTCGAGTTGCGGCTCTCGCTGTGAGGTCCGTTGTGGCAGGTGTAGCAGCCGACCTGGTACCCCTTCCAGAAGTTCTTGGTGCCGAAGGCGGAAATCGTGCGGTCACCGAGGGCGCGCGACAGCACAGTGCCCCGGTAGTCGGTGCCGTGGCAGTCGCGACATGCCGACGAGCCGTGCTCGGCGACGTCGTGGTGACGCTCGATCCACGACTGGCCGACCGGGTGCATCCCGTGAGGCCCGCCGGTGGTGGTGTGCGGCTGGCTGCCGTGGCAGGCCGAGCACTCGGCCACGGTTCCCTTGTGGCCCTGGAGCTCGATGTTGCGAATGTCGTCGTTGCTGTGTGAGCTCGGGAAGATCGCGTGGGTCGAGCCGTGGCACGCCTCGCACTGGAGGCCGCCGTGCCCGTTCGAGAAACGGAACAGCGAGAGACCTGGCGCCGGCGTGTCGGGGTCGGTCGCGAACACGGTGCTCGGCGCGTTGCGACGGTGGCCCGGACTGTCGAAGACCGTCAGGTACCGGATCTCCCCCGCATTGTCGGTCGCGGTTCCGGTGTGGCAGTTCTGGCACGTCGGCTCGTCGAGCCAGCCCTCACGAGAGGGATCTCCGACCATGCTCATGACCCCGTGGCAGCTCTGGCACTGGATCGAGAGGCTGGCGTCGGAGGCCGTCGCGTGGCCCATGGCACCGCGCAGGCAGCGGGTCTCGGAGCCTGGATGGCAGCGGTAGCACGCGGTCCGGTTCTCGTCGGAATCCATGGTCATGCCGGTGGCGGGATCGATCACCGAGGCGTGAAGGCTGTGAACCGCAGAGGTCAGGCTCGAGATCCCGGCGAAGCCGGTGCCCGGGAGCGCGTTCGAGCCATGGCAGCGATAGCACAGGACGGACGTACCGCCGTTGACCACGGTGTCGTAGAGGCCGAGGGCGCTGTAGCCCGCGTCGGCGAGGGCCTGCGTGTACCCCGGCGATCCGATCTGGAGATCGTCGTGCTTGCGGAGCACGTTGAGGCGATAGTCGCGCACGGGATCAGGGTCGTCCACCCACCCGTCCGCCGGCTCTGCCGCCGCGACCGACCCCGAACCGTGACACGAGCGGCAATCCATCTCATCCGAGATCGGCAGCACGATGTCGGTGGTGGCGAGCACAGTGCCGCCGGCGTCGCGCGCCACGAGATGCATGAGCGGGTAGCTGTCCTTGTTCCCGCTGTCGTCATACGCCGTGATCGGGACGCCCTCCGCGGTGAACCACTGGAAGGAGCTCTCCCAGACCATCGGCTGGGGAACGTTGCCGGCGCCCGGCATGCGGCTTCCGGCGAGGCCCTGGTCGACGGGCAGCGTGACACCGAAGAGCTCTGCCACGTGGGCCCAGAAGTTCGTCTTTCCGGCCGAGGTCGTGTTGATCGAGCCGTCGGGATCCGGGATCGCTTCATAGGTCACGGTGATCCCTGCTGGATTGGTGACCCGCTGACCGGACGGGTCGATGAGCTGCGCGTGGATGTTGTTGTACGGAGGCAAAATGGAGAACTCTGCGTAGCTGTCGTCCATGCAGTGCATGCCGAGGTCGTTCCAGCCCAGGATCTTGTACTGCCCACCCTGAGCGTGGGCGACCGTCCCGGACAGCATGACCACGAATGCGACCATCCCTCCCAACACTCTCGATCTCGACGTCATACCTTCCTCCTTTGCCGACTCGCGCGTGTGGTGTTGCAAGCTCGCGCGCGGATCCTCTTTGAAGTGCATTACCGGATGGTCATCGAGACATGTCCTGGACGCGAACGGCCAGAATCCAGGTGATCCAGATCACCGTGGCAGGCTCGACACCCAGTCTGGCCGGTCGCCCTCGGCGCCGTCGGATCGGCGAACTTCTGGGGGTCGCGCCTTCGAGACCGCCGGCACGCTGATGCGCGAGATCGAGGACGCCCTGCGCGGCTCGCCGGGCGACAT
>CAZQYU010000578.1:0-2167 GCA_964597585.1 uncultured Thermoanaerobaculia bacterium
GAGGTTGGTCCCCTCAGCGACCTGAACCTGGTTGCCGTCGATCGTCACCGTCACCATCGGCGCCGCTCCTAGATTCCGAACGCGCCCCGGCCCGAGCGGACCGGCAGCACGGGAAGCTTCTTGGGGGGCAGGGGTGAGGCCTTGGCGATGGCGGCCTCGAACTCGTGCCCGAAGTGCTTGATGAATCCCTCGATGGGGCCGCAGAAGGCGTCCCCGAGGGGGCAGATGGTCATGCCCTGCGAGGCGAAGCGGGCGATACGGAGAAGAGTCTCCATGTCCTCCGGCCGGCCATGGCCGCGCCGGATCCGACGCAGCACGTCGAGCGCCCAGTCCGAGCCCTCGCGGCACGGGGTGCACTGGCCGCAGGACTCGTGGGCGTAGAACTTCATCAGGTTTTCGAGCGCCCACACCATGTCCACTGTCTCGTCCATCACGATCAGACCGCCCGAGCCGAGCATCGAGCCGGCGGCCGCCACCGAGTCGAAGTCGGCGCCGGTGTCGACCAGCTCGGCCGGCAGGGGAGGCGCCGACGAGCCGCCGGGGATGAAGGCCTTCAGCTTGCGCCCGCCGCGCATGCCGCCGCAGTGCTCTTCGATGATCTCGCGGAAGGTGACGCCGAGCGGCAGCTCGTAGACACCGGGCCGGTCGACGTGCCCGGAGACGCAGAAGAGCTTGGGGCCGGTGTTGCGCGGCCTTCCGATGCCGGCGAACCAGTCGGCGCCGCGCTCGATGATGTGGGGGACGCAGGCGAGCGTCTCGACGTTGTTGACGATCGTCGGGCAGCCGAACGCGCCCACGACGGCCGGGAACGGCGGCTTCAGGCGCGGCAGGCCGCGCTTACCCTCGAGCGACTCCAGGAGTGCCGTCTCCTCGCCGCAGATGTAGGCGCCGGCGCCGCGGTGGACGTAGATGTCGAGGTCGTAGCCGGTCTTGAGGATATTGCGCCCGAGGTACCTCTTCTTGTACGCCTCGGCGATCGCCTGCTCGAGGTACAGCGCCTCGCGGACGAACTCCCCACGGATGTAAATGTAGGCGACGTTGGCGGCGATCGCGTAGCAGGCGATGATCATGCCTTCGATCAGCATGTGCGGGTCGACGTGGATGATCTCGCGGTCCTTGAAGGTTCCGGGCTCCGACTCGTCGGCATTGCAGATCAGGTACTTGGGCTTCGGCGAGTCCTTGGGGATGAAGCCCCACTTGACGCCGGTCGGGAAGCCGGCACCGCCACGGCCGCGCAAGCCTGACTTCTTGACCTCCTCGATCACGTCGGCGGGGCTCGAGATCAGCGCGCGCTTCATTGCACTGTAGCCGCCGAGCTTGAGGTAGGTACTGATCGAGCGGGAGTTTTCCTCGCCCCTTGCACGCAGCAGGATCGGCTCCATCGGTCCCCCGCCGGCCTACTTCAGACCATCGAGGAGCTCGTCGAGCGCCTCGACGGAGAGGTCGGTGTAGTAGTCGTCGTTGATCTGGATGACCGGCGCCTCGCCGCACGCCCCGAGGCACTCGACGCTGACCAGCGTGAAGCGGCCGTCCGGGGTGGTTTCGCCAAAACCGATTGCGAGCTTCTTCTTGAGGTGACTGACGAGCTCGCTCGTCCCGCACAGCTGACACGACAACGTGGTGCAGACCTGGAGCAGGTAGCGCCCGGTCGGCCGGCACTGGTACATGGTGTAGAAGGTCAGGACTCCCTCGATGAACGCCGGCGACAGCTCGAGCCGCTCGGCGACCGCCTGGACAATACCCGGCGAGATCCAGCCCCAGCGCTGCTGGGCCAGCCACAGGACCGGCAACAGCGCCGCCTGCCGGGTCGGGTACCGGCCGAGGATCGCGCGGATCTCCTCCTCCTGAGCCTCGTCGAAGGTGACGCGCTCCACCTCCTCGGGTCGCGCGATCGTGAGGGGTTGTGTGGTCGGGAGCAGCATCACGCGCCTCCGTC
Organism: uncultured Thermoanaerobaculia bacterium; assembly: GCA_964597585.1. Classification (GTDB taxonomy): domain Bacteria; phylum Acidobacteriota; class Thermoanaerobaculia; order Thermoanaerobaculales; family Sulfomarinibacteraceae; genus CAVSIS01. The sequence goes on from CAZQYU010000578.1 coordinate 1,937, forward strand.
GCGACCGAGGGTGGGGGCGGCGCCGCGCCGCGACCAGTCGAAAACACCCTTCTTCCACAGCCAGACGTAGATCAGAGCGAGCAGGAGGATGAAGGCCAGCATGTCGAGCAGGAGTGCCCAGGCGCCGCTCGCGAGCTGCTCGCGGTAAGTGACGGCCCATGGGTAGAGGAAAGCGACCTCGACGTCGAGCACCACGAAGATGAGCGCAACCAGGTAGAACTTGACCGAGAT
>CAZQYU010000579.1:0-2165 GCA_964597585.1 uncultured Thermoanaerobaculia bacterium
GCTCCTTGGGAACCACCACGACGGCCAGGTCGGGCACCTCGGGAAGGTCGCCGACCGATGGGAAGGCCCGAATCGAGTGGATCGCCCTGGCCCCGGGATTCACCGGATAGACGGTGCCCTGGAAGCCGTGCACGAGGAGATTGTCCACGATCTGGTAGCCGATCGTGCCCGGACGGCGGCTGGCGCCGACCACCGCGATGGAGGACGGCCGCAGGATGGCGTCGAGGGACGGGCGAACGGGCCGTGGGGCCCGGTCGACGTCGCTCAATCGAGGAGCCGCAGCGGCATCACCAGGCACAGGTAATCGGGCTCGCCCCCGGCCGGTCGGAAGGTCGCCGCCCGCTCCGGGGCCCGGAACTCGATGCGGACGTCCTCGTCCGGCATGTAGCGCAGCACCTCAAGCAGGTAGTTGGCGTTGAAACCGATCTCGAGAGTCTCTCCCTGGTAGTCGACCGACACCTCGTCCTCGGCCTCTCCGAGGTCGGGTGTCTGGACGCGGAAGCCGAGAGTCCCATCGGAGAAGGAGAGGCGGACGCGGTGCGTCTGGTCGCTGGCCACCACGGCCATGCGCCGGAGCGCCTTCTCGAGCGCCTCGGTACTGCCGACCGCCTGCTTGTCGTTGTCCGAGGGGATGACCTGCTCGTAGTTCGGGTACGGTCCCTCGATGAGCCGGGTGTACACCACCCGTGCCGCGGAGCGGAAGGCCAGGTGGTTCTCGGACCGCGCCACCTCGACCTCCTCGTCGGCTTCGAACAGTCGCTCGACCTGCTGGAGCGCTTTCGGGGGCACGATGAGGTCGGCTTCGGGAGCATCCACCTCCTCCAGCGGGAATGTCATGCGCGCCAGGCGGTGGCCGTTGGTGGCGACCATGGTGCAGTGGTCGGAACGCAGCTGCCACAACACCCCGTTCAGGATCGGCCGACTCTCCTCGGTCGATGCCGCGAAGGACGTGCGCCCGATGAGCTCCTGGAGCGTCCCGGCGGTCACCTTCCAGCTCTCGGAGAAGTCGACCTCGGGGAAGGAGGGGAACTCCCCCTCGGGGAGCCCGAAGAGCTTGAAGCGGCTCTTCCCGCAGGACAGCTCGATCTGGTCGCCATCCCCGACCAGGTGCACGGGGGCACTCTCGAGCTCCCGGGCGATGTCGGAGATCTTCCGGGCGGGAACGGTGATCGCTCCGGCCTGCTCCACCTCGGCGTCCACCGCTACCGACACCGAGATGTCCAGATCGGTGCCGCTCATCTCGAGCCTGGATCCCTGCGCCCGCAGGAGTATGTTCGAGAGGACCGGCAGGGTCGTCTTGTTGGGGATCGTGGCTGCCACGGCCCCGAGTCCCTCCTGCAACTTCTCGCGCGTTATCGAAAGCCTCATCGAGCTCCTCGTTCCTCCCGTGGCGGCGACTTTCCCCGGCGATCATCAGGGCTACGGTATGATATAGTAATCTTCGTAGTAGTAGTAGGGACCGTGGACATGTGGACATCTCGGGGCGGCACGCATGGAAGTCGAGCCTCCACGCGCTGTTCCATGTCTCCACCCACTGTGGACGGTCGGGGGAAAACCGGGTCTTCTTCGACGCGTGTCCACACGCGGAGCGTTCTCCGGAAGCCTCTCCACCCCGATCCACACTCCGTCAACGAGTCCCCGCGGCGCGCGGGGAGAGACATCAGTGGCGCAGCTCGTCCTGGAGCTCCCGGACCCGCACACGGAACTCCGGGTCCGAAGCCATTTCGGCCTCGACCTTGTTGACCGAGTGGATGACGGTGGAGTGGTCTCGGTCCCCGAAGAGCCCGCCGATCTCGGTGTAGGGCAGGTCGAGGAGAGTCTTGATCAGGTACATGGCAATCTGACGGGGGACCGTGAGGTTTCGGGTTCGGCGCCTGGAGGTGAGCCCGTCCACGGTCACGTCCCATGCCTCCGCCGTCCGTCGTCGGATCTCCTCGGGTGTGGCGCGCTGCGGCTCGGGCTCCGGCTCGTCCGAACCTCCCAGCGCCTCCCGAGCCAGCTCGAGGGTGATCTCCCGGCGAGTCAGCGAGCTGTAGGCGAGCAGCTTGATGACGGCACCCTCGAGCTGCCGGACCGACGTCTTGCGGTGGCGCGCGATGTACTCGATGACGTCGTCGTCCAGGACGAGGCGGCTCGCTACCCGCTGACCGTCGATCCGGTCATGT
>CAZQYU010000580.1:0-2162 GCA_964597585.1 uncultured Thermoanaerobaculia bacterium
TCGCCCGGCTGCTGGTCGACCGGCTCGAGCACTCCGTCCTGACCCCGCCCGAGGCCCACGCGCTCGACGCCAGGGTGGCGGAGGAGGTCGCAATCGTCTGGCAGACCGATGAGCACCTGCCGGCCAGACCAACGGTGGCCGACGAGGCGGAGCACGTCAGCTTCTACCTGAGCGAGGTGGTCTACCGGATCATCCCGCCGCTCTACGAGGCTCTCGAGGACGCCCTCGACGCGGCGTACGGGCCAGGGGCCGGGTCCGACCTGCCATGCCCCATGGTCCGCTTCGGGACCTGGGTCGGCGGCGACATGGACGGCAACCCCAACGTCGGCCCGGATACCGTGCTCGCGACCCTCGAGCGTCAGCGGGAGCTCGTCGTCGGGCACTACCGAAGCGAGGTCCGCCAGCTCTTCGACCTGCTCAGCCAGTCGAGCTCGAGGGTCGAGATCGACGCTGACGTGATCGAGCGGGCCCAGACGGCGCAGGCGGTGCTCTCAGACGCTGCGGACACCATCCCCGAGCGCTATGCCGAAATGCCCTACCGAGTGCTGCTGTGGCGGATCTGGGAGCGCCTCGGTGCCACTCTCGCGCGCCGCGACGGCGCCTACCCCGGACCCGGAGAGCTCGGCGACGACCTCGCCAGCATCGCCGACAGCCTGCGCCGCCATCGCGGTGAGGGCGCCGGACTCTTTCAAGTGCGGCGCCTCCAGCGGCGGCTCGCCACCTTCGGTTTGCACCTCGCGACACTCGACATTCGCCAGGACGCCCTCGTCCACCGCAGAGTCGTCGGCGAGCTGCTCGGCGAGCCCGACTTCGCCACGCTGACCGCGCAGGACCGCTACGCCAGGCTACGGTCTGCTCTCGGCGAGCCGCTCTCGGCGCCTGCGGCACCTTCCGACGAGGCCCGCCGGACGATCGACACCCTGTCCGCAATCGCCACCGCCCGCGAGCGGTTCGGCGCTGAGGCGATCGGCCTCTACATCATCTCGATGGCGTCCGGTGCCGACGACGTGCTCGCTGTGCTCGCACTCGCGCGGGCAGCCGGGCTCGAGGACCGGCTCGGCAGAGTCGCACTCGACGTGGCGCCGCTGCTCGAAACCGTCGACGACCTCACCTGCGCCCGAACCGTGCTCGAGGAGATGCTCGCCGAGCCCCACTATCGCCGCCACCTGGCCGGACGGGATGACGAGCAGGTGGTGATGCTCGGCTACTCGGACTCGTCGAAGTTCTCCGGCATCGCGCCGTCGCGGTGGTCGTTGTACCGCGCGCAGCAGGAGTTGGTCGCCGCCGCCGAAACGGCCGGGGTCGGCCTGACGCTGTTCCACGGACGCGGCGGTACCGCTGGGCGCGGCGGTTCAAAGCCTCGCTCGGCGATCCTCGCCGAGCCCCCCGGCGCCGTCCGCGGCCGGCTTCGGCTGACCGAGCAGGGCGAGATCATCCACGCCAAGTACGGCCTGCGCGGCATCGCCGAGCGCACCCTGGAGCTGATGATCGGCGCCGTGCTCGAGGCGTCGCTGCAGTCGGCGGAGCGCGCGCCGGTCGACCCCGGGTGGGCTGCCGCGATGGCCACCGTCGCCGGCACCGCGCGCGGCACCCATCACGCGTTGGTGCACACGAACCCCGACTTCCTGCCCTACTTTCGCGCTGCCACTCCGATCGACGTCATCGAGCGTCTCCCGATCGGGTCCCGCCCCGCCTCGCGGCGCTCCGGTCAGGGGCTCGAGAACCTGCGCGCCATCCCGTGGGTCTTCGCCTGGACCCAGAGCCGACACCTCCTGCCGGGGTGGTTCGGAGTCGGCTCCGGGCTCGCCGCGGCCGCCGCCGAGCACGGCGACGATCTGCTCGTCGACATGGCGCGACGCTGGCCGTTCTTCGCCAACCTGCTCGCCGACGTGGAGATGGTTCTGGCCAAGGCCGATCTCGACATCGCCCGCCACTACGCCGACCTCGCGGGCGAGCACGCCGATCGCGTGTGGCCGGTGGTCGCCGCTGAGTTCGAGCGAACGCGCAGCGCGATCCTGCGCGTGACCGGGCACACGGAGGTGCTCGAGGGCGAGCCCCTGCTCGCCCGTTCCATCCGCCTTCGCAACCCCTACGTCGACCCCATGAGCCTGCTCCAGGTCGACCTCCTGCGCCGCTGGCGGGCGACCGGCCGCAGCGACCGG
>CAZQYU010000581.1:0-2162 GCA_964597585.1 uncultured Thermoanaerobaculia bacterium
GCCAAGGAAACCTCCCGACAACGGTTGCTCGAGGAGGCGGCCGCCCACTTTGCGCGAGACGGCTTCGACCGCGCCAACATCAACTCGATCGCGATTGCAGCGGGCTTTGCCAAAGGTACCATCTACAACTACTTCACGTCCAAGGAAGAGCTGTTCGGCGAGGTGCTGACGATGGCGTGCCGGCGTGCGGTCACCCGCTACGCCGGCTCACCCCACGGCAACTCGGTGCGAGACAGGTTGGCGGCGCTGGTGGCAGCCGACGTGGACGTCCTCCGCGAACAGGAGCCGTTCATGAGGGTGCTGATCCGCGAGGCGATGAGCTTCCGACCCGACACCTACCCCATCATCGTCGAGCACCTGGCTCCGTTCCTTGACGTCCTGATCGAGGTTCTGGCCACCGGTGTGGAGGCGGGCGAGATTCGCAACGATCGTCCGCCGGCGCAGCTGGCGCTGCTGTTCGTCGGCACCCTGACCATGCTGTACGTGCAGTACTGGGGTTCGGGAGGGGCCTGGCCCACGCTGGAGGAGCTGCCCGAGCTCGCTCTGGCGACGTTCCTCGACGGAGCCGGCACATGAGCAGCTACGTCTTCATGAAGGTGCTCGAGTCGGCCGCTCACCGCTACGACCGCGGCATGCGGCTGCTGAGCCGCGGCCGCATCGACGAGGTGTACGAGAGGTTGGCCGTCATGGTGGCGGCACCGGGCAGTCGAATCCTCGATGTCGGCTGTGGCACCGGCGGCGTGGCCCTCGCCTGCGCGGCGCGCGGCGCCGAGGTGGTCGGGATCGACCGCAACGCCGACATGCTGGAGGTGGCCCGCTCCAAGACCCTCCCGTTCGGAGCCAGGGGTACCGTGGAGTGGCTCCAGCTCTCAGCCGCCGAAGTCGAGGACCGGTTCGAGCCATCGAGCTTCGACGGCATCACCGCGTGCCTCGTGTTCAGCGAGCTGTCGCCTGACGAACAGGCGTACGTGCTCGGAATCTGCCTGACGCGACTGCAGCCGGGCGGGCATCTCGTGCTCGCCGACGAGGTGGTTCCTGCCTCCATGATGCACAGGGTTGTGCACCGCCTCGTCCGGACGGGATTGGCGGTCGTGACCTACCTGCTGACGCAGACCACCACGCGGCCGGTCGGAGGCCTCGTCGAATCGGTGCGGGCCGCGGGGTACGTCGATGTCGACGAGAAGCGCCCCTGGGCCGACTTCGCCATTGTCAGCGGCCGCCGACCGCTGGAGGCGGCATGAAGCTCCTCGACATTCCGTCATATCTCCGCGATACCGTGCTCAGGTTGTTTCCGCATCGCGCGCCGACCGGCATCGTCCGGATCGGCAGCCCGGACCGCGACGCGCCGGTGCTGGTGACCGGCAACTTCACCCTCACCGTGCGGCGGGTCCGACGTGCCCTCGAGGGCATCGACGCCTGGCTGCTGATCGCAGACTCCAGGGGGATCAACGTCTGGTGCGGTGCAGGGGGCGGCCACCTCACTCACCACGACGTCATCTCCGCGATCCGGACATCTGGTATCGACGACCTGGTCGACCACCGCCGGCTGATCCTGCCCCAGCTGGCAGCCACCGGCGTTGAGCGGCGGCCCATCGAGCAGGCGACCGGTTGGCAGACGCGATGGGGGCCGGCTCGGATCGAGGACCTACCCGCCGTGCTGGCTCGTGGCGGGTCGGTCCACGGAAGCGAACGCCGGATGCGGTTCCCGCTGTGGGAACGACTCGACATGGCGGCGATGTGGTCGCTGCCGATGACACTGATCGGTGCGCCGATCTTCGGCGTCATCGGCGGATGGCAGGTGGGCCTCGCGACGGCGGCGCTGATGGGCCTCACGGTGCCCGCCATCTTCGCCGGCCTCCCCAGGCTGCGGGTGACCGGCGGCGGCCGCTGGTTGACCTACGCGATGTTCGCAGCAGTTGGATCGGCCGTCGGCGCGGGCGCGCTGTTTCTGCTCGGCGCGTTGTCCCCGGCCAGGTTGACCACCGTCGCGATCGCGTCCGTCGTTGCCATGGTCGTGCTGTCCGTCGACCTCGCCGGGAGCACGCCGATGTACCCGAGCTCGGTGAACGCCTCGGTTGCCGGAGTGCCGGGGATCCGCCTCGACGTCGATCGCTGCACCGGAGCCGCCGACTGCGTCCAGGTCTGTCCCTGGGACGTGCTCC
>CAZQYU010000582.1:0-2157 GCA_964597585.1 uncultured Thermoanaerobaculia bacterium
TGAGCTACGCCAGCGAACCCTCGAGGTGGCGCTACCCGCTCGCTGTGAAAGAGCACACCCCACACAGGGGCAGGGAGGGGGACGGTAGCACAGCTGAAACGGCGATGCAACCCCCTTATACGGTACGGTGACCGCGCCCTGTGAGCTCCCACAGGAGGACCGCCGAGGCCACCGCGAGGTTCAACGACTCGACACCCGGCGCCATCGGAATGGCGAGCCACTCATCGATCATTGAGCGCGTCTTCGCCCGGACGCCGCGAGCCTCGCCGCCCACGCACAGCACCCAGCGGTTGATGGGACGGATAGCGGACACGGCCGCGCCGTCAGCCGCCGCACCGTAGCACCAGTAGCCCGCATCGCGCAGGACCCGCAACGCGTCGGCGGCAACCGAGGCGCGCACCAGCGGAACCCGGTCCAGGTGCCCCGCTGCCGCGGTCGCGACGGCGCCGGCGAGCGGAGGCGCCGAAGGTCCAGCCACGATGAGCCCGTCGATAGCAAAGGCAGCCGACGTCCGGACCACCGCCCCGATGTTGTGGGGATCCAAGGCGGCATCCAGCAACACCAACCTGCCCGGACACTCGGGCTCGGTGATCAACTCATCGAGGGATCGCCAACCCAAAGGCGCACAGCGCAGGGCGCAGCCGTTGTGCGGAACCCCCTCCGCGATATCGTCGAGGCGACCGCGCGCCACCCAGCGCACCGGGACCTGGTGTCCCCGTGCAACCTCGACAAGCTGGTGGGCACGACGGTCGCGACGCCCGTCCTGAAGCCACAGGAGATCGGCCGGTCGACCGGCTTCGAGGGCGCCCAGAACTGCGTGAAAGCCGATCAGCCAGCGGCTGGTGTCGTCACTCATGTGCGGCCTCGACCAGCACGACCGCGAGTGCTGCGAGCCCCTCGCCGCGGCCCGTCCATCCCATGCCCTCGGTTGTCGTCGCCTTGACGTTCACGGCCGCTTCCGGGAGCTCCAAACACGCCGCCAGCGCGGCGCGCATCGTGACGCGATGCGGGGCCACCCGAGGCCGTTCGCCGACGATGGTCAGGTCGCAGTTGACCAGACGCCACCCCAGCTCACGCGCGAGGAACAGCACGCGCCCCACGAGGTCGCGGGAGTCCGCACCGGACCACAGCGGATCACCGGGCGGAAAGTGGTCGCCGATGTCCCCGGCACCGACCGCGCCGAGCACTGCGTCCGCGACGGCGTGCAGCGCGACGTCCGCATCGGAATGGCCGTCGAGCCCGATCTCGCCCGGGAGGATCACACCGCACAGGCGCAGCGGACGCCCGGCGCGGAAGCGGTGGACGTCGAAGCCCTGGCCCACTCTCACCCGGCTCATGCAGGCGCTCCCGTCAGGCGGCGGACGATCTCGAGGTCGGCCTGAGTCGTGATCTTCGGGTTGGGCCGGTCGGCCTCGACCGTCATGACCTCCAGCCCGCAGGCTTCCAGCAGGGAGGCCTCGTCCGTCCACTCGCGGCCGAGATCGCAGGTCCGCCATGCCGACTCGAGCGCGACGACACGAAAGACCTGGGGCGTCTGCGCCACACGCAACGGCGCTCGATCGACCGTCTCGACGACCCGACCCCTTTCGTCGACCCGCTTGACCGTGTCGGCAATCCGGCCGACCAGGATCGAACCGTCGGCTCGGCCGAGAGTCGCCACCGCTCGACGAACGTCTGCCGGATCGACCAGCGGTCGGGCCGCGTCGTGGATCACGACGACCTCGGCCGTCACGGCCTCGACGCCCCGACGCACCGAGTCCTGGCGGCGCTCGCCGCCCGCGATGCAGCGAAAATCAGGGAACTCGGCGCCAAGTCGTGCAGTCCAGAAGCACATCCGATCGGAGGGCACGACCGCCACCAGCGGGGCCTCTGGAAAGGCCTCTCGCAAGGCCGCAAGGGATCGCTCGAGCACGGTTCTCCCGGCAACATCGACCGCGAGCTTGTCACCGCCGAAGCGCTCCCCCCGACCGCCGCCGACACAGACCAATGCGAGATGCATGGTGGCGAGGATCCCTGAACTCCCGACCGGACGGAGCGTCGTCGCGGGACAACGCCGTCCTCGGCCCGTTCACGCGGTGCCTGCCCACAAAGCGGGCGGTCACACCTCCATGATCTCCTTCTCCTTGCGCGCCAGGATGTCGTTGACCTTGCCCACGT
>CAZQYU010000583.1:0-2154 GCA_964597585.1 uncultured Thermoanaerobaculia bacterium
CGACGACGATCGCCGTCGACGCGGTAGTGGGGCCGACCGAGAGGGAACAGCCGGAGGGTCATGGCTCTCGTCCGCTTCGGCCCACGACCGAGGAGGCGGAATACTCTGCATCCCCGGGCGAGCATGGGGCTGGTTCGGCTGGTTCTCGCCTTTTCCGCCCATCATCAATGTGCCAGGTCGGGTGGTGCGGCAAGGGGGAGGAGTGAGATCGACGCCGCCAGATCGCAGGTCGGCCCGCGACCTCTGACCGAAGCGAGTGCTCGAAGGTCCCTCTTCAACCGGGCCCCATCCCCCTTGACGGAGGGGACGTCGCGCTGCGCATTGGGTCCGATGGCACTGGGGGACTCTCTACGGTGAGTGTTCCCTCCGGAGGAGCCTTCCCAGGAGGTGTGAAGATGACGAGCGCGAGCGCAGAGCAGGAGATCCTGTCGCAGGAGCGACGGGCCCTCGACCGCTGGTCCAAAGGAGATCCGTTGGGCTACCTGGAGATCATGGCGGCCGACGTCACGTATCTCGACGACATCGGCGCTCAGAGGCGCGTCAACGGGATCGAAGCCCAGCGAGCCTACCTGTCATCGCTGCAGGGGAAGATCCCTCCGCACGAGTACGAGCTGCAGGATCCGAAGGTGCAGCTCTATGGCGACACGGCGGTCCTGACGATGCGCTATGCCCCCTCCGGGGGAGATGGCACGCCGCTGCCCCCGTGGAAGGCCACGTCGGTGTATCGCCGGGAGAACGAGGAGTGGCGCATCGTGCACGCCCATTGGTCGATGGTGAAGGAATCGTAGGGGAGTAGGAATCTGGGAGCTGATCGGCCCAAGCGCGGCGGGCGGCACGCCGCGCCCCGGCTCATCACGACGAGCGCCCCAAAACCCGATGAGCCCGCGAGCCGGGAAATCCTGCGTTGTCGTGAGTGAAGGCACCTGCGCACCTCTCGACACAGGAGATCACCATGTCTGGACATCCTCTCGCCGTTCGCTGGCTCGGCGTGCTCGCGTCGATGCTGGCGCTGACCGCGTGCCCCTCCTCGACCGATCCCGCCGGTGATCCGGAAGGGGATCTCGAGGTCGAGTTCCTCAACTTTACGGGCACGGACGCATCCATGAGCCAGGTGGGCAAGCCGACGGTCGTCGTGGCCGGAAACGGGATGACCGGAAACCCCACGGTCTACAAGGTGAAGAACCCCGGCGTCGGCAAGACCCTGGACTTCACTGCGGAGTGGAGCGGGAAGACGCTCACCGCCACCTGCACCGTGACCGACATCACGGGGATCTCCGTCCGGCCCAGCGTGGTCATCCAGCCTCCGCCCTTGGCGTTCCTGGACTGCTCGAGCTGGTAAGGGAGCGGGAGGGTGAAGGCCGCGCGATGGGTCGTCGCTCTGGTCCTGTTGGGAGCAGCCGGTTGCAATACGAGTGACCTGCTGCTCTTCGGCCTCAACTTCGACTTCCGATTGGAGCCCAGCACCGTCGTCATTACGCGGGGAGATCCGGCGTCACATGAGGTCTGGATCTCCACGACGATCGTAGGCTACGAGAGTGGCTCGGACGTGGAACACTCCGATTGCCGGTGGAGGCTCTTCGGGACCCTGAGTGGTATCTCGGTCGGGGGTATCAATGGGGTGAGGGAGGACAAGTGTGGCGGGTTCCCTCTCGAGGTGACCGTCGAGCCGGGCGCGAACCTGGGTCTCCAAACGGTGGAAATCGAAGGCATGTGGCAGTACGATGACACCGAGAGATTCAGGCGCCAGCTCACCCTCGACATCCGGTCCGAGCTCTCCGTTGCCATCACCGCGCCCGAGACGGGCACCACGGTGAGCGCCGGTGCCGTACCGATCGAGGCGGACATCGCGACGGTCTACGGCGGCATCGATCTCGTCGAGGTGCTGGTCGGCTCGGCTGGGCGGGACACCGTCTTCATCCGAGGACCCGGGCCGGCGATGGCAGCCCTGTCGCTCGACGCCACCGCGTACATCCCTGCGGGTGAGCAGGACATCGTGGTTCGGGCTACGAACACGTTCGGCAACAGGTGGGAGGACACCGTCCACGTGACCGCGGTGGGCTCTCGGGTCGTGCAGCTCGTGCGGTGGGACGGGGAAGGCAAGGACGGCCTGTGGTCGAACCCGGTGAATTGGGAAGGAGACGTGCTCCCTGGCCC
>CAZQYU010000584.1:0-2150 GCA_964597585.1 uncultured Thermoanaerobaculia bacterium
GCGTCCGAGGGCGCCGGAGAACCGAGAATCACGATCGCGGGCCGGTCAGGGACTGGGACTGCCCGGAAAGGGCGGCGCCCGGTTGCTTCGCACTCAAAACTCTATCATGAGACGCGATCCCTCACAAACGCCTTCGCCTCTTCCCCCGTCCCTTGCCGCCGCCGCTGCCGCCCCGGCCTCGACCCCCGCCATCGCGCGGACCTCGGCGACGTCCCCCCTCCGGCCGTTCGTCGGCCGACCTTGCCGTGGCCGTGGCCGGGACGAGCCCGACCTGGAGCGCTTCGAGGTCGACCCGGGCGAGCCGCGTGCGGACGCGGTCGCCGAGGCGGAACCGACGCCCGGTGTGCTCCCCGACCAGCTGGTGGCGCCGCTCGTCGTGAACGTAGTAGTCGTCGCCGAGATCCGCGACGTGGATCATGCCGTCCACGAAGACCTCGTCGAGCTGAACGAACAGCCCGAACGAGGTCACGCCCGTGATCACCCCGCCGAGCTCATCGCCGAGGCGACCGGAGAGCCAGGTGAGCGTCTTCCACAGCACCACCATGCGCTCGGCGGACTCCGCCCGCCGCTCCGACGCCGAGGTCGCCCGGGCCAGCTCGTTGAGCTCGCCGCCGGCCGGCAGCGCTTCGCGCGACTCCTCGCCGAGCAGCACCTTGACCGCTCGGTGGCAGACCAGGTCCGGGTAGCGGCGGATCGGGCTGGTGAAGTGGAGGTAGTCGTCGGTGGCGAGCGCGAAGTGACCGCGCGGCTCGGGGCTGTAGATCGCCCGCGCCAGGCTGCGCAGGATCAGGGTCGCGACCAGGCGCTCCTCCGGCTGCCCCGAGACGCGGTCGAGCAGCCGCTGCAGGTCGCCGGCATCGGCCGTGCCAGGGTCGGCCGAGAACGGGTGGCCGAGCTCCGCCAGGACCACGCCCAGCTCCTCGAGACGGCCGCGGTCGGGCCGGTCGTGGACCCGGTACAACGCCGGCAGGCCGCGCTCGGTCAGCAGCCGAGCGACCACCGTGTTGGCGGCGACCATCAGCTCCTCGATCAGCCGGTGCGCCTGGTTGCGCGAGCCTGCACGGACCTCCACCACCCGGCCCTCGGCATCGAGGCGCACGTCCGGCTCGGCGAGGTCGAGGTCAAGGCCGCCGCGTGCCTGACGGGCCTGCCTGAGCCGATCGGCCGCCTCCGCCAGACAGCGCAGCGACGCGGCAAACGGCCGGGTCGTCTCGGGCCAGGCGTCCACGGGAGACGACAGCCACCCGAAGACCTCGGTGTAGGTGCAGCGCCGCACCGATCGGATCACCGAAACGTGGAGCTCGGGGTGCCTCAGCTCGCCGTCGGGGCGCACCGTGAAGCGCACCGTCACCGTCAGCCGGTCCTCCTCGGGGCGCAGCGAGCACAGCTCGTTCGAGAGCCGCTCGGGCAGCATCGGCAGGCAGCGGCCGGGCAGGTAGACGCTCGTCCCGCGCTGCTTGGCGGTGTCGCCGACCAGGCTGTTCGGGCGCACATAGTGGCTGACGTCCGCGATGTGGACGTCGACCGTGATCGCGCCGTGGGATCCGCGCTTGGCGCTCACCGCGTCGTCGAAGTCGCGAGCGGTCTCGCCGTCGATCGTGATCGCCGGCTCCGCGCGCAGGTCGAGCCGGCCTGCAAGGTCCTTCGCGCGCACCGTCCGCGGCAGGCGCTCCGCCTCGGCGAGGACCTCCGGCGCGAACTCCTCCTCGAGGTTGTACATGCGGATCGCGACCCGCTCCTCGACACCGGGGTCGCCGATCCGGCCGAGCCGCTCGAGCAGCGCACCGTGTGCCACATTGCCGTGTTCGTCGACCTCGTCGAGCGACACCACCACCAGGTCGCCCTCCGCCGGCTCATCCATTCCGCCGGGCACCGAGGGCAGCACGGTGACGTTGAGGCGCTTGTCCAGCGGCCGCACCTCGCGCCGACCGTGCTCGACCACCCATCGTCCGACCACGCTGCGCCGCGCGCGATCCAGAATGCGGACCACCACGCCCTCGCGCAGGTTCTGCTCGCGCGCCCGGCTCCGTGGCCGCTCGAGCCGGATCAGCACCCGGTCGCCGTCGAGCGCACCTCGGGTCCGCCGCGGCGGGATGCTCACCGGGGCGCCGGTGGCGCCGTCGAGGTCGACCATCACCCGTCCGCCGGCC
>CAZQYU010000585.1:0-2150 GCA_964597585.1 uncultured Thermoanaerobaculia bacterium
CGCGGGCCGAGGAGGCGTGGCGAGTCAACGACCACCCGACGGTCTGGGTGTTCCGACGAACGCCCTCGTTCGACGCAGACGCGATCGAGCGTGCGCTGGGCCCCACGGCGGCGGCAGCGGTCGCCGGACCCGTCAAGGAGGTGCGGTGAGACGATCGGTGCTGATCACCGGCGGGGCCGGCTTCATCGGCGCGAGCTACGCCCGGCGGCGGCTCGCGGCGGGCGACCGCGTCATCGTGCTCGACAACCTCTCCCGCGCGGGCTCGGAGCACAATCTCGAGTGGCTGCGGACCGAAGACCGCGCTGCCGCGCTCGAGGTCGTGATCGGCGATATCCGCGACCGCCCCCTGGTCGCGGAGGCGGCCCGCGACGCCGATGCGATCGTGCACCTTGCCGCCCAGGTCTCGGTGATGGCCTCGCTTCGAGACCCGGTCGAGGACTTCGAGGTCAACGCCGGCGGCACCCTGAACGTGCTCGAGGCCGCGCGACGGTCGCCCCGCCGTCCTGCAGTGCTGTACGCATCGACCAACAAGGTCTACGGCGACCTGGCGCGCCACCCGGTCACGGAGGACACGACGCGGCACCTGCTCCAGGGCCAGGCCGGCGGCGTGTCCGAGGATGAGCCGCTCGACCTGCGCACGCCTTACGCCTGCTCGAAGGGTGCGGGGGACGTCTACACGCAGGACGCCTGGAGCAGCTTCGGCGTGCCGACGGTGGTGCTGCGTCAGAGCTGCATCTATGGCCCGCGCCAGCTCGGCTGCGAGGAGCAGGGTTGGGCGACCTGGCTGATCGCCGCGGCGGTGTGCGGGCGCGACATCACGATCTTCGGCGACGGAAAGCAGGTCCGGGACCTGCTCTGGATCGACGACCTGCTCGACTGCTACGACCGCGCTCTCGAGCGAATCGACGAGATCGCCGGCCGAGTGCTCAATGTCGGCGGGGGGCCGGACTTCTCGCTCTCGGTGTGGTCGGAGCTCGCGCCCCTGCTCGCGCGCCACGTCTCCCCTCTGCCAGGGGTGAGCTTCCGGGCGTGGCGGCCGAGCGACCAGCGGGTGTACGTATCCGACACCCGGCGCGCTCAGAAGGCCCTTGGCTGGCGGCCCGCAATCTCGCCGGAGGAGGGCGTCAGGCGGCTGGTGGGCTGGGCACGGGGAAACATCGAGCTGTTCGAGCGGGGTGGCCCGTGCGCATCCTCAGCGCGCTGAGCTTCTACCGTCCGTACACCAGCGGCCTGACGATCCACGCCGAGAGGCTCGCCGTCGCGTTGGCGTCACGCGGTCACGCGGTGACCGTGCTGACCTCGCGGCACGACCCCGCGCTGCCCTTGCGCGAGCACCGGGACGGCGTCGAGATCGTCCGGATCCCGGTCCGGGCCCGGCTCGGCAAGGCCCCGTTGACTCCGGGCCTCGTCGTCGCAGCGCTGCGGCTCGCGGGCCGGGCCGAGGTGGTCCACATTCACCTCCCCCAGGCCGACGGTCCGCTCGTGGCGATGGCCGCCCGGCTCCGCGGAGCGCCGGTCGTCGCCACCTCGCACTGCGACGCCGTGCTGCCGCCGGGAAGGTTGTCCCAGCTCATGACGAACCTGTCGAGATGGAACGACCATGCCACGGCCGCGCTCGCTTCGCGCGTGCTCACTTACACCTCGGACTACGCCGAGAGCTCACCCTTTCTCTCCCGCTGGAGCGATCGCCTCGCGGTCGTGGCGCCACCTGTGGCCGTCGTGAGCTGCCCGCCCGAGGAGACTGCCCGCCTGCGCCGATCCTGGAGCCTGGACGGTCACCGACCGGTGATCGGCATCGCCACCCGGCTCGCCGCCGAAAAGGGCGTGGGCGTCCTCATCGACGCACTGCCCCGGATCGTCCAGCGTTTCCCCGACGCGCTCGTGGCCTTCGCAGGCCAACACGAGGGCGTGCTCGGAGAAGATGCGACCCACCGTCTCCTGCGACCCGCGCTCGAACGCCTCGTCGGGCAGCGCCGGTGGCGGTTCCTCGGCGTGCTCGACGAGCAGGAGATGACCGCGTTCTACCGCGCAATCGACGTGCTCGTGGTTCCGAGCCTCAACCGCACGGAGTCCTTCGGGCTGGTCCAGGTCGAGGCGATGCTGGCCGGGAAGCCGGTGGTCGCCTCGGACCTACCCGGGGTCCGCCAGCC
>CAZQYU010000586.1:0-2148 GCA_964597585.1 uncultured Thermoanaerobaculia bacterium
CCTTCAAGTACGCCGAGAACAGCGGCCAGTTCCAGCAGTTCCGCGAGCAGGCCGGGACCTTCTCGGACGGGCTCAAGCTGTGGGGAGGTGGGTGATGGAGTCCGATCCGCGGCCCGGGCACGCGGCCGAGATCCACAAGGACCGCTCGATGGTGCTGCAGAAGGAGATGATCGCGCGCCACTACGAGCGCCTGGAGCGCGCTCCTCAGTGCGGCGACCCGGTCGTCTACACCTTCGTGCCGGGCAACCTCACCGAGCTGATCCGGTCGTTCGGCGCGCTCCCGGTGCTGCCGGAGATCAACGCTCTGCAGTCGGGCATGCGCGGCCGCAGCCGGGACTTCATCGCCGCCGCCGAGCGCGCCGGCCACTCCGAGGATGTCTGTACCTACGTCAAGTGCGACATCGGCATGCTCATGTCGGGCAACATCGGCCCGACCGGCACCCGGCTGCCGCCGCCGGACCTGCTGCTGCTGTCGTACACCGGCTGCTATACCTTCATGAAGTGGTTCGAGCTGCTGCGCGAGCAGTACAACTGCCCGACGGTGTTCCTGCAGGTTCCCTACCAGGGCGACGGCCGGCTCGCCCCGGAGCACCGCCGCTATATCGCGGACCAGATCCGCAGCGACCTGATCCCCGCGCTCGAGAGCATCACCGGCCGCGGCTACGACGAGGACCGGCTGCGGGCCAACCTCACCCTTGCCAGAGAGGCGGAGGACGACCTGGTCGCCGTGCTCTCCTCGGCCAAGCACCGGCCGAGCCCGATCGACGCGTACTTCGGCGGGGTCTACTACGTGGGCCCGATCTTCTCCGCCTTCCGCGGCACGGCGGAGGGGGTCGAGTACTACCGCGAGCTGCGGCGCGAGGTCGAGGCGAGGGTGGCGGCGGGGCTGGGACCGGTGACCCCGGACGGTCCGCTCAACGATCAGCGCTTCCGACTGGTGGTCGAAGGCCCACCCAACTGGACCCACTTCCGCGAGTTCTGGCGCATGTTCAGCGACGAGGGGGCAGTGGTGGTCGCCTCGACCTACACCAAGGTCGGCGGCACCTACGACCTCGGATTCCGCCACGACCCGGACGACCCCCTCGGGACGATGGCGGACTACTGCGGCGGCTGCTACACCAACCTCAACCTGCCGACGCGCATTGACATGTTGGTGCGCTACCTCCACGAGTACCAGGCCGACGGTTTCCTGATCAACTCCGTGAAGTCGTGCAACTCGTTCTCGGCCGGGCAGCTCATGATGCTGCGCGAGGTCGAGCAGCGGACCGGGATTCCGGGGGCGTTCATCGAATCCGACCTGGTCGACCCGCGCTACTTTTCGGCCGCCAACATCAAGAACCGGATCGAGAGCTACCTCCAGATGCTGACCGCCCGGCGGAAGTCCTCGCAGCCATGAACTGCGTCGTCGGCATCGATCTCGGCTCGACGACCACCAAGGCGGTAGTGCTCGACGGCGACGGCAAGATCCTCGGCCGCGGGATCACCAACTCCCGCTCCAACTACGACCTCGCCGCTCGGGTTGCCCAGGAGGAAGCCTTCATCTCGGCCCGATTCGGGCTGCTGCGAAAGGCCGTCGAGGCCTCCGCCGGGTCCGCGGTCCACGAGCGGCTGCTGCGGGCGTTCCGTCTCAGCCAGACCCTGGCTCAACTCGACTGCCTGGGTGAGTATGTCGCGGCCGAGATCGATCGGTCGGTGGACGCGTCGCTGCGCGCGGCCGCGCGAGCGGGAGTCGACTTCATACTGACGTCGATCCGCCGCGAGGAGGAGGAACGCTTCGCGGCGGCCGACACCTCGGCGCGATCCGACTTCTTCCGCGACGCCGCCGGCTCGGCATTCATGCGGCTCGCCGAGCAGGCGGCCGACCCGGTCGGCGCCAGCTTCGACCTTCTGGTCGGGCTGTACGACGCGTGCATCATCCGGGTCGAGAACGAGCCGCTCGAGCTCGGTTTCGAGCATCACATCGCGAGCGCCGTCGAGCGTATCGGCAGCCCGCCGGAGGTCCGAACCGCGGTCGAGAGCACGCGGGCGACCGCGCTCGAGGTGACCGGCACCGTCGGGACCGGCTACGGCCGCGCCCGGCTGCCGTTCCCGAAGGAGATGATCAGGTCGGAGATCCTGTGTCACGGCCTCGGCGCCCACGCCCTGTTC
>CAZQYU010000587.1:0-2137 GCA_964597585.1 uncultured Thermoanaerobaculia bacterium
TCTTGGCGTCTTTGCGTTTCAACTTCCGGCTCTCGCGCCGTGCGGATCATCGAGGTAATGAACCCCCGCAGACCACACCGCCGGCCGCGCCGGGAGCCTCTCGGCCACCGGATGGTAGTTTGGCGGTCGCTCGACGCCCGGCTTCGCTACGTCGTTGGGTCTCCCTCCGTATCTCCTCACACAATCAATAGCTTGAGAGTCATCGCCTCACAAAATTTCGCTCAACCGGAGCAACTTCTGACCCAGGAGTAGCACAGATGGCACAGAGAGGCGCTGGGCCGCGGAGAGACAAGCCAAGCCACGGGAGGAGACAAGGCTCCTCCCCCACCCCTCACTTCCTCACCTTCTCACCTGCCGTCGGCGGCTGACCGACCCGCTTGGCGATCTCCGCGAAGCGGGGGTCTTCGCGGAGCGAGTCGAGGTCGCTGTCGGTCGTGATGAGGTGCGCGTCGGCGAAGCCGAGCTCGACCGCCTTCGCGAGCGCGTCGAGGGCGCTCGAGTGGTCGTTGGCCTGGGCGCGGGCGCAGGCGAGGTTGTACCACAGCGCCGGCCGAGTAGGCTCGATCCGCGTGGCCACCTCGAGCGACGTCGCAGCGCGCGCGTACTCCCTCGCCTCGATCAGCTCGCGTGGAATGTAGAACCACAGGTTGACGAATGCCGAGGCCAAACGGCGACGGGCGGACAGTGCGTCCGCACCGCTCCCCGTCGCCTGAGCGAGCAGGCGGTCGACCTGGAGCATCGAAGCGAGACGCGCGGCCGGCATGGGGCGATCGGTGTTACGGAGCTCAGAAAATCCTCGCGCCAGCGCGGCGTCGTAGGCTTCCTCGTCACGATCGGCGCGGCGCTCGGCCTTTTCTGCGCTCTTCACCCTGGGATCGCGGGCGAGGCGTGCCACCGCCTCCCGCGCGGCGCCGACGTCAGAGAGCCCGTCGAAGGTCCTCACGACCGCCTCCCAGCGGCGCATCGCGGCGAGCGGTTTGCCGGCGTCTTCGAGCGCCCGCGCTGCAGCGCTGTCGTCAAAAGCGAGCTCCTGAGCGAGCGCCTCGTCGCGCGGCCGGGTCCCCGTCCGCATCGCCTCCGCCTCGAGCCACGCCACAGCTTCGGCAGCGACCTCTGCCGGCATCCACTGATGTCCGCCGTCAAACTCGACGAAGCGGTGAGGCGCCCCGCGCTCGCCGTGGAGCGCGTCGAGCCGCCGCATGGGGAGGTTGTTGAAGCCGACATCGCCGGCGGCGCCGAACCAGGCGTAGGCGGGCTTCGCGGGCACCAGGTCGACGGCGTACGGACCGCCGCTCGCGATGATCCCGGCGAGCGGAAGCTGCGAGCCCACCAGGAGCGCGACCGTCGAGCCGCCCGAGAATCCGGCGCAGGAGATGCGCCCCGGGTCCGAGGCGTACGCGTGCAGTGCCTCCGGCCAGAGCGCGTTGACGGCCTTGATGTTGGGCTCCATCGGTCCGTCGGAGCGCGTGTCGTTCGAGCTCAGCAGGATCCAGCCGAAGCGCTCGGCCGGCTCGCGGAAGAGCTCGGCGGCGAGCCGGGAACGGCCGCGCGGGTCGAAGATCAGCAACACGGGCCAGCGGCGCTCGGTCGTGTAGCTCGAGGGCAGGTAGAGCGAATATGTCTGGCTCGCGTCAGTGGTGCAGTGCATGCCCTCGACGAGGGTACCGATCGGGACGGCGGCGGACGCCGGCGTCGGCGCCAGGACAGCGACACACACAGCCGCAACCGCTACGCGGTGGAGTTGATCCCCCCATGTGCGAAGCATGGAACCTCCTTCGGGGACTGTACGTCACCGACTGCATCAAGTTGCGTCCCACCCTCGGGCTCGCTCTACCGCAGGGAACCGGCCGCAGGCCCGGCTCCGCCGGGAGGCGGGCCACCGGCCGCATCCCTCGCTATACTGGCGCTGCCGATCCGCCAGCACTGGAGATTGCCATGCTTCGAACCGCCGCCCTCCTCACCGCCTGCTGTGCCATCGTCCCGAGCCTCGTTCTCGCCGCCGACCCTCCGCCCAGTGTCGATGACGCGCGCGCCTTCCTCGACCGCGCCAACGCCCAGCTCCTCGACGTGTGGTCCGAGTCCGAGCGCGCCGCCTGGGTGCAGGCGACCTTCATCACCGGCGACACCGAGCTGCTCG
>CAZQYU010000588.1:0-2135 GCA_964597585.1 uncultured Thermoanaerobaculia bacterium
ACGAGCAGCATCCAGTGGCGCGTGAGCAGCAGGTTGTAGGGCTGGCGCCGGTCGCTGATCCCGATCGCGGCGAGCAGCGCGTGGTAGCACTCGTGGAGAGCCGGGCCGTCGCTGCGGTTGATCGGTCGACCGTCCAGGCGCAGTGCAACGTGGGGAAGGTCGAGTCCCGGAACTGGCGCCGGCACTCTCTCCGGGGCCGACTTCATGAGGGTGTCCATCGGAGTAGAGAGGTCGTCGGGCCCGAGTGGCGTCGGTACGACCTGAAGATGACGGTGCGGTTGACTGGCGCCGGCCACCACGCCAGCGTTGTAGAAGCCGAGGCCGTCGATCTCCGCCATGACGATGGCGAGGGCCTCGAAATCGGCGAGGTCGAGCAGTCGGTCCTGCGACACGAAGCGACGAGTGACGATCAGCAGATGGTGCGGGAACACGGTGAACTTGTTGAGCAATGCCACGTGGGTCGGGGTCAGCTCGGTGACGAAGAGGTCGGGGTCGGGCGGCAGGAACGGGTTGGTCCCGACGCGGCGCTGCTCCCGGTTCGCGCGCTCCTTGATGTCGAGGCGGGCGAAGAGACGGACCGCGAAAGCGACCTCGCCGTCCTCCACCACCTCGAGCTCGGTCGCAATGGGAGCGAGGGCGCCGCTCGCCAGCGACCTCTCGGTGGCCGAGACCAGGGCCCGCCAAAGGACTGCGTCAGCCATGGCGCGAGTATCGCACCGTGTGGTGTCCAAAGCGCAGGGGGCGTCGTGCCCGGATCGGCCGAGATGCGAGGGCGGGGCCGGACCCCGCCCTCGCGTGACGCAGTTGGACTCGGCGGTTACGGCTCGGGGTCCGGCAGCGCCGGGATGATCGCGGTCGCTGGATCGCTCCCCGATACGGCTGTCGCCGACGCCGGAACCGGCCGCGCGGCGGCCATCGTGAGTGCGCGGTCCACCGGCGGGTCCGGCCAGGCGAAGGCGAGCCGGATCGCCTCGAGCTTCGACCGTACCGCACGGGCCTGGCGCCGCCCCATCAGCAGCAGGTGGCGCTCGGCGCCCGAGAGCGCTTCGTACTCGGGTTCGGCGAAGACCCATCCCGGCCCGTGCGCCACCATGGTCGGTTCGACGTCAGGAAGGTCGAAGGCGAGCAGCGCCGCGATCGTGTCGTGCAGCCGGGACTCCAGGTCTCCCTCCGAGTGCTCGGCAGTGGTGGTCGAAGGTTCGAGACGGCCGAGCTCGGTCACCACCGCGACGGGATCGACCGCGTTCAGGGCTTCGACCAGCGGGCTGTATCGGCGCTGGGTACCCGCGGCGACGACCAGCCGCCCATCGCGGTCCCGACGCACCAGCGTGTCAACCGGATCCGGTAGCGTGCCGCCCGCGACAGTGAGCTCCTCGAGCACGTCGAGCAGGACGTCGAGATCGATGCGGGCGGCGGGTGTCGTCGGGGGCATTGTGACGCGGGCGGGAACGGCCTCCGGCACGGTATGCGGCGCGGCCAGATCGGCGTCGGCGCGCGCCGCGCCCCGCGGCTCGGGTGCGGCCGTGGTCGAGCGAGGGAGCCGGCCGCCCGACGCGTCGCCAGCGGTCGTGCCCGGAAGCGATGGCGACTGCAACGGGGTCGAGACGACCAGGTAGGCGGCGACGGTCAGCACCGCCGCGGCGATGATTCCGATCCTCCAGAGAGTGTCGCTGCGATCCATGTGTGCCTCCTTTCGGCGTCCTCTCCCAAGGTCGGTTCCGCGATCGGGGGCGGCGGGGCGAGGATCGGGCAGGCTCGGGGCAACTCGTGGCGAGGGTGTGGCAGCGGCCGCCGTCGGTGGGCGCGGCGCCCGGTTGCCGGACCGCGAGCCCTGAACCGGGGTGGCGCGGTCTCCGTTATCTCACCAGCGGGGAGGTCGGTCGGTTCTGTGTCCGAGTGTGCCGGGCTCTCAGACCGGGTTGGGCGAGGTGGTAAACTCCGCTCCGAGTACGACCGACAGCCGAGCCCCAGCGATGTGAAGGAGCGGACCATGTTGCAGCGACTCACCAACTTGGTGCGCGGGTTCTTCAGCCTGTTCATTTCCGGACTCGAGAAGGCCAACCCGCGCGCCCTGATCGAGGCCGAGAAGGAGAACCTGCGCAAGCAGATCGGGCGCTTCAACGACAACCTCGCCA
>CAZQYU010000589.1:0-2130 GCA_964597585.1 uncultured Thermoanaerobaculia bacterium
GATCCCCGACACCCTAGAAGGAATCCAGCAGGATAGTCGGAAACGCCTGACCACCATCGCTGCCCAAAACGTCACCGGACCGGGCCCGGTGCCGATTCGTCTCGTTGGCTCAAACCTTCTGATGGGCGGCGCCTTTCGAGCCGAGTGTTGACTGAGACGTGCTCACGCGTGTAGCATCCGCCGCTCGGAGATGGCGTTCTCCGCGTGATTGCCCTCCCGGCTGATGACGCCTACCCTCGACAAGGAGGCGTCGTGCGCGCAACCAACCGCCCTATCCATTCGACACCAACCATGCGGCGTCAGCCGACCAACCGCGATCCCAGCATCACAGCACTTGAAGCTGAAGTCCGTCCCAGCCGGAGGTGCTCGTGGTAGCGAAGGTGCTTCTGATCAGTCTGGGCGCTGCGGTTGGGGCGAACCTGCGGTACGCCGTCACGGTGCTGGCGAGCCAGCGGTGGGGCGCCGGTTTCCCATGGGGGACGCTCGTGGTCAACCTCTCCGGGAGCGTCATCATCGGCCTGCTGCTGGCGCTCGCCAGCCGCACAGGCCTACCCGTCACCTGGCAGCTCCTCATCGTGACGGGCTTTCTCGGCGCCTACACGACGTTCTCGAGCTTCACCTTCGAGACCTATCAGCTGGTCCTCGACGGTGGCTGGTGGCCGGCCGTCCTCAACGTTGCCGGCAGTGTCGGGCTGGGCCTGCTGAGCGTGCTCTTCGGGGTAGCGCTCGCGAGGCTCTGGTCGTGAGTGAGGAAGCGGAGGGCGTATGGAGCTGAACGGCTCGGCGCAGCAGCTTTGGGTGTTCATCGGCGAGGCCGACCGCTGGCACGGCCAGTCCCTCTACATGGCCCTGCTCGAGACGCTCCAGCGCCACGGCTGTGCGGGCGCCACCGTACTGCGGGGCGTTGCCGGATACGGTGCCAACAGCCTGATCCACACCGCGTCGCTGGTTGAGCTGTCGAGCGATCTTCCAGTCGTCGTGACGTGTGTCGACTCGGCGGAGCGGATTGCGCGCGTGTTACCCGAGATTTCCGAGATGGTCGGCGAGGGGATGATCAGCCTCTCTCCGGCCCGGGTCGTCAAGTACACCCACCGCGTGCCGGGACCGTTCCCGCCGGGCATCGACGTGGCGGACGTGATGACCGACGAGGTGGTGACTGCGGCTCCCGAGACGCCTATCCATGAGCTGGTGGAACGGATGATAACGCGCGGTGTGCTGTGCCTTCCGGTCGTGGACCGCGCGGGGCGCCTGCTCGGCGTCATCACCGACAGCGACCTCCTTGGCAAGGGAGCCGGGGTGCTCCCCACCGCGGTGCAGCGGGAGATGCCCAGCGAGGTGCAGGCCGCGGAGATGGCGGCGCTGGTCGAGCAGCCCAGAGTCGCCGCCGACGTGATGACGTCTTCGCCGGTAAGTGTCGGGCCCACGACGACGCTCGCGGAAGCGGCTTCGCTGTTCGCGGCTCGCGAGCTGCGGCGGCTCCCGGTGGTCGCCGAGGACGGGCGTCTGGTCGGCATCGTGAGCCGCTCGGACCTTCTCAAGACCGTCGCCAAGGCGTTGGTCGCCGAGCGGACCTCGCCCCGGTCCCGGGTCAGGTTGGACAGCCGGGCGCGGGACGCCATGCGGGAGGGCTTCCCCACCGTCAGGGGCAACACCCCCCTTGCCACTGCGCTCGACCGCCTGCTGGCGACCACAGAGCGGCGTCTCGTCGTCGTGGACGACGAGGGCCGCCTCCAGGGTGTGATCACGACCGGCGACATCCTGCGGCGGGCGTCACGGCAGGTTCATCCCGGAGCCTTGCGCTCGCTCGCAGCGTGGTTCGCGGGCGGACGGCGCCCCGAGGGGCTCGAGCTCGCGGCGCGCGGCCGGGTCGCTGCGGACGTGATGAGCAGCCCGGTGGTCACCGTCACCGAGGACGCACAGGTTGCCGAGGCACTGCACGAGATGCTCACCCGGAAGATCAAGCTGGTCCCGGTGGTGGACGAGGAGGGCCGCCTGGTGGGCGCCTTGGAGCGCCGGGACATCCTCCTTACCCTGGTCAAGCCGGGCGACACACCCTCCCCCTCGCCCGCCGCGGACGCGACCCAGTAGCAGGCCCGCGAGGCGTGGGCCGAAGAGTTCGATGGGCAGGAG
>CAZQYU010000590.1:0-2116 GCA_964597585.1 uncultured Thermoanaerobaculia bacterium
GTCGGGGTTGGTGACCCAGCGGAAGGACTCCCCCAGCGACACCCTCGCCTCGCCGTCCACGAGCCGGGCGGTGCCCCGGGTGTAGGTCGCCACCTCGTCGCCCTCGGGCGCGGTGTAGACGATCACCGCGCTCGGGTCATCGGGGTGGTTCTGGACGAAGCTGACGCTGCCGCTGCCGGTGATCTTCTTGCTGTCGTGCGCGATGTCGGCCCAGACCGAGCTGTCGGTGTCCTCGAAGTAAGCCCCCGCGTAGTCGCCGAGGCCGACGACGCCGTAATCCTCGTATCCAACATACGCGACACCGGATTTGGAGGAGTCTCCGAAGTAGCCGCCCATGTCCGTGCCGACGGCCACCACACCACGGTCGACCTGCGCCAGATGAGTCTCTGATTGGGTGCCATGGAAGGACCCGCCCATCTCGTAGCCGGTGGCCTGGATCCCGACATGGCCGACACCCAGATTGGCCGTTCCGGTGCCGTTCAAGTTTTGGAAGTACCCTCCCATCGACGAGCCCGCTGCTCGGATGCCAATATCCCCGAACCCGAGCGAGGCCCTACCGGTGCCGTCGAGGTCAGAAAAGGACCCTCCCTGGAATGTTCCTTCGCCGATTATTCCGGTGTCGCTGTAACCCACGAACGCGTATCCCGACCCATCCGAGTCCTTGAAGTAACCTCCCATTTCGGTGCCGGTGGCCGTGATGCCGCGGTTCCCAGTGCCCACATAGGCCAGCCCGGAGCCGCCGAGGTCCGCGAACACGCCCCCGTGCTCGGTGCCTTGGGCGGCGATCCCGATGCCGGTGGTCCCGACGTTGGCGGCGCCGGAGCCGTCGTCAGCCTGGAAGAAACCTCCCGACGCGCTGCCGTAGGCCACCACGCCGGTGGCGCCCCGCGCCTCGATCCCCGACGAGCCGTCGATGCCGGCGGTGTTCGTCACCTTCAGGGCGGCGCCGCCGGTGCTGCTCGCCGCACCCTCGTACGGCAGCGTCAGGCCGTCGTCCTGCCACTGGGTCGGCGATCCCGCCGAAAGCACCTGCCCGGCGGCGGCGGCTGTGCTGTCGACCTTCTCGGCGGTCACCGCGCCGTCCGCCAGCATCGTCCTGACGATACCGGCGTCGGCCACCGACACCGTGACGTCGCCCGAGGTCCCGCCACCCGCGAGCCCCACGCCGGCGGTGATGCCGGTGATGCTGCCGGGCTCGCTCCCGGCCAGCAGCCCGTCAGCGTAGGTCATCTCGAGGGTCGAGGCGTCCTGGCTGCCGTTGGCGACCGACGAGCCGAAGGCGATCACCCGGCCGCCGCCCGACAGTACCTCGACGGTCAGGCGGACGTTGTCGGACGAGACTGCCCCGAACTCGCCGGCAAAGGTGACCTGCAGCTGCTCCCAGTGGCGCACGGTGTAGGTCTTCGACCCCAGCGCGGTGCCGTCCGGGCCCCTCACCGTGACCCGCACCTCGCAGGTGCCCGAGCCCGTGACCTCGACGAAGCCGAAGTTGAAGCGGAAGTCGGAGCCCGCCGGCGGCTGCGTCTGATGACCGCCGACGATTTCGGTCGACTGACCGACGCCGATAGCGAACGAGGCGGGCACGCCGGCAAAGAACTGACCACTCGACTCATCGATGGCGGCCCCCTCCTGGGAGTAGACCCGGCACGAGACGACGACCTTCTCATTCGAGGTGATGCGCAGCGCTCCGAAGGTCTGCATGGCGAACATCAGCTGGACCGCGTCGTCGTACTTTCTCGTCTCGCCGGCTGCCAGAGTGTCGGTGTAGGACAGCGGCGCGGTGTTGGCCTGCCGTTCCAGCAGGTAAACGGTGATGTTGGCTGGCCCGTCGCCAGGGTTGTGGACCCACACCGTGGTGTACCAGACCGACGGCGGCACCCCGGCTTTCGCTCCCACCGAGGGCAGAAAGACGTCGGTGCCGGAAAAGCCGGCATCAGCCGGTGCGGCGCTGCCCAGGAGTAAAACGATCAGGACCACGGTCGTGACGGTGCAACGGGTCGACATGGCGCCTCCTCGCGGGTCGCGGCTGTTGCTCGGCGATCGGAAGTTCCTTTTCTGCCGTGCGCCTGGGTCCGGTTTTGAACCATGGTATACCCGCCTGAGTCGGACACCGTGG
>CAZQYU010000591.1:0-2093 GCA_964597585.1 uncultured Thermoanaerobaculia bacterium
CCGTCGTAGAGCTGGATCCCGACGTTGCAGGCCGGCCCGCCGTTGAGGAAGCCGATGTTGGTGTAGAAGTCGGCGTCGTTGCGCAGCAGCGGCACCACCGCCCGGCCGAAGTACGGCACGAAGCTCTCGGGGCTGAGCCCGTCGAGGTACTGTCCGAAGGTCCCGATCCCGGCTGGCGGAGTGGCCTCGGCGGGATTGGCGTACGTTCGCGAGGAGACCAGCAGCGCGGGGTTCGAGCTGTAGACCTGCAGGCTCCCGGTCTCGGTGACCGATGGCGACTTGCCGAAGCGGTCGACGAGGAAGTCCTGCCAGCTCATCGTGGTCCCGGCGGGCACCGTGCCCGAGATGGTCTGTGGGTTGCCGCCCTGGCGGTAGGTGTAGGCGACCGACGCGTCGCTGGCGCTCGGGTTGCTCACTGCGATGTCGGAGCGCCACGGGGTCCCGTTGAATCCGAGCGTGTGGGTGACGGCGGCGACCCGCGTCGTCGAGGTGCGGTGCTCGTGGGCGCCGCAGTCGACCGAGCCCGCCTGCGATCGCGGCATGCCCATGAGGTCGATGGTGTCGAGGCCGGTGCGTTGGGCGTCACTCCCGGCGTCGATGGCGGGCGAGCCGTCGCGCAGCCGGAAGTCGCCGTGCACGGCATCGACGAACAGTGGATCCGTGCCGATCAGGTCGTGGTCCTGGGTGACCTGGGCGTCGGCGTTTATTTCGCCGCCTGTGTTGCCGTACACGATGCAGTTGGCGAGCAGAACTGCGCCGGAGTTGCCCGGGGACTCGAAACCGAGATAGGCGTTTCCCGCCATCGTCGTGTTGATGATCCTGACTGTGCCGCCGTAGCCGTGGGCCTCGATGCCCCCGGTGTCGGCGCTGTCCGACGCCGCGACGACCGAGTCGGACAGGGTGTTCTGCGAAGCTTGGCTGGCGATGACCGAAGCCTGGAACCGGTGCGTTGGGGAGGTCCCTCCGTTGCCGAGAAGGACGTTCCGCATCCCGGTCAGGACGGACGAATCGCTCGCCCACAGCGCGGCACCCGTTCCGGCCGCCGAGTACCCTGGCAGCGTGGTGAGGGAGTTGTCGGCCACCAGGTTATCCCGGAACTGCACCGAGGCGGAGCCGGAGGTCATGAGAAAGACGCCTCCCCCGGTCGCCTGGTTGTTCTCGGCCGCGGCATGATTGCCGACGAAGCGGCAGCCGTGGATGAGCCCGGTCGACGTCGAGTCGAAGCTGAGCTCGGCGCCTCCTCCGGCACCGACGGAGCCGGTGGAGTGGGCCTGGTTGCCGAGCACGACGGTGTCACCCAGGTTGAGTGCGCTCGAGTCCGTGACCCAGACGGAGAGTCCTCCGCCCAAGACGTCCCCGGATCCGTCCGCCCGGTTGTTCTCGATTCGGCAGTTGCTGATGATCAGGCCGGAGCCGTTGTGGAGCAGTGCCCACACGCCCGCCCCGCCCGACGTGCTTGCGCCGTTACGGATGTCCAGCCCGGTCAGAATCAGCTTTCCGGCGGTCAAGTTGAGGCTCACGACCGGGCCGGCGCTCCCCCCATCCAGAACGGTGAGGCTAGGGTCGTCTGACCTGGTCGTGAAGTCGGCGTTCCAACCGCCGCTGATCGTGACGGTACCGATGGTCTGGTTGCTGGCGATGGCGATCGGGCCCGAGGTCACGCCGGCCGCGACCCGGACCTCGTTTTCGCCACCCGCTCCGACCAGCGTGGCGAGCGCCGCGGAAACCGTGGAGTAGCCGCCGCCCGGCCCGACGGTCAGGACGGCGCCGAAAGATGGAATGCTCACCAGGATCATCGCGAACCCGGCCAGCGGCGAGCGCGAAATTGCGATCATGGCTGTCTCCTTCACCTGAGCCACACACCGGAACCTCTTCCGGCGCATGGCTGTCACATCGATGCGACCCTTCGCGCCCAGACTCCGCGTGCGGACGCACACGACGTGCCGTCGCGCCGCGACGATGGCAGAGAGACACCAGGGAGGTCCGCCAACACGGCCACAGTGGACCGCTCAGGCGACGCCCCACGCGGTTCCTCCGGCACACGGAGTCATGGGCGATCCGCCCGCCCCGTGACGGCTAGGGTGTTCCCGGCC
>CAZQYU010000592.1:0-2090 GCA_964597585.1 uncultured Thermoanaerobaculia bacterium
CGATCCGCCCGGCGTGCATCACCGCGATGCGGTCCGCACGCTTCACCGTTGACAGACGGTGGGCGATGACGATCACGGTCTTGCGCGCGAAAATGCGTTCCAGGGCCTGCTGAATGAGCTGCTCGGTCAGGGTGTCGATCGACGCGGTCGCCTCGTCGAGGATGATCACCTCGGGGTCGTGGGCCATCGCTCGGGCAAAGGTCAACAGCTGGCCCTCGCCGACCGACAGATCCGCTCCGCGCTCGCGCAGCAGGTGGTCCCAACCGATCCTTCGGATGACCGAGTCGGCGTTCACCACCTCCGCAGCGCTCTCGCTCTGCGGCCCTGTGATCGCCAGATTGCCGAGGTCGACGTTGAACCGCACCGCTTCGGAGAACAGCTGCACGTCCTGCCGAACCCCGGCGACGTGGCGGCGCACGTCCTCCGGTGCGAGGCTGGAGAGCTCACGGCCGTCGAGGGTGATCGAGCCGCGGTAGCCGGTGTAGGACGTGTCCAGGATCCGGCTCAACGTCGTCTTGCCGGAACCGGTGGCGCCGACGATCGCCACCACCTCGCCGGGACGGACCTCGAGGTTGACGCCGGCGAGCACGTCGGGACCGCTGGACCGGTAGCGAAAGCGGACGTCGGTCAGGACCAGGTGCCCGGCGAGCTCGGGGACCGGCGTCCCGCCTGAGGTCGACGGCTGCTCGTCGAGGAGGCTGACGATCTTGCCCACCGACGCGGAGCCCCGCTGGATGACGGCGACCTTGCCCGAGAGCTCGCGCAAGGGGCGGAACAACCGATCCAGGTACTCGATGAAGGCCACCAGGAGACCGGCGCTGACCGCCCCTTGCCCGGGCAGGGGCAGGCCCCACCGAGCGGCGAGCCCGGAGCCGTACCAGAGCATGGCTGCAACGCAGATCGAGGCGGTTCCGTCGACCACCGCGTACATGAACGAGTCCCAGACGTTCGACTGGGTCGTCGCGTCGCGGAAGCGACGATTGAGGCTGTCGAACCTGCGCCGGGTGACGGCCTCGTAGCGGAACAGCTGTACGACCTCGACGCCGTCGACCCGCTCGGAGAGGAACGCGTTCACCGCCGCGAGTGCGTCGCGGATCAGGAGGAACAGGGTACGCAGACGACGGCGCACGAGCTCGAGCACCGCCAGCAGCGGCGGCGCGAGCGCCAGCAGCACGAGGGTCAGGACCGGGTCGAGCCAGAACATTGCGACCAGGGTTCCGACGATCGTCAACAGATCGAGCACCATGCTGATGAGACCCGAGCTGAAGGCTTCCGCGAGGGCGTCGACGTCGCTGGTGACCCGGGTCAGTAGCTGGCCGGCGGGCTGGCGGTCGAGCGCAGACTGGGGCAGGCGCAGGATGCGATGGTAGAGCTCCTGCCGCAGACGTACGATGCTGCGCTGTCCGCCCCATGCGAGGGAGAGCACGTACCCGCCCTCGAGCAGATAGCCGGCCACCGCCGCGAGCAGGAACAAAAGGGCCACGCCCACCAACCCCTTGGCGACACCGGGCACGATGTGCTGGTCGATCGCCGTCTTGAGCAGGTACGGCTGGGCGAGGCTGACCGCGGTCGCGAGCGGCGTCAGCAGCAGCGCAACACCGAATGCCCACGCATCGGGGCGTACGAAGGGCCATAGGCGGCGCCATGTGGCCAGCCCGCTCACGACGCGACCTCCTCCGCCGGCGCCTCCCGCTGCGCCAGCCAGGTCGTTCGGTAGACGCCGGGGCGGGCGAGCAGGTCCTCGTGTCGACCCTGGTCGACCAGGCGGCCGCCCTCCAGCACCAGCACCAGGTCGGTGTGACGCAGCACCGACAGCCGGTGGCTCGCAAGCACGACGGTCGGGGCCTCCGGCTGGCGCGCGAGCCCGGCAAGGGTCGCCACCAGCTCGAGCTCGGTCTCGTGGTCGACCGCCGAGAGCACGTCGTCGAGGATCAAAAGGTCGCCCCCGCGGTAGAGACCGCGAGCCAGAGCGACGCGCTGGCGCTGGCCTCCGGAGAGCATGATGCCGCGCTCCCCGACCACCGTATCGAGACCATCCGGGAGCGCATCGAGATCCGGACCCAGCGCCGCCCGGGTGACCGCTTGGTCCA
>CAZQYU010000593.1:0-2083 GCA_964597585.1 uncultured Thermoanaerobaculia bacterium
AGCCGATCGGCCGTCATCATCACCTGACCGTCGATGCGTGCGACGGCACGCCACTCGCGCGCCGGCGCCACGGTGCCGTGACCGACCACCCGCGGCTTGAGTTGCATCGGTTTCAGCGTCATGACGCGCACCGGCGTCGCCGCCGGTGTCTTCTCCTTGGGGCTCGGAAGCTGCTTCAGCTCTTCGGAATAGCCGATTGCCAGAGCGCCCAGTCCGATGGGAATCGCCACCGCAACGACGCGCATGAAGACACGCAAAGCTCCCGACATCCTGCTCTCCTCGCTCGACGGCCGCTCAGAGGGATCCCGATTCCCGACCGTCCGACTTCATATATGCATTTTTTTGCATGTTTAATCCCGGCACGTCGCCGGGCCGGCGGACCTACGGTGAAACCGATGCGCCGGTCTGTCGCAGGGCGAGCCCGCCTCGTCTTCCCGGGGTTTTTGGGGAGGCGTTGCCGAATCGAACGGAGTCCATCCCCCGGTCGGGGACGGACTCCATTCAGTCCCAGGGCAATCCCGACGCCGGCGTCAGGAAGCCTTGTCGATTCCCTCGTATCGCTGGTCGTCCTGCAGCTCCAGCCACATGGCGTTGACGACGGCGAAGATGGCTGCCAGCGGCAAACCGAGGATCCAGGCGAAATACCACATGATCCGTATCCCTCCTAGTAAACGACGTCGCTGGCGTCGGTGACGCTCTGCACGGTGACCTTGCCCCACAGCACCTTATAGACCCAGGCGGTGTAGGCGAGGATGATCGGTACGAAGATCACCGCAGATACCAGCATGACAAACAGAGTCTGATGCGAGGACGACGCATCCCAGACCGCCAGCGACGAATTGGGATCGACCGTCGACGGCAGGATGAACGGGAACATGGTGAGACCGACCGACGAGATGACGCCGATGATCGCCAGGCTCGAGAAGATGAGCGTCGAGCCCTCGCGACCGGCCTTGAGGCCGAGCCAGGCGAGCGCCGCTCCGGCGAAGCCGAGGATCGGGGCAACCACGATCCACGGGCGCAGGCCGTAGGCGGCCATCCATGAACCCTGCTGGGCGACCTCGTTCAACAGCGGATTGGACGGGCCGTCGGCCGGCACGGCCGAGGTGAACTCGTAGGCGCTGATGCCGAAGGCCAGCCACACGCCGGCAAGCGCATAGGCGACGATCATCACCAGCGCGGCCCACGCCCCGATGGTGCGTGCCCTTTCCTGGACCGCGCCCTCGCTCTTGAGGTTCAGCCAGGCGGCGCCGTGCATGACGATCATCGACAGCGACACGACACCGGCGAGCAACGCAAACGGGTTGAGGAGGCCGAAGAACGTGCCGTCGTAGAAGGGCATCATGTCCTGGTTGAAGCGGAAGGGCACGCCCTGAAGGACGTTGCCCATCGCCACCCCGAAGATCAGCGCCGGCACGGCCCCGCCGACGAAGAGCGCCCAGTCCCAAGCGTTGCGCCAGGCGGCGCTGTCGCGCTTGGAGCGGTACTTGAAGCCGACGGGCCTGAGAATGAGGGCGGCCAGAATCACGAACATGGCCAGATAGAAGCCCGAGAAGCTGACCGCATAGAGCGGCGGCCAGGCGGCGAAGATGGCGCCGCCGCCGAGGATGAACCAGACCTGGTTGCCTTCCCAGACCGGGCCGATGGTGTTGATCGCAACCCGGCGTTCGGCATCGGTCTTGCCGACGAAGGGAATGAGCGCGCCCACCCCCATGTCGAAGCCGTCGGTCAGCGCAAAGCCGGTCAAGAGCACGCCCAGCAGCAGCCACCAGATGACCCGGAGGACGTCAAATCCAATCAGTTCATAGAGGATCATGGTCGTTACTCCGCAGGCTGCAGGCCACCTGCACTCAGGCGGTCTCGGTGGTTCTTTATCCACTCATCCGTCTCATCGACGTCAATGAACGGACCCTTGCGGATGTATTTGATCATCAACCCCATCTCGATGATGAACAGGATGGAGTAGAAGGTGACGAAGCCGGCGAGCGTCAGGAGAAGGTCGAGCACCGACAGATGCGATACCGCCAAGGCCGTCGGCAGCACGCCGTCCACCACCCATGGCTGGCGCCCGTACTCGGCGACG
>CAZQYU010000594.1:0-2077 GCA_964597585.1 uncultured Thermoanaerobaculia bacterium
CGACCGCCGCAGCGCCGTCACCTCGCCGCCCGGTGACCACGTACTCGATCGTGGCCCGGGATCCGGCGACTGGGGAGCTCGGGGTCGCGGTCCAGTCGCACTGGTTCTCGGTCGGCACTACGGTGGTCTGGGCCCGGGCCGGTGTCGGTGCGGTGGCGACCCAGTCGTTCGTCGACCCGGCCTATGGACCTCGCCTGCTCGCCCTGCTCGACAGCGGGATGGCGGCGCCGGACGCGCTCGCCGCCCTGGTCGGGGCAGACTCCGGTCGCGATGTCCGTCAGGTCGGGGTGGTGGACGCGCTCGGCCGGGCGGCCGCCCACACCGGCGCGCGCTGCATCGAGTCGGCGGCGCAGCACGTCGGGGACGGCTACTCGGTGCAGGCCAACATGATGGCCCACGACACGGTGGTTCCGGCGATGG
This sequence comes from uncultured Thermoanaerobaculia bacterium, assembly GCA_964597585.1. Taxonomy (GTDB): domain Bacteria; phylum Acidobacteriota; class Thermoanaerobaculia; order Thermoanaerobaculales; family Sulfomarinibacteraceae; genus CAVSIS01. The sequence goes on from CAZQYU010000594.1 coordinate 421, forward strand.
CTCGGGCCTACGAGTCCGCGACCGGGGACCTCACGGGCCGCCTGCTCGCTGCCCTCGAGGCCGCGCAGAGCGAGGGAGGCGATATCCGCGGCCGGCAGTCGGCGGCGATCCTGGTGGTCCGCGGGCAGCGCGGCGGGCAGCCGTGGGCGGACCGCCTGGTCGACCTCAGGGTCGAGGACAATCCGCGGCCGGTGGCGGAGCTGCGGCGGCTGGTCGACCTGCACCGGGCCTACGAGCACATGAACCGCGGCGACGTCGCGGTCGAGCACGGCGACCTCGAGGGCGCCCTGGCCGAGTACGGCGCCGCGGCGGCGATCGCCCCGGACAACCTCGAGATCACCTACTGGCAGGCCGTGACGCTGGCGACCAACGGCCGCGAGGCCGAGGCCGAGCCGCTGTTCCGCAAGGTCTTCGCCGCCGATCCGGGGTGGGCCGAGCTGACCCGGCGCCTCCTCCGGCCTGGTATCGTGCCGGACACCCACGAGGGGCGGGCTCTGGTGGACAGGATCGTTGCACTCTCACCGTGAGGCGATCGGCGCGGGGCAGGCTACCATGGTCACATTCCGGGAGGTGACCATGCGCGGCCCCGCAGTCGTCCTGCTCGCGATGGTCGTGATCGGCGCCGCGGCCTGCGCGCGCCGGCAGGCCACACCCTCCACCACGCTCGAGACGATCCGCGCCGGGCTGCCCGCTGAGGTCGGCGGCGGATGGTCGGCGAGCCCTGGAGACGACGGGTTGTACGACACGGAGTCCATCTACGGCTACATCGACGGCCACGCCGAGGTCTACCTCGCCTACGGTATGACCGGCTGCCTGTCGCGGCGGTGGGTGGCGCCGGACGGTCGGGGCGAGCTGGTGCTCGACGTCTTCCGACTCGGGTCGCCGGAGGATGCCTGGGGCGCGTTTCGACACGACGCGGACGGTGAACCGGTCGAGGTCGGGGACGAGGGTCGCCTGCGGCCGGGCTGGCTGTCCGCCCGTAAGGGGCCGTTTCTGCTCTCGCTGTGGGCCGATTCGGGAGCAGCCGACAGCGAGCTGCTGGTCGCCGTCGCCCGCAACGCCCTGGCGGGGATCACCGAGGCGGGCGCGACGCCGAGGCTGGTCACGGCTCTTCCGGCGCCGGGCCGCGATGAAGCCAGCGTGCGGTTTGTGCGCGGCAGCGTACTGCTCAGCGCGGAGGTGCCGCTCGCTGGCGATGACCTCCTCGGTCTGGGCCGCGATGCCGCCGCCGCCCTCGCGCACTACCACCGTCCCTCAGGCGACGCCGTGCTGGTGCTGGTGGACTATCCGAAACCCGACCGCGCAGCTGCCGCTCGGGATGCCGTTCTCGCCAGGCTGCCGCCGCAGGCGCAGGAGGGCGGACCGGCGGTCGCCGAGGACGGGACCTGGTGGGCGGTCCGGTCCGACGGGAGCCGTCTCGTCCTGGTGGCGGCGGCGACAGCGCCTGCGGTGGCGGCCGAGCTGATGGCGGAGACGGCCCCGCCGGCAGGAGGTTCGAGATGAGCGACGATGGCCTCACCCGACGCGACTTTCTACGCACCGGATCCGGCGCCGCGATGGCGGGCCTGCTCGGCCTGCCGGGGGCGGCCGCCGCGGCGGTCGACGGGACCAGCAGGGTGGTGCTGGTGCGGGACCCCGCGGTCTTGGGTTCGGACGG
>CAZQYU010000595.1:0-2076 GCA_964597585.1 uncultured Thermoanaerobaculia bacterium
CACCTCATCGATGGAGACCTCGCCCACTCGCACCGGCGTGCTCGCCGCCACCGCCGCCTACCTGACCTGGGGTCTGGCTCCGGTCTACTGGAAGCTGCTCCAGACGGTGCCTGCCGTCGAGCTGCTGGCGCATCGCATCGTGTGGTCGTTTGTGCTCGTGGTCGGCTGGCTCGGGATCTCCCGCCGCCTACCCGACCTCGCAGCGGCGTGGACGCATCCCGGGACCCGCTCCAGGCTTCTCGCGACGACGGTCCTGATCGCTGTCAACTGGGGGCTGTTCATCTGGGCGGTCAACAGCGGTCACATCCTGCAGGCCAGCCTCGGCTACTACATCAACCCCCTGGTGAGCGTGGTGCTCGGGCTGGTGGTGCTCGGCGAGCGGCTGTCGCGCGGGCAGGGGCTTGCGGTCGCGCTCGCGGCGCTCGGCGTCGCCGTGCTCGCGCTCTCGGTCGGCTCATTACCGTGGGTGTCGCTCACCCTCGCCGGCTCGTTCGGCCTCTACGGGCTGCTGCGCAAGACCGTGCGCGCCGACGCGGTGCTCGGGCTCGCCTTCGAGACCAGCCTGCTCGCCCCGTTCGCCCTCGCCCTGCTGGTGACCGCTGCACTCGACGGTCGCGGCGCCTTCGGCCGCGTCTCGGCGGCGACCGACGTGCTGCTGGCACTCACCGGGGTCCTCACCGCGATCCCCTTGCTGCTGTTCACGGCCGGCGCCCGCCGCCTCCCCCTCAACCTGCTCGGTCTCCTCCAGTACCTCACTCCGACCTGCCACTTCGCGCTCGCGGTAGCGGTCTACCACGAGCCGTTCAGCACCGCCCACGCGGTGACGTTCGGCCTCATCTGGACGGCCCTGGCGCTCTATACTGCGGACGCGCGACGGCGCATGAGACGCCAGCGCCGGTGACGGAGGAATGGCCATGGGGAGCGACGAGACCTACAGCTTCGCGTTCGACCGCCAGGCGGCGGGCCAGGTCTTCCAGCAGGTCGCGACCTCACAGATCGTGCTCGGGCTGATGGCCGGCATCCCGCCCGAGCCGGAGTGGGACGGCTGCCTGGTGTGGGAGGGCCCCAGTCCCCTCGACCCCGAGAGCACCGCCTGCGTCGGGATCCGAGGTCCGGGCGCGGCGGCCGTCCAGGAACGGCTCGTCGAGGCCCTCGAGCGCCTCGACGTGCCAGTACTGGCGCTGTGGGAGGGCGGCCCCGGCGTCACCCGTGAGCTCGTCCGCGCCGCCGGTGGCCGCTGGGTCAGCCCCGACTGACGCGGTCGCCGTCCGCGGTCAGCTGAGCGAAGAACTCCTTGAGCGCCTGGCGCAGGGCTTCGGGGTCGTCAAGCTCGCCGAGGCGCCGACGCAGCACGCGCCCTTCAGGGAGGCCGCGGGTATAGAGCCGCAGAAACACCTTGATCGCGTGGACCAGGACGCGGCCGGCGTAGGCTGCCGCGAGCAGGTCGAGGTGGCGGGTCGCCAGCGCGCACCGGTCGGCCACGGTGGGGCGAGGCGGCTGTTCTCCCGAGAGCCGTGCCGCGGCGGCGGCAAAGATCCACGGGTCGACCACCGCCGCCCGCCCGATCATCACTGCGTCGCAGCCCGTCTCCCGCACCATGCGCACGGCGTCGTCCCCGGTCTGGACGTCACCGTTGCCGATCACGGGCACCGCAAGCTCGGTCTTGAGCTCGGCGATCTGTCGCCAGTCGGCGCGGCCGCCGTATTGGAGGGACGCGGCTCGCGGGTGGAGGGTGACCCCGTCGACGCCTTCGCCCTCGCACACCCGGGCGATCTCGAGGAAGCGCAGCTCCGAGGGCCGCAGGCCCGAGCGCAGCTTGACCGTCAGGGGCAGCCGGGTAGCGGCGCGCATTGCCCGCACGAGCTGCGCAACGACGTCGGGCCGGGCGAGCAGCGCCGCTCCGGCGCCGCCGCGCATGACGGTGCGGGCGGGACAGCCGAGGTTGAGGTCGCACGCGTCGGCACCGGCGGCCTCGACCCGGCGCGCCGCCTCGGCCAGAGCCTCGGCGCGGGCCCCGTAGACCTGGACCGCGATCGGACGCTCCTCGGGGGCGAAGACGAGCTTGGCGAGCTCCGC
>CAZQYU010000596.1:0-2067 GCA_964597585.1 uncultured Thermoanaerobaculia bacterium
GGGCGCCCCGGCGAACCACATGCTCAAGGCCGACCCGGTGGCGCTGTGCGGGAGCTGCCACGCGGCTCAGGCGCGCACCTTCGACCGACCCTACGGCCATCGCCTCGGCCGCGCCGGGCTCGACTGCGTGAGCTGCCACAACCCGCACGGCGGGCCTGGCGAGCGCAGCCTCAAGGTCGACCGCGCCGGCGACATCGCCTGCGTGAGCTGCCACGCGGACCTGCGCGGACCGTTCGTGTACACGCACCCCGGCGGCGCGACCGCCACCTGCATCACCTGCCACGAGCCGCACGGCTCGTCCAACCCGCACGCCCTGCGCCGCGCGAGGGTCGACCAGCTCTGCCTCGAGTGCCACAGCCCGACGACCATAGGCACCCTCGGCTCACAGCCGCCGTCGTTCCACGACCTGCGCAGCCCGCGGTACCGCAACTGCACCGTGTGCCACGTCGCGGTCCACGGTTCGAACGCGTCGCCCACGTTGCAGAAGTAGGAGGCCACGATGACGCCGCGCCGCACTCTGATCGTTGTCGTCCTCGCGGCCGTGGGGATGTGGGCCCCGCTCGTCAACGCGCAGCAGACCTTCGCTGATGTCGAGGTCGGCTGGCAGTGGGTCGACGTTTCCGGCAACCAGGACATGTACCGCACGCAGCTCAACGACGACGATGGGCTCGTGATCCGCGATCTGTCGCTGACCCTGCTCGACACCACCGGCTCTCACCGTCTGTTCGACCGCTTCCGGATCGACGCCTCGGGCTTCGGCGGCAGCCCCGCCGGCCACTTCCGCCTCTCGAGCGATCTCGGCGGGATCTACAGCCTCAAGCTCCAGTACGGCCGCTACGAGATGTTCGACGCGATCCCCGGCTGGGCCAACCCTTACGACAGCTCGATCGCGCTCCACACCTCCGACCGCACCCGCGACATGCTCGACCTCGAGATCGAGCTTCTGCCGGGCCGAGCCGTGACCCCGATCATCGGCTATCGATGGAACCAGGTCGACGGACCCCGGCGGACCACCTACCACGTGGGGCAGGACCAGTTCCGGCTCGCCCAGGACCTCAAGGAGACCGACGAGGAGTTCCGCGTCGGGCTCGCCTTCCACGCCGGCACATTCCGCGGTTCCGTGATCCAGGGCTGGCGGAGCTTCGAGTCCACCGAGCACAGCCGCCTCGCGCCAGGTGAGGGCGCCGGCATCAACCCGTCGCCGGTCCTCGGCGTGGACGTCTCCCTCGACGAATTCACCCGAACGGCGAAGACCAAGGCCGACACCCCGGTGACCTCGGCCTACGTGTCGGGCACGGTGGGCGAGCGGGTCCGCCTCGCCGCGACCTACGTCCGGGCCGACTCGGACTCCGACACCACCTCCGACGAGTCCCTCTCCGGCAGCCTCGTCTCGTACCGGATCTCGCGCTTCTTTGCGGGCCTCGACGACACCATCGCGAGCCGCACGGAGAACCCGTCGTGGCGAGGTGCGGTGCGCGCCGGCCTCGACCTGTGCTCCAAGGTCGTGCTCGACGCCGGCTATGAGCGCCGCCATCGCGAGCTCCAGGGCTGGTCCCTGGTCTCGACCCTGTACCTCGACACCTTCACCTTCAGCGGCGCCGACCCGCGCGACATCACCGAGATGGTCCAGGTCTCCAACGGTTTCGAGCGCGACGAGGACCTCTTCGACGTCACCCTGCGCGCCTCGGAGCTGGGACCCTTCAATGTCTGGGCCGGCTGGCGCTCGAGCGACATCTCGACCACGGTCAACCAGGACATGGCCGAGATCGTGATCCCCGGCGCGCAGTCCGGGCAGTTCGACCGCAAGGTCGACACCTACGACGTCGGGGCGGGGGTCCACCTCGGGAACTTCAGGTTCGTGCTCGGCTACACCAGCGACGACGCGGACCGTGCGGTGCTGCGCACCGACTACCTCGACCGCTCACGCGTGCGCGGGCAGGTCGAGTGGACCCCGGTGACGTGGTTGACCGTGTCCGGGACCGGCGAGACGATCGACTCGAAGAACTCCACCGAGGGCATCGGGCTCGACGCCACCACCGACCACTGGGCGGTGGATGCGGCGCTGCG
>CAZQYU010000597.1:0-2065 GCA_964597585.1 uncultured Thermoanaerobaculia bacterium
AGGAGCCGTCGGTGATCTCGACCGCGGCCATCGCGGAGACCGTCGCGCCCGGCGTTGCGGTACCGCTGACGGTCACGTCGATCGTGACCGGTTGCGCCTGGGCGCTCGGCACGGACCCGAACGCGACCAGGGCGACGGCCGCGAGGATGACGATAGGAACCCTGTCAACACACAAACTCCGACACCTCATAGAGTTACTCCTCCTCCCTCAGATCAAGGGGTCGCATTCAAAGCACGCGTCGATCTCGCGAGCTATGCTCATATGAAAATATCTATCATTTTGATAAGTGAAAAGCAAGGTCCGTCTCAACTTCGCGACGCGTTCTCAGAACAGCTTCCTGGCAAGGAAAGGAACTTCTGACAACATTGATTTTGCAGTGTTCACAGCAGGTTTGGGCTGGACGGCCCGGCTGCGCAACCCTCGCAGGAGCCGCCCCGTGTCTCAAGCGGAACACCCGCGCCGAACGGACCCGCGTCGGGCTCAGCGACAACCTCCCCACGGCCGTCATCTCCACCCTCACCATCGACCGGAGCGTCTCTGAAGCTGCATCAACAATATGTGTCGTGAAGGTTGTGGACGCCCGCCACCCGATGCTGGTCCGTTCCGTGACCTGAGCTGTGAGCCTGCCATCGGGATTCGCCCAGCGAATCCAAAGCAGCCCGTGCCGCACAGCCCCATCCGCTCTCCCCGCAGGGAGGTTTCAACAGGGGCTGTGCGGTACGGGCTGCTAGCCGACGTCGTCGACGATCGCGACGACCACCGAGCGGACCGGCATCTTGAGTACACCGAGGACCTGTCGGGCGCCGTTGCCCTCGTCGAGGATGAGCACGGTCTCGCCGGCGCCCGCACCGACATGATCGACGGCGATGACGTAGCCGCCCGTCGGACGTCGTTCGGCGTCCAGCTTGGCGCACACCAGCAGCGTGCGGCCCGCCATGTCGTGGTGGTGGATGGTCGAGGTGAGACGTCCCGCGACGCGCGCCAGGATCATCCCGGACCGTCCGCTTCGCCGTCCGTCGTCGGGTCGAGCTGGAGGTCGTCGACGATGCCGACCACCGCGTGGTCGACCGGCACGAAGCTCGGCTCGAGGGTCAGTGCCGCCTCTCGGCTCGCCTCCCAGTAGACGAGCTCGTCGGGACCGGCCATGCGGGTCCCGTCGGCGCAGACGAACGGCTTTCCGCTCGCGCTGCCGTACATGTCCAGCGGCTGCACCCACAGCATGGGAACGCCCTCGAGCCCGTCATAGATGACGGCGGGCACCACTCTCCCGATCACCCTCCCGAGGAACACGGCTCCCCCTCGACGGCCTCGGCGCCGGCAGGCTCCCAGCTCCGGCAGGCGGTGAAACGGGTCCCTTCGGCGAGCGCCTGGCGAAGCGTCTCGTCGAGGCGCGCCATGAGGGACGCGCCGAGGACCTCGCCGCGGACACCGACGGACGCGCTCACCATGTCGAGCGCCTCGCGGACGTCCGGCAGGAGACCGTCGATCACCGCCAGCGCCCGCCCGCCGAGGTCGTCGGCGAGGCGCGCCTCGACCAGCGCCACCGGCACCGCCTTGAGCACGGTGTCGAGGCAGCGCAGCAGCGCCGGCGAGGTCGAGACCTCGAACACGCCGACCGCCTCGCCGAGAGGTGCGGTGCGGCCGCCGTCCAGCGCGGCGACCAGAGCGGGGTGCGGATCTGGCAGACAGACCTCGTCGAGCAGGCCTCCCGCACTGCGCCCGACCTCGATGCCCTCGGAGTGGGCCTCCTCGGTGCTCGCCACCGAGCCCCCGACCAGGACGAGGTAGCGGCCCGGGTGGACCGTGCCGCAGCGCAGGAGCGCGACCGGCGACCGCTTCAGCATGCGGTCCACCGCGAGCACACCGACGGCGACGCTGGTGTACTCCAGGAGCGCTCGCGCCGAGCTCAGGTTTCTTCCTGACATCCCTACACGATCCGGAAGTGGTCGACCATGACGCAACGCCGGCGGCGCGAGAAGCTGACCGCGTTGGTCATGCCCTCCCCGGTCGGGCTCGCGATGGTGAAGCTGGTGGGTCCTTCCCCGCCCTCGCCCAACCCCGCGA
>CAZQYU010000598.1:0-2064 GCA_964597585.1 uncultured Thermoanaerobaculia bacterium
TAGTGCCCGAGCGGGCTGCGGCCGAGCTCCTCGCTCATGTGGGCGAACTCGGTCAACGACAGGCCCGCGCCACCGTAGGACTCGGGGACGTGGGCGGCCCAGAGCCCGGTCTGCTTCGCGCGTTCGCGCTTTTCCTGCAGCACCGGCAGGAGCACGGTGAAGCCCTCGTGCAACAGCGCCTGCTCGAGGGGCAGCACCTCCCCTTCCATGAACTCGCGCACCAGTTTCTGGATCGACGCGACCTTGGGCGAGAGAGAGAAGTCCATCGCGCTGCTCCTCCGACAGAGTGTGAGATCCGGCCGGATCGCCGGACAGGTCCAGAATACCCCCGAGCACGGTGCCGCTCGATCCACGGCGCGGCGGACCGACGCGCACGGGAGAGCACAACAGCGCGGCTAGCGATGAGACATGCTCTCAGCAATCAGGGTATTGCACGCGTGGGGATCATGGTAGACTCCATTCGAGAATCCAGTGTGCGTTACGCGAGTTTCGCGGTTGCTGTAAGTTTATTGAAATGAGAAGGAGGATTCCCATGGCGAGGACGAAGTTGCTTGCGAGTGTTGCCGTCGTGATGGTTGTGTCCGTGGTCGCGTTTGCCGCGACGACCAACGCGCCCGCGCCGCGCGGTGAGGCGCCTCAGGCGACCGGTTCGATCACGAACCTGTCTGGCATCACCGACTGCGTCCAGAACAACTCGGTGACCTTCACCATCAACATCACCGGCACGACCGACGACGGCGGCGGGCAGGACGAGGTGGTCGTGGAGATTTGGGACGACGGAGCCCTCAAGGTGAGCGGAACCTACTCGGTCGCGGTCGGCTCCACTGTCGACATCACCGACACGCTCAACTGGTCGGGCCCGATCGGTGAGGCCGCGCTCGGAGTCGGCGTGGTGCTCGATGACTCGCCGGGTGGCGCCTCCCTCGACAGCGTCGATCCCTTCGTGCTCGACGGCGAGGAGGGCTGCGGCGACATCACCCCGACGCCGTTCGAGCCGGTCCCGGTGACCGGACCCGCCGGCCTGCTGGCCCTGATCGGCCTGCTCGCGGCGGCCGGCGTCTTCGTCCTGCTGCGCAGGCGGTGAACCCGCTTCGATCCGCTACCGATTGACATCGGACGCCCCCGCGGCCCTGGGCCGCGGGGGCGTTTTCATGTTCCTGTTCAGTTCGGACGCGGACCGTCGTGGGGAGTCCGCGGCCGGTTGACGGCGATCGATCCCTGATTTGTGCAGGTGACACCGGAGATCGAGGCCGCAAACGACCACGGGTACCTGCCACCCCGCCTGTAGGTGTGACGGGTGTTGCGACGAGTCGACGTCCCGCCGTCCCCGAACGTCCACGCGTACGACAGCTCCCCGCTGCACTGGTCGGAGGGGTTCACCTCGGCGGAGAAGCGGACGCTCCGACCCGCCCTGGCCCTCTCGGGCACGTGCGCCTCGCACTCGAGCACGCACTCGCCGCCTCCGGCGTTGGCCACCTCGATGGTACCGGTGCGCGAGCAGGTGGCGCCGTTGAGGGTCGACGTGACGGTCCAGGTGTAGGTCCCGGCGGCAGCGAAGGTGTGCTGCGGATTCTGGGCGCTCGAGGTCGATCCGTCGCCGAACGACCAGCTGTAGGCCGGAGTGCCCGAGCAGCCACTCGGCGTCGCCGTTGCGGCGAACTGCACGCTCTCGCCGGTGATTCCCGTCGCCGGAACGGTCGCCGAGCACGACAGCTCGCACACAGGGTCGGTCACCTCGATGGTGCCGGTCCTCGTGCAGGTGGCGCCGTTGAGGGTCGACGTGACGGTCCAGGTGTAGGTCCCGGCGGCACTGTAGGCGTGCCGCGGGTTCTGGGCGCTCGAGGTCGAGGAGTCCCCGAACGACCAGCTGTAGGTCGGCGTCCCCGAGCACCCGTTCGGCATCGCGCTGGCGGCGAACTGCACGCTCTCGCCCGTGATCGCCGTCGCCGGGACGGTCGCCGAGCAGGACAGCTCGCATGTCGCTCCGGTCACGGCTACCGAGACGGTCCCCAGGTTCGAGTCGGCCATGCCGTCCCAGGCGGCGTAGGTGAAGGTGTCCGTTCC
>CAZQYU010000599.1:0-2049 GCA_964597585.1 uncultured Thermoanaerobaculia bacterium
GGACAGGCCGAACCGTCGCGCAAGCAGGCGGTCGCGCAGCCAGCGCGGCAGCAGTCCGATCAACGGCAGCAGGAGCGCACCGCGCCCGACTCGCAGGCGCGCCGGAGGGCGCGGTAGAAGCACCGCATCAGCAATGGCCCGAGCCGCTTCCGCGGCTGGCGTCGGCCGGTCCTGGCTGAGCCGGGCCCGACGTTCGATTGCGTCGGCCACGCTCCAGTACAGCGATTCGGGTCGCGAGTACCGAGCGAGGCCCGCGACCGAGCGGTCGGCAAAGTCGGATTCGACCGCGCCGGGCTCGACAAGGACGACGTGAATGCCGAACGGAGCGAGCTCCACCCGCAGCGCGTCGCTGGCCAGCCGCAGGGCGGCCTTGGAGCCGCAGTACGCGCCGGCGAACGGAGTCGCCGTCACGCCCGAAACGCTGCCGATCATCACGATCCGGCCGGAGCGCCGGGCGGCCATCTCGGGTACGACCGCCCGGGTCAGCGCGAGCGGCCCAACCACGTTGGTTTCGAGCTGCGCGCGGACGTCGTTGGTTTCGAGCTCGGCGGCCGGTCCGATGAGTCCGAAGCCGGCGTTGTTGACGAGCACGTCGATCCGTCCTGCCCAGGCGCGGACCGCGGCGACTGTAGACTCCCGGCTGGTGGCGTCGGTCACCTCGAGCGCGACCGGCAGGATTCGGTCTCCGCCGAGATCGGCGAGCCGCGAGAGATCGCGCGATGTGGCCGCAACGCGAAGACCACGATCGTCCAGCTCGAGGGTCAGCGCTCGCCCGAGGCCCGAGGAGCCTCCGGTCACCAGGGCGACGAGGTCGGTCGTACTCGGCAACAGCTTGGCCATGCTTCGTTACGCCTGCAATTCAATATATCCCCGACCGTCCAAAGCAACAGGGGCAGGCCGAAGCCCGCCCCTGTGCGTGAAGGATGACGAGAATCTACTGGACTTGGACCCAGGTCGGGTCACCGCTCAGCATGTTGATCACCGACGCATAGCCGAAGACCCGCGCCCCCGGCGTGGTGGTGGTGATGGTGGCGAAGCCGACCGGCACGTCGGCGTCACCCAGCGCAGCGAAGGCCCCGTTCAGCTGGCCTTGCTCGAATGCGCCGAGTGTGAAGGCAAACCGTCCAACCAGGCTACCGTCCGCACGGAAGAGTTCGAGCAGGACGTCGATCGGCGTAGCTCCGGGGTTGAGAAACCCGATGTTGGTCCGCGAGCCGCTTGCGGGGTTGGAAGACGAGGACAGACCGACGAGGCGGCCTTTGTGGCCGAAGGGAATCGCGTTGGCCATGGACTCCGCTGGGATGCCCTGGCCGAAGCTGTTGCCGCCCGCGACGTTCGCGATCCGACTGGTCGCGGCCAGCGCTCCCATCGGGGCGAGAAGGCGCAGGGCGCCCGTACCCATGGTGCCGAACAGGGTCGGGAGCACGTCGTCGATGTGGGTCGCGCTCCACGCGGGGAGCATCATATCGACACCCATGGGTGAGGGGTTCGCCTGGCCGCCGCGCAGGAGCTCGATGCGGACGGGCATCGGCCACGGCGTGGTGTTCTGGAGATCGAGCATGCTGGTCCACTTGGAGCCGTTGGCGCCGTCGGTGGCGGCAGCCGCCAGCACCATCTGCTGGTCGAGCAGGATCGCGGTGCCCCACGGCAGGCTGTTCGGATTCCGGTGCATCGGCTGCAGGACCTTTTCTCCGACGTCGTCGATCACCGGATCGAGGAGCGGCTTGAGCAGGAAGGGGCCCGGAGAGTTGTCGGGCTCGGGCTCGACCGAGATCACCGCGGCGTACCCGGAGGTGAGGTCAAGCGCAGGACTGACGAAGTCGGAGCCCGGGAACGGCGGCGTCGGGTTGGGCCCTGCGGCTGGACCGCCGCCGTCCGAGTCGGCGCCGGAGGTCATGGTGAAGCGGCCAGTGGACACAGGCCCGTCGGGGCCGGCGACCCAACCCTCATAGACCCAGCCGTCGGGCAGCGTCGGCAGGGACAGCGCAGGGGCAGGAACCGAGGGATCGAGCCACCAGATGCCGTTGCGGTAGTTGCCGCCCATGCCGG
>CAZQYU010000600.1:0-2049 GCA_964597585.1 uncultured Thermoanaerobaculia bacterium
TGATGCTGGCGTTGCTCAACGACGGCGCGATCCTGTCCATCGCCTACGACAACGTCCACTACAAGGACCGGTCCGAGGCATGGAACATGCGTCTCGTGCTCGGGATCGCTACGGTGCTGGGCGTCATCGGCCCTGTGGCTGCGTTCGGCCTGTTCTACCTTGGTGATCGAGTCTTCAACCTCGGCCATCCTCAGCTGCAAACGCTGATGTACCTGATGCTGTCGGTGGCCGGGCACCTGACGATCTTCCTCACGCGCACGCGCGGCCCGTTCTGGTCCATCCGCCCGTCGCGGGTGCTGGTGGTGGCCGTGTTCGGCACCCAGACGGTGGCTACGTTGATCGCGGTGTACGGCCTGTTCATGACGCCGCTCGGCTGGGGCCTGGCGCTGCTCGTGTGGGGGTACGCGCTCGTGTGGTTCCTCGTGACCGACCGAGTGAAGCTCCTTGCCTACCGGATCTTCGACCCCACGACTGAGCCTCTACTGGTCAGGAAGCCGCGCGATCTCAGACCGCAGATCGCCGCCCGCGCCTACGAGCTCTACGAGCAGCGAGCCCGCGGCGAAGGCCAGGCAGCTCGAGACTCGCAGGACGCGGAGCGCGAGGTTCGGAACGACCAGGCGGTCGAAGCAAGGCCATCCGGCCACGGTTCCGGGGGGAGCACCTAGAAATGGAGCAACCATCCCTGTATCCCCTGCGCTTCGACCCGATCTACGAGGAACGTCTCTGGGGCGGTCGACGTCTGGCCAACCTGCTCGCTTCGCCACTGCCGGACGATGGCCCGGTCGGCGAGGCGTGGGCCCTGAGCGACCGCGATGAGCATCCAAGCCGGGTTGCGGATGGACCGCTCAGTGGGCGGACCATCGCCCAGCTGATCGAGCAGTCTCCGGAGCAGATGCTGGGAAGATTGGCCGGCCGTTTCCGCCGCTTCCCACTCCTGCTGAAGTTCCTCGACGCGCGGGAAATGCTCTCGGTCCAGGTGCATCCCTCGGATGCCCACGTGGACCTGCTGCCGGCCGGCGAGACTGGGAAGACCGAGGCGTGGGTCGTGCTCGAGGCGGGGACCGAGAGCCGCATCTACGCGGGCCTGAGACCAGGGACCACGGCGGACGATCTGCGGCGAGCGCTCGAGAACGGCACCCTTGTCGATCACCTCGCGTCCTTCACTCCCAAGCCCGGCGACGCCGTCTTCCTGCCGGCCGGGATGGTCCACTCGCTCGGTGACGACGCCATGGTGTTCGAGGTCCAGCAGAACAGCGACACGACGTTTCGCCTGTACGACTGGAACCACGTGGACGGGAAGACAGGCGAACCGCGGGCGCTCCAGGTCGACCAGGCGCTCGCCTGCATCGACTTCACGGGGGGTGCGGGAGGTCTCGTTGCGCCCGTCGTGGAGGCGGCTACGCCGGTGCGACGCGAGCGGCTCTTCGATTGCAGGCAGTTCCGCCTGTGGCGCCTGTGCGGACAATCGCCGTTCACCATCGGCGCCCCGGGCGTGCCGCGAGTCGCAATCTGCCTCGAAGGCGCCGGTCAGGTCGAGTACGCCGGCGCGGCTTGCGGCATCGGAAGCGGCGATGTCATGCTCCTGCCGGCGATCGTGGGCACGTGTGTGCTTCGGCCGGCTGGCGAGGCGACCGTACTGGAGATCGCGTTGCCCGAATAGTCCGCGACCTGGCGCGAGGCCGGGTCGGAGACCCCTTTTGTTGGATCGGATGATCTCGGAAGGCTGTAGGAGATCGTGAAGAAGCTGATCGTTTTTGATCTCGATGGCACGCTCGCCGACAGCAAGTCGTCGCTTGACCCCGAGATGTCCGCCCTCCTGCACGACCTTCTCCGCGTCGTCCAGGTGGCCGTGATCTCCGGCGGCAACTGGCCCCAGTTCGAGGAGCAGCTCCTCTCCAGCTTGCCCCGTGACGGGCGGTTGACGAACCTGTCCCTGCTTCCGACATGCGGGACGAAGTTCTTTCAGTACGGCGGAGACTGGAAGGAGATCTACTCTCAAGGCAAGCCGTCGGAGCGACCTTGAGGCTCTGGTATTTCTGGTCGGCCTGT
>CAZQYU010000601.1:0-2049 GCA_964597585.1 uncultured Thermoanaerobaculia bacterium
CTGCTGCGGGCGAACCTGCCCGAGCACGCCTTCTGCCTCATCGGTGTGACCATGGAGGACCTGTATCCGGGCCCGGAGTGGAACTACGTCTTTGGTCAGGCGTCACTCAGAGACCGGGTGGCGGTCTACAGCTTCGTGCGTTACCTCCCACAGTTCTGGGGCGAGCCTGCGGGCGACCCGACGCTCGTGCTGCGCCGCAGCTGCAAGGTGCTCGCACACGAAACCGCTCACGCCTTCGGCATCCTGCACTGCACCGCAGCGATGTGCCTCATGAACGGCTCGAACCACTTGGAGGAGAGCGACTCGCGGCCGCTGCATCTGTGCCCGGAGGACCTCCGCAAGCTCCAGTGGAGCGTGGGCTTCGACGTGCTCGAGCGCTATCGGCGCCTTGCCGCGCTCTACCGTGAGCTCGGATTCACCGACGAGGTGGTTTGGATCGAGCGCAGGCTCGCGCACCTCGAGGGGAGATGACAGGGTCGGATCCGCACCCGTGTCAGGGCAGGCGATCCCGACGATTCCATGAAGATCGCCAGAGTCGCCTGACGTGGCACGGATGGAGGCCTCTTGTGGTGCGGGCGTCCCGCCTTTACATTGTGCGTAGCGGTAGATTTGGGCGCCGAGCCTGCGGCCTGGTGTGCAGCCGAGACGGCCGCACCACACCGAGGGCGCCCGTTCGGTCCGGTGAAGGGTGAGGGGCCTGGGGCGCAAGACGCGGGGCGACTGGGCGGCCGGGGGCCGCCCGTTAGAGGGACGAAGCGAGAAGCGAGACGGGTCGGCGCCGGAACCAGAAAGGTGCCCGGCATATGAATCAGGCGCAGGAACGACGTCTACGTGAGAGGTCGAGGTTCGAGGCGAGTGAGCTGCTCCGGAGGGGAGGGGAGCTCCTCGGCGTCACTTTCGAGGACCTCGCCGGCAGGGGCAAGGCGCCGGAGGACGTTCGGGCGAGGGAGCTCTTGACTGTGCTGGGCGTCGAGCGGTACGGACTCCGGGTGATGGACGTCGCGGCGGCGCTCGCCAAGCATCCGGCGACGGCGACAGGCTGGATGATGCGGGGGGGCCGGCGCAGGTGCGAGTGTCCGGAGGAGGCAGCCTGCCTGGAGGAGCTTGACGAGACCCTGTCACGGCCTCAGGGCGAGAAAGACTAGATCCATGTGGCCTTCACCTTGAACCCGTGGGGTCTGGTCCCCGTCCTTGAAGACGACGGGTTCCTCCTCACGGTGTCGTCGGCGATCCTCAAGTACCTCGCCGACAAGGTGCACTCGCCTGCCTACCCGCAGGGCCTTCGCGAGCGCGCGCGAGTCAACGAGCGGATGGACTGGATCAACACGGCAGCCTATCGGGAGCTCGGATACCACTTCGTATATCCGCAGATCCTGCCACACCACGCGCGAACCCCCGACGTGGCGCAACAGTCGACCCTGCAGTGGGGCCGGGAGAGGGCTGCACGTGCCCTGTCCGTGCTCGGCCAGCACGGCATCGGCGATCGCGCCTACGTGTGTGGCGACGAGATCACGATTGCCGACTACTTCGCGGCCCAAGTCATCCACCTCGGATCGCTCATTCGCGTGAGCTACGCACCATTCCCGAACCTTCAGCGCTGGCTGCAGAGGATGAAGGCGCTTCCGAGCTGGAAGCAGGTCAACGAGGTCTTCGACGGCGTCGCGGCTTCGCTGGCTTCGACGCAGTTCGTCCCGCTGCTCGCGTGAAATTGGTGTCAGGCCCAACGTGATTGCTGAGGTGTGAGGGCCTTTTCCCTCGGGGTCGGAGGAGCCTCCAAAGTGCCAGGCCCGTGATGACTGTGATAACTGCGGCTGCGCCGCAACGCGGCAGGGCCGCCAGTGAGGAGTGAGGAGGGAGGCAGGCGGCTTTGCCGCCCGCAAGAAGCTAGAAGCAACAGGCTAGACGTCGCGGTAGCGCACAGCCTTGGTGGCGAGAGCCGCGAGCTCCCCGGAGGCAGCCGGCTTGGCGCCGGCCGGCCAGTTCGTCGGGTCTGCGGCGTAGGGTGTGCCGTACGCCGGGGTGTCCCGCTGGGTGCGCCAGCCCTCGGCG
>CAZQYU010000602.1:0-2047 GCA_964597585.1 uncultured Thermoanaerobaculia bacterium
AGTCGAGCGGAACGATGAAGTCCTCGGAGGTGCTCATGGTGTTGGGACCGGTGAGGATCACCAACGGCCCGCTATAGCGCGTGCTTTGAGCGGGTTCGATCTGCACCGTATCGCCCTGGAGCGGCGTCTCGGCCTTCCCCCAGGAGGCGTAGGCCGGGTGATACTCGGGCGTGCGCCACGTGGATCCGAGCACGGCGTGATCCACGAAACGCGAGACGATCGGGAACTGATCTCGTGTTGCCTCGTCCCGACCTCATCAAGCCTGGGATCGATGGCGACGACTGTTCGTGCTCCGTGGGCGTTGCGAATCCGTGCCAGGCCATCGATCGTCGTGCCATGCCATGCCCCTAGACCGTCTCGTCGAGGTGGAGCTCCATCACCAGCGACGGGCGGGCCATGCGCGCCGCCGCCTCCTGGTCGGTCTTGGCGGTGAACCCGAGCGACAGGTAGAGCACCATTGCTCGGCGCAGGTGGGCGTTGGTGAGCAGGGTGACCCGGTGGGCGCCGCGCTGGCGAGCCCGCTCGATGGCCGCCTCGGCGAGCCGCCTTCCAATCCCGAGCCCCCGCCACGGCCTCGTCACCGCCATCTTGGCGAGCTCGACGTGGCCGCCGCCGCGGTCGATCAGGGCGGTGGTGCCGACCACCAGGCCGTACACGAGAGCGAACAGGACCTCGCCGCCGCGGCGGATGATCTGCCCGTTGGGATCCGCAAGGAGCCGCTCGTCCTCGGGCTCCATCGCGAACAGGGCCTCGATCCACTCGCGGTTGATGCGCTCGAAGTGCCGGCGAAACGCGGGGCGGTAGCCGACGATCTCGATCTCGTGCGGCTCGAAGCGGATGTGTTGTCGCAGCCTCGCGGCCAGCGGCGTGTCGTCGAGCGCCGCCTCGAGCGCGGCGATCCGGTCGAGCGATCCGCCACCCGCCTCGGACAGCAGCTCCTGGGTCGCCGCGAGGATCCCGGTCCGCAGCGTCTCCGCCCGGGCGGCCGCGTCGCGGCCGACGGCGGTCAGCGCCAACCGCTGCTTGGCGCCCGGGTCCCGGCGGCGCTCCAGGAAGCCCCGCCGCTCGAGCGCCGACACCGCCTGCCTGGTGTCACCGCGGCTCAGTCCGAGGGCATCGGCGATCTCGGCCGAGGTCAGCGCGCCGTCTCGCGCGAGGACCCAGAGCACCGGTTTCCACCGCGGCTCGAGGTGAAGGCCACGGCTCCGCTCAAGCTGCGTGACATCGCGGTCCAGACGATCCGCCAACCGGCGCAGTCGGTTCGCGAACGCCAACGGTCCCAACTCGCGGAGGATCTCTATGGGTCGTGACATGAAGATACCACCGTCCCCCCGTCGGAGGTCGCTGGCGGACAGCAACGCAACACTGCGGCACGTGGCACCCAGGAAAGCCTGGCCACTCGTGTGCCGTTGGGCCCGGATGACTCTGCCATCGGGGACTCGGCTCGGGCCCTACGAAGTGGTCGCGCTGCTCGGTGCGCGCGGCATGGGCGAGGTCTACCGTGCCCGCGACACCCGCCGGCGGCATGACCGCAGATGACGACGGCCTCATCGTGACCGAGTACAAGGTGGCGAGCAGCGGCGGCCGCGCCATCCTGGTCCGCAACTGGCTGGCGGAGATGCGCGCCAAGCTCGCTCGTCACTGAGCGTCGCATCAGCAGGTGAAGAATCGGCCGAGCGTGAGGATGGCGGTCCAGCGAAGCACCAACCCAGCGAGAAAAAGGCTCGTCGCCGTCACTTCCTGAGTCGTCGTCGAGTGCGGGAGACTCGCCGCCTGGTAGCCGCCGACCGCGATGGCCGGCACCACGCAAGACGCGATCACTGTCCACAACAACCGCATCGAGCCTCGGTTTTCGGAATTGCCTGACACCGATGAGCGCTACCAGCTCCCCGACGCCCCCCCGCCGCCCGAGGATCCGCCCCCGCCAGAAAAGCCGGAGCTTGAACCTCCGGAGCTCCACGACCCCCCCCCCCCCCCCCCCGAGATAGAGAACCCCCCGCACGAGGCCGTGCCCGTGGTGCGAAGGGCGTGCGCCGCCGTCTTGTAC
>CAZQYU010000603.1:0-2046 GCA_964597585.1 uncultured Thermoanaerobaculia bacterium
TCCACCGCGGCGAGCTGACCCCGGACTACCGCTACCTGCAGAGGTACCTCGAGCGCTCGACCTGACCGGTCGGGCGACCTTTCGCTTGATTTTCCGCGGTCGCGCCGATAGTCTAGCGCGCAGACCTCAGCCAGGGTCCACGCCGCCTGTGCGGCAGGTCGCACGGCTCGAGGTCTTCGGAATCGCTGCAGCGCTGCCAGGAGCTCCGGCTCCTCGCGGCTTTTTCTCATCCCCCTCTACCGTTTCCGGGTCGCCTGACCCGGCTTTTTTTGGCCTGGAACGCTTGAGGCATGCCTACTGCGGCTCGCGTGGCATCGGCATCTCCCGCCCTCCGGCCCGGTCGCCTCGCTCAACGTAGCTCTGCTACGCCTTCGCTCGGCTCTTCACGTTCCGCCCGCGGTGGCTCTTGGGTGCTCGTGAGCCTCATCTCACGATCTGCGATGCGGATGCGTGCAGCGCATCCGAAGCAGCGCGTGCCGCACAGCCCCTGGCATACCGCCGCCCACCGGGCCGCCTTGAGGGGGATGTGCGGTACGCGGTGCTAGTAGGCCCGGCCGAGGCGCTCGAGGGCCCGGTCGGGATCGCCGAGCTTCTCCGCGAGCACACGCGCCCGTTCTCCGAGCGCTTCGATGACGTCCTCCGCTCGCGGCACCGGGCGGCCTCCAACGAGGTAAATGGGGCTTCCGTTGGGGTCGACGTAGAGCCCGTCGGGCGGTTCGACCACCTCGAACCCTTCGTACCCGGAGGGCGCGGCCTCGGCCTCGACCATTGCCCACGCGTGGCGATCGAAATGCACCACGTCGGTCGTGCCCGCCTTGGCGTCCTGCTCGAGCTGGCGCCACCCTGGTGCCTCCGGTCCGGCCCTCATCAGCCACAACATTGCCTGACTCCCTTCAGTTCTCGTCGATCAGCGTCAGCGTGACATCGCGCTGGCGCCCGTCACGCTCGACGGTGAGCGCGACCTGGTGGCCGACGCCGACGTCCTCGAAGCGGTACAAGAGGTCGTCGACACGGCTTACCGTGCGCCCATCGATGGCGACGATCCGGTCTCCGACCACGATGCGCCGCCGCGAGGTGACGCTGAGGCCCGTGAGACCCGCCTTCGCCGCGGGGCTGCCGGGATCGACCTCGCGGATCACGACACCGCTGAGACCGAGCTGATCGGCCCACTGATCGGCGAGGGGGACGATTCCGATCCCCGGGTGGACGGCACGGCCGAACTTGATGAGCTGCGGTACGAGGCGATGGATGGTGTCGACCGGGATCGCGAATCCGATCCCCGCCGACCCCCCGCTCGGGCTGTAGATCGCGGCGTTCATGCCGACCAGGCGACCCGAGGAGTCCAGCAGCGGCCCCCCCGAGTTGCCGGGGTTGATGGCGGCATCGGTCTGGATGACCCCTCGGATCATGCGTCCGTTGGGTGCTTGCAGCTCCCTCCCGAGGGCGCTCACGACCCCGACGGTCAGCGTGTGATCGAGGCCGAACGGGTTGCCGATCGCGAGCACCCGCTGCCCGACCACGAGATCGCGCGACCTGCCGACAACGATCGGCTCCAGGTGCTCCCGCCCCGTCGGAACCTGGAGCACCGCCACGTCTTTTTCCTCAGCGTAGCCGATCACCTTGGCATCCCAGTCGCTGCCGTCGGCGAGCGTTACCCGAAAGCGCGAGCCGTCCGCAATGACGTGGAAGTTGGTGACGATATGGCCCTGGTCGTCCCACACGAAGCCGCTGCCCGAGCCCTGCGGAATCTGCATCACGTCGAGCGAGAAGAAGTCCCGCTGCAGGGCGACGCTGGTGATGAACGCAACTGAGGCCGAAGCCTTGCGGAACACCTGAATGGTCCGGATCTCCTCCTCACCGAGGCCGCCCGGCAGCGGCTGGTCCGGGGCCGCGGCGTGCGCGGCAGCCGGGGCGATCGTGAGCAGCGCGGCGAGCAGTACGCGCGACCTGCCGGTGTGCAGCATGGCTCCTCCCTCCGAGGTCAGCTGGGGCTCCAAGGGTAGGCCGAGCCCAGGCAGGCGTCAACGCCCCACGATGCCGTACACT
>CAZQYU010000604.1:0-2039 GCA_964597585.1 uncultured Thermoanaerobaculia bacterium
CCCGACCCGGCCCGCGAGGCGCATCGGGCGCTGTGGGCGTGTGGGCGCTTCGCCCGGCGTCTGAACACACGGTGGAAAGGCTGGCGGCGACGGCGGGTCGTGTTCCTCGCCGTCACCTGCCTCCCCCTGGCTGTGCTCCTGGTACCGACGGCGTGGCTGGTCCACCATGTCTACTTCGACCGCAGGGGAGTTCCCGACCTCGAGTCGTTCCTCCGCTTCGAGCCCCCCACGACCGGCGTCGTCACCGACGCGCGGGGCCACGCGCTGATCGAGCTGGCCCGCGAGTACCGCCGGGTCGTGACCTACGATGAGGTGCCGGCGATCCTACGCGAGGCGATCCTGGCAGCCGAGGACAAGCGCTTCTTCGAGCATGCCGGCGTCGATTACCACGCCCTGCCGCGGGTGCTCCGGAAGACGGTGACCCGCTCGCTGGCCGAATGGTGGAAGGGTGGTCACGGCTTGCGTCTGCTCCTGCCCCAGGGAGGCTCGACGCTGACCCAGCAGCTCGTTCGCGGCTACTTCCTGAAGGACCTGACGAGCCGCTCCGACGGCGATCCGCTCTTCCACACGGGCGTGGCCCCGCCGCGGCTCCTCGCGGCGGTGCTCGGAGCCCCGGCGGTGAACAAGCTGCTGCGGAAACTGGAGGAGGTGCGGCTGACGCTCTGGCTCGAGGAGGAGATGGGCAGACGGTATGGATCGAAGGCGGAGGCCAAGCGGCAGATCTTCGCGCGCTACGCGAGCTTCATCTACCTGGGGGAGGGGCGCTACGGCTTCGCCGCCGCCGCCGAGCACTACTTCGGCAAGTCTCTCTCGGAGCTCACGCCCGACGACGCGGGGGACGCGGCGCTCCTCGCCGCCATCGGCAAGTCGCCGTATGAGTACACCCCCGAGCCTGGCAACCTGCGACTGTTGCGCCGCCGCAACCAGATCCTCGCCCTGATGGCGCGCAACGGCTACATTCCGGAACGCCTCGCGACCCGCTGCCAGGCCGAGCCGATCCGGGTCGCCCTGCGCAGCCCGATCAAGACCCGGGCGCCCTCCGCGATCGGGCACGTCCTCGAAGAGCTGACCCGGCACGGCGAGAGCATCGAAGACCTGTTCCAGGGGCGAATCTCGGTCCGATCGACGGTCGACGGGCGCATTCAGGCCGTCGTCAACGAGGCCCTCGAGAAGGGCCTGGCCCGGTACGAGAGTCGGCACCCCAAGTGGAAGGGGTTGGTCCAGGGCTCGGTGGTGGTACTCGCCAACGCGGACGCGGCCATCCTCGCCGAGGCGGGTGGGCGCGAGGTCTACGCCGACCGCCGGGCGACCTACTCCGACTACAACCGGGCCACCGAATCCCTGCGCCAGCCGGGCTCGGCGATGAAGCCACTGCTCTACCTCGCCGCGCTCGAGCGGGGCATGAGCCTCGACACCGAGGTGCTCGACGAGCCGATCAGCGTGCCCCTCGGACGCGCCGACCGCATCAAGTGGATCGCCAACTACGACCACCGGTTCAAGGGCCCGATCCCGATGCGTCAGGCGCTGGCCGAGTCGCGCAACGCCGCGGCCGTGTGGCTCACGCGCAAGATCGGCGTGCGCTCGGTGATCGAGACCGCCAACGAGATGGGCATCCACTCCCCGCTGCGTCCCTACCTGTCCACGGCACTCGGAGCGTCGGAGGTTCGGCTGCTGGAGCTCGCGGACGCCTACCGCGCCATCGCCTCGGGCCTCCTCGCGGTGCCGCACGTCATCCAGCGCGTGACCGGCGCCTCCGGCGACCTGCTCTACGCGGCGCCGCCGCCGGCCAAAGCGGTCCACCTCGCGGCCCTGCGCTGGATCCAGGAGGGGCTCCGGGGCGTCGTCCGCCTCCCGGACGGCACCGCCCACAGCCTCGCCGGTCGTGACTTTCCGATCGAGGTGATGGGCAAGACCGGGACGACGAACAGCTTCCGTGATGCGCTCTTCGTCGGGTCCACCTACGGGACCAAAGGGATCACCGTGGCCGTGCGCATCGGATTCGATGACAATCGCCCCCTGGGAAACCGGGAGACCGGCGC
>CAZQYU010000605.1:0-2034 GCA_964597585.1 uncultured Thermoanaerobaculia bacterium
CGGGTGCGGGCGCGGAAAATCGCGTTGCGCATCACGATGCGGTCGTACTCGGCGAGGCGTCCGTCCATGTGCTCGATGAAGGCGCGGACCATGTCCTGCCAGCCCCGGGGCAGGTCCTGGGCGACGCCTCCGATGCGGAACCAGTTCGGGTGCATGCGATCGCCGCAGATCGCCGCCACGATGTCGAGCGCGCGCTCGCGGTCGTTGAAGGTGAAGAAGACCGGCGACATCGCGCCCACGTCCTGAGCGAAGGTGCCGTACCACACGAGGTGGCTGATGACCCGGAACAGCTCGCACAGCATCACCCGGATCACCTCGGAACGCTCCGGGACCTCGATCCCGGCGAGGCGCTCGACCGCGAGCACGTAGGGCAGGTTGTTCATCACCCCGCCGAGGTAGTCGATGCGGTCGGTGTAGGGGATGAAGGTGTGCCATGTCTGCCGCTCGCCCATCTTCTCCGCGCCGCGGTGGTGGTAGCCGATGTCGGGCACCGCCCCGACCACCTCCTCACCGTCAAGCTGGAGCACCACGCGCAGCACGCCGTGGGTGCCGGGGTGCTGGGGACCGAGGTTGAGGACCATGAGCTCGCTACCGTTGGACCCGGACGGAAGGCCCCACGCCTCGGGCTTGAAGCGCAGCGCCTCCTGCTCCGCGTCCTCGCGCTCGGGGGTCAGCTGGAGGCGGCCCATCTCGGTCGCGCGGGCCGGGTGGTCCTTGCGCAGAGGATGGCCCCGCCAGGTCGGCGGCATCAGGATGCGGCGCAGGTTCGGATGGCCCGGGAACCGGATCCCGAACATGTCCCACACCTCGCGCTCGTACCAGTTGGCGTTGGGCCACAGGTCCACCACGCTCGCGGTCGCGAGGTCGTCCGCGGCCAGGGCGACCTTGACCCTGACGTCCTGGTTGCGCTCGAAGGACAGCAGGTGGTAGACGACCGTGAAGTCCCGGAGCGGGGCGCTGCGGCCGCGGCGCTCGCGCTCGTCGATGGCGGTCAGGTCGTAGAGCATCCGGTAGGGCCGCTCGACCGCCTCGGAGAGGTGGTGCAGCACGCGCGGGGCGAGCTCGCGCTCGACCCAGACGGTGGGGATGCCGTCGACCGTCTCCTGGCGCGCGAGGGCGGCGCCGGTGAAGCTCGTCTCGAGGTCGTCGAGCACCTCGGGGGCATCCACGGCCGGGCTCATCGCACCGCGTCCGGCGGGCGCAGGTCGGTCATCGCCATGCGCTCTTCGCGCTTCAGGTCACGCCGGCTCGGGAACTCGCGCCGCTCGACCCCCTGCGGCCCCACCACCCAGCTCAGGGGACGCTTCTCGCTGCCGACCGCCTCGCGCAGCAGCAGCAGGCCGTCGATGAACGCCTCCGGTCGAGGCGGGCAGCCCGGAACGTAGACGTCGACCGGGAGGAAGCTGTCGACCCCCTGGACCACGCTGTAGATGTCGTACATGCCGCCGGAGTTGGCGCACGAGCCCATCGAGATGACCCAGCGCGGCTCCATCATCTGCTCGTACAGGCGCTGGATCACCGGCGCCATCTTCAGGAAGACCGTGCCTGCGATGACCATCACGTCGGCCTCCCGTGGAGTGCCGCGGATGACCTCGGCGCCGAAGCGCGCAATGTCGTAGCGGCTGGTCAGGCTGGTCGCCATCTCCACGTAGCAGCACGAGAGCCCGAAGTTGAACGGCCACATCGAGTTCTTGCGGCCCCAGGCGAGCAGCCTCTCGAGCCGCGACAGCACCAGTACCTTTGCCACGGCACGCTCGAAGCCCTCGCCGGAGGAGGGCTCGTCGCCCGCACGGGTGAGGCTCCAGGTGGTCACTTCGCGCCTCCCGGCTGCTCCCGAGGCCGACCGGCGCCGCGCGCGGTCATCGCGAGGGCGCCGATCCTCAGCTCGTAGACCAGGCCCACCACCAGGATGAGCAGGAAGAGCAGCAGACCGAGGTAGCCGCCGATCCCGGTACGGCGCGCCGACACCGCCCAGGCGATCACGAACGCGGCCTCGAGGTCGAAGATCACGAACAGCAGCGCCACCACGTAGAA
>CAZQYU010000606.1:0-2034 GCA_964597585.1 uncultured Thermoanaerobaculia bacterium
CTCGACATCGGCACCGGTGGTGGCGGCGATCGCGGGCAGGCACAGCTCGAGGTGATGGCGGCCGTTGAAGCTGACCACGATGACGCTGACCCGCACGCCCTCCTCTGAGTCGCGGGTCGGAGCCCGTCCGCGGGGGGCGTTGAGGTCGGTGGCCACGGGCCCATGATACGCAGGGTCTCCTCGCAGGCGCGGCGCGCGATGGCAGCAGGGCGGTTCCGCATGACCGAAACCGCGCCCGGCCGACGCCGTACTTCGCACCGGATGGACTACCTCGACGCCCTGCGCCGAAACGGTTGGCTCCCCGACCCCGGGGAGGCAGTCGAGGTCGTGCCGCGCCATGCCGCGGCCTGCCCCTTCGCAGAGGGTCGCCCGTGCCGCTGCACCCCCAGGCTCGAGCTGCGCGCCACACCGACGG
The DNA here is from genome assembly GCA_964597585.1 of uncultured Thermoanaerobaculia bacterium. Taxonomy (GTDB): domain Bacteria; phylum Acidobacteriota; class Thermoanaerobaculia; order Thermoanaerobaculales; family Sulfomarinibacteraceae; genus CAVSIS01. The sequence continues at coordinate 416 of CAZQYU010000606.1, forward strand.
CGACGGAGCACCCCGCGGCCGGACGGCGGAGAACCGCGGCGACCGCCTGACCCATCGCGGGCCTTGCCCGCAACCCAAGGGTGGTGCCCTGGTGGTCCCGGGTGGCTGGTATTCGGTCGATGCGGATTGTCACCACCAAGACACCAAGAGAATGTTCAAAGCAAGGATCGCGTGCCCAGTCACAGCTCGGAGGCAGCCGCCCGGGCCAACGAGGCCGCTCCCCTGTCCCTGCGATGGCCTGGTGTCGTGGTGGTTCTGTCCTCTGCGGATCACTCCAACAGGGCAGATATTTGAACATCCGTTGGCGCAAGATTCCTGAAGAAGAATCGAGATCCCGGAGCGGTAGTACTCCTCAAAGTCCGATCGTGGTACGGTTCCCGGCGGTCATCGAGAGCCGGAGGTGCACCGTGTCGCTTCAACGTCTCAACGCCGCCCTGGTCGAGGACGTTCGCAGCCTGGAGGCCGAGGGCCGGGCCAAGGCGCCCGAGCGGGTGATCGTGGGCTACGAACCCGGCGAAGGAAGCCGCGGTCCACGCTACCGGCTCGCCGGCAGCGAGCGTTCCTTCATCCGCATGAACTCCAACAGCTACCTGTCGCTGTCCCACCATCCGAAGCTGGTCGAGGCGGCGGACCACGCCACCCACGAGTTCGGCGTCGGCCCCGGGGCGGTGCGTTTCATCGACGGCACCTTTGCCCACCACGTCGAGCTCGAGACCGCGATCGCCCACTTCGTCGGCAAGCCGGCGGCGAAGATATTCAACTCCGCCTACACCGCGAACTGCGGGCTCGCGCTGGCCGTCGCCACACCGCGTACCTACTGGATCGGCGACGCGCTCAACCACAACTCGATCATCCGCGCGATGCGCATCTCGGGCGTGCCGCGCCAGATGAAGGCGATCTATCCGCACAACGACATGGACGCTCTGTCGCGTTGCCTCGATGAGATCCCGGCCGAAGCGGAGCGGGTGGTGGTGATCTTCGACGGCATCTTCTCGATGCGCGGCGACTGCGCCCCGATCGACAAGATCGTGCGCCGCCTCTCACCCCACCGCGGCCGCTTCCCCCAGGGCCTGATCGCGGTGGTCGACGACAGCCACGGCATCGGCGCCTTTGGCGCCACCGGGCGAGGCACCGAGGAGTTCTCGGGAGCCGCGGCCGATGTCACCATCGGCACCTTCGGCAAGGCCTTCGGGGTCAACGGCGGCTTCGTCGCCTCGAGCCCGGAGGTGATCGAGGCGGTGCGCCAGAAGGCCGATACCTACATCTACACCAACCCACTCGGCGTCGCCGACTGCGCCGCGGCGTCCGCGGCGCTCGAGATCGTCGACGCGGAGGAGGGCCGTACGCGGCTGGCCCACCTCCACGCCCGGATCGCCCAGTTCCGAGCCGGCATCGATCGGCTCGGCTGGGAGTCGATCCCGGGGCCGCACCCGGTGGTGCCGGTGCTGGTCCGCGACACCGAGCGCACCCGCGCGCTGGTGCGGCACTTCTTCGAGCACGGTGTGCTCGTGGTCGGGCTCGCCTTCCCGGTCGTGCCCCGCGGCGACGAGACCATCCGCTGCCAGGTCAACGCCGCCCACACCGAGGCCGACATCGCCGAGGTGCTCGCGGTCCTGGAG
>CAZQYU010000607.1:0-2027 GCA_964597585.1 uncultured Thermoanaerobaculia bacterium
TCTCCGGCGGCAAGGGGACCGCGGCCGAGAAGATCGCGGCACTCAAGGAGGCCGGCATCGCGGTCTGCCCCACCCCCGCCGAGATCGGCCACACCATGAAGAACCTGCTCGACTCGAACCCGCTCGAGTAGCGCGGGGGAAACACCACAGAGGCACGAAGAACACAGAGGGTTACAGAGCCCCCTTCCGTGCGGAGATTCCAGAGCCGGGCTCGCTCGCGAGCCCGGCTCTCGTCATTCCGGCGGGGCGGTGCTCTCAGTGCGTCTCTGTGTCTGTGTGGTTGAACCTGACGATCTCGTCCGCGGTGAGGAACCAGAGCTCGCAGACTGGAACTCCCTCGAGTTCGAGTGCAGCTGCCAACGCGCGGGCGTACGCCGCAATTTGGGGGCGGTACCGCGCAGCCCTCTCCTCGAGGCCCTCTCCCGGAGCGACCGCATCCGTCTTGTAATCGACCACGACCAGACGACCGTCGCCCGGGTCCACTGCAACGAGGTCGACCGCCCCGGTCACGAACCCGAGCGGTCCGTCGTCCACCGAGGGCGGAATCAGTAGGGGCAGCTCGCGCGCCAGCACTGCCGGCGCGAGCTCCTTCCATCGGCGCAGGCACCGGCCGCGGTCGAGCCCGGCGAGGACCGCCTCGAGACGCTCGCCGGCCGGCTCGAGCCAGCTCTCGTCGAAACCGCCGGCTGCGAGACGCGCCTCCGCCCGAATGCGAACCTCGGATGCTGCGTCGAGGGTCTCAGGCGAGAGGCCCTCCATCGCCTCATGGACCGCGGTCCCGACCGCGGCGGCAACGGCCGCCTCGCCGCGGACGAGAACCGGGGTCGGCCCGTCACCCGGCCCCGGTCCCTCCTCGGCGACCTCTTCGAGCAGCCGGTGGGCCTCCCCGCTCACCGTGCCCGACCACGGCCGGGCCATCCTCCGACGTGCCTGCTCCCAGCTCCGCTTGAGGACTACGGTGTCAACCGCCTCCGTCACTCCCGAGGGCCGATCCTCTCGCGGACGCTCGCCACCGGCCTCCTCGATCACGCCCGCCACCGTCCGCCAGACCAGTCCGTGCTCGTCCTCAACCGCCGACGCCCCCTCTGCGAGCAGTGCCTCGGCAACGTCCGACGGCAGCCGATGGCGGGCCAGATCAAGTAGCGAGCGGGCCCGCTCGGGATCGGCGGCCGTGGTGTCTTCTGACCATCCGCCGGACAGCACGAGCCGTTCCCGCGCACGGGTCATCGCGACGTAGAGCAGACGCACCCGCTCGCACTCTTCGACCGCCTCGCGCTCGCGTTCCGCCGCCAGGTAGTCCGGGCTGGGCCAGCCGAGGAGGCACACAACCCGACGTCCGTGGCTGGGGAGCAGCCCGGACCCCCGGGTCCGGCGGCCGCCCCCGCTGCCCTTGTCGAGCTGCATCACGTAGACGTGGTCGAAGTCGAGACCCTTCGCGCCGTGAATGGTCATCACCTGGACCGCCTCCTCGACGACCGCGGGCGCCGGAGCGACCGGGCTCTCCCTGGCCTCCTCGACCGAGCGCCGCAGAAACCGGGCGACGGTGGCCGGTTGATCACCGTGGGCATCGAGGATGGCCTCCAGGTCATTCCAGAACCGCTCCAACCGCGTGACGCGAAAGCCGCCGAGGTAACGCGCCGACGCCACGAGCTCCAGCGGCCACAGCGTGCGGGCGCGCTCAACGAACACCGACGCGGGTTGGTCGCGGAGCTCCCGGCGGAGGACGGCGAGGACACTGACCGCGTGCCGTAGGACTTCGCGCCAGCCCTCGATACGCTCGAGACCCGGCACCTCGCGCGGCACGTTGACGCCGGCGATCATGGCGTCCAAACGCGCGGCCGCCTGCTCGTCGCCTCGAACCGACCCCGCGAGAAGCTGCGGCAGGCCACCCCGCCACAGTGGCAAGAGGGCGGCATCGGGAACCGCGACCGCCTCCGACCGCAGCAGTGCGAGCTGAGCGAGTCCGTCCGACGGATCGAGCAGGACCCGCACCAGCGAGGCGGCCCCCACGACCTCCCGCTGGCGGT
>CAZQYU010000608.1:0-2026 GCA_964597585.1 uncultured Thermoanaerobaculia bacterium
CTTCGACCGCAACGACCGGGCGTGGTTGACCAACAACGTGCGCCAGGGCACCCCGGACTCGGCCACCTTTTGCGTCATCCTGGAGCCCGACGGCTCGCCGGCTCCCTTCTCGCCGCTCTTCGGCGGCGGCCTCCTCGGCGCCGGCTTCGGCGTCGCCGCGAACCCGGAGGGCGACCGGATCTACGTCGGCAACTTCGGCTGGGGTCCCACGGAGTGGTGCCCGCAGACCGGGAGCGTCTCCGCGTTCAGCGACGCGGGCGAGGTGCTGAGCCCGCCCAACGGCTTCACCGCGGGGCTCTCCCGCGTCCAGGGCATGGCCTTCGATGCGCGCGGGAACCTGTGGATGGCCTCGTGGGGGTCTCTCGATCCCCTGCCGCCGACCCGCAGCATCTATCACTTCGAGGGAGCCGACAGCGCCGTCGTCGTCTACCGCGGCGCCGACCCCCGGAAGCTGGCGAGCTACCCCTTCGGCAACCAGCACTTCGGGACCTTCGACGTGACCGTCGACGACGGAGGACACGCCTACGCCGCGAACAGCGGCAGCGCCAAGAACGGCGTCAAGTCGTCGGTCTACAAGCTCCGTCTCGAAGAGGATGGCCTGGCGAAGCTCGCCGCGTGGGAGAGCGACTTCCAGGACCCCAACGGCCAGGTCGGGTACGAGGCCTTCCGACAGGTGGCGGTGAGCCCGAAGGGCCACGTCTACGTGGCCGGGGTGTCCTCGAGCCGCGTGGTCCGCCTCGACCGCGACCTGCGCCCCGTCGGGGAGCTCAAGAACGAGATCTACGGCCCCTGGGGGATCACCTTCGACCGCGAAGGCGTGATGTACGTGGCGAACTTCTTCCGGGAGCAGGGCTTCGAGGACGACGACCCGACCCGCGGCCTCGGCCCCTTCGGCGTCACGGTCATCCGCGACGAGGACGACTCGACGGCCGAGCTCATGACCCTGCCCACCGGCGGCGAGCCGGTGACCCTGGCCAACGGGCTGCCGCTCTACGGCAAACCCGAGACCTCCTCTGGCGAGCCCCTTCCCTTGACCTCGCACGACCCCCTCATGCGCCTGACGGCCACCCAGGTGGACCGGGCCGGCAACCTCTGGGCCTGCAACAACTGGAAGCCGTCGGCCTACATCGACGTGGTGCGCGGCAACCCCGGCGGGGACGGGATCGTGATCTTCGTCGGAGTCGCCGCGCCGGCGCGGCGCTGAGGGACCCCAGGCCGCGCACGGCGCGATTCTCTCGAAGTCACTGAGACTCTTCGGCACCGGGTTTCAGCGTAGCGCGATCGCGAACAGCTCGGTGAGCTTCTCGAAGGCGCGCCGGGCCTGCTCGGGGTTGTAGACCGGGCGGTCCGAGGCGGTCCAGCCGTGGTGCGCGCCGTCGTAGATCTCGCTCTCGTAGTCCCCGCCCCAGGCGGCCAGGGCATGATCGAGCTTCTCGACCGCCTCCGGGGGCATGCTGCGGTCCTCGATCGCGTAGCCGACATAGAGCCGCGCCTTGATACGGGGCAGCAACCGATGCGGGCTCGACGGCTTCTCGCTCCACAACCCCCCGCCGTGGAAGGAGGCGGCGGCCGCGATCTCGTCCGGGCGGACCGCCGCGGTGCGCAGCGCGAATGCGCCGCTGATGCAGTAGCCGACGACGCCCAGGGGCCCAGCCGCGACGTCGGCCTGAGTCGCCAGGAAGTCGAGGTAGCTCTCCGCATCGCGCTCCATCGCCTCCGGGGTCAAGGGGCCGGAGAGCTCAGCGAACCGCTTCCGCGTTTTCTCCTCACCCATCTGGATCGGGAAGTCGAACATCGGGGGCTTCCTCGAGCGGTAGAAGACGTTGGGCATGAGGACGGCGAAACCCTCGCCGGCGAGCTTGCCTGCCATCTCCCGGTGCGCGGGACGGATCCCGCCGATGTCGGTCAGGTGAAGCACCCCGGGCCAGGGCCCCTCTCCCTCGGGTCGATAGAGAAAGCCTTCGGAGTCTCCATCGCGGGTCGTGATCCGGACCGTCGTTTCGATCGTCATGCCGCAAGGATAGCC
>CAZQYU010000609.1:0-2024 GCA_964597585.1 uncultured Thermoanaerobaculia bacterium
CCGGAGCATCGGTTCGACTCCGCTCGCCATCGGCCCTCCTCTCTCCTCAGCAGCCCCTGGTCCGGTCCCATTCCCCCGACCGATCCGGTTCTCGGGTCATCGGCGCCCGAGGTTCGCCCACACCTCGGCCTCGAGCGCACCGGCGCCGCGGTCCGTCTCGGTGACCGCGCGGTCTGCACGCTCGATCATCGCCGCCGCCTCCGGGTCGTCCGCCATGTCCTTGAGGTTGATGCGGACGTTAAAGGCGGCACCGACCGCGGCTGCACGCGCCATCGCCGCCCCGACGCCCGCGTCCGAGAGCGACGCCTTCATCCCGAGTCGAGCGGCTGCGGCACACAGCTCGACGATCCGCGGGCACGATTCGGCCACCAAGAGCGGAACCCGCGCTGCACCGAACGTGGCGTCCCGCAGTCGCGCCTCGCGCTCCTCCTTCGGCGCCTTGCCCGCCTCCATCAGCTTCTCGAATGCCCAGGTGTCGTCGTCGATCGCGTCGAGCAGGCGCCGCTTGATCTGCTGCCCCTCCACCGCCACCGCCTCGAGATCGTCCCGGTTGTCGGCGTGGCTCGACTTCGGGTGGGCCAAGTTTGCCACCATCGCCGCCAGCGCCGCGCCCAGGGCGCCCGCAAGGGCCGCCACGGAGCCGCCTCCGGGCGCCGCCGAGTCACGTGACGTCTCGTCTGCAAAACCCTGCAGGGTCATCGACGCGAGTGGACGCTCCGCAGCCAGGATTTCCTCGATCACCTTCTCTTCGGTCACGAAGGGCACGACCTCGTTGAGCCCCAGGGAGCGAACCGCGCTGTGGACCAGATCGGCCTCCGGAACTCCGGTGGACCGCTCCATCCGCCGCAAGTAGTGGCGCCCGGCGTCGAGCAGAGGCGTGCGTGGGATCAGCCCGACGAGCTCAGAGCCGGTGACCCGCAGCCCACGAGCGCGCGCGCTCTCGTCGCAGGCGTCGAACGCGACGTGGACGGGCGTCACGTCGAGGTCTACGAGGTTCATCGAAACCTGCGCGCAGCCGTACTCCGGGATCGACCAGCCGACCGCGCGGACCGCCTTGAGCATCCCGGGCTGCTCGACCTTGCGACCAGCGTCGTCAGTAATCGTGCGGCCCTTCTCGCGGACGTCGAAGGCGACCCGGTTCGCCCACCGCTTGTCGGTGATGTTGAGGTTCACGTTGTAGGCAACCAGGAACTTGCGGGCGCCGACCACGACCGCGCCGAAGCGCGGCACGAACTCGGCCGGACCGAAATCGGGGGCGAAGGAAGGGTCCTTGAGCTTGTCGGCCAGCGCCTCGTACTCGCCCTTGCGGATCGCCGCCAGCGAGCGCCGTTCGGGCCGCGTCGCCGCGAACTCGTAGAGGAAGACCGGCACCTCGAGCTCGTCTCCGATCCGCGCACCCAGCCGCCGCGCGAGCTCGACGCACTCGTCCATGGTCATCTCGGCGACAGGGACGAAGGGCACGACGTCGGTCGCCCCCTGACGGGGATGGGCGCCGTGGTGTGTGGACATGTCGATCAGCTCGAGCGAGGCCTTGACGAGCTGGAAGGCGCCCTCGAGGACCGCCTCCGGCTCGCCGACCAGGGTGATGACGGTACGGTTCGTCTCGCGGCCCGGGTCGACGTCGAGCAGACGGACACCGGGGACCGCCGCGGCCGCACCCGCGACCGCCCGGTAGACGTTCTCCCGTTGTCCCTCTGAGATGTTCGGTACGCACTCGACCAGCTTCATGCGGACCTCCCGCGGACGCCCATGCTAGCCGTCTCGTCAGGCCGCGGCAACCGGCGGAAGTCGTCGATCAGGCGCTTTGAGGGGAAACCGCCCTCGCGCGGCCCAGGATTTACAGCCGCGTTACCCGGAGCGCCACCTCACCGCCCGTGGTGCGGGCCGTCGATACGCGATGGCTGCCCGCGCTCGGCTCGAGGACGGTTGGTGGAGGCCCCCTCCCGACGCGCCCTGGCACGACGAGTGCGGCGAGGGCATACTGTTGACGAACCGAATGGGAGGCCAGCAGAACATGAGCGATC
>CAZQYU010000610.1:0-2022 GCA_964597585.1 uncultured Thermoanaerobaculia bacterium
CTTCACGAACATGACGGCCGGCAGCCGCACCACCTTTGCAGGTGGCTGGGCTGCTTACGAGCTCGGTATGGCGATGCGCCGAGAGCTCGTCACGCGCGCCGCCAAGATCTGGGAGTGCGGCGAGGACCAGGTCACCTACGCCGACAACGGCGTGATCCACGGCCCCAAGGACGCCGAGGGGAAGGACCGCAGCTTCACCTTTGAGGAGCTCTGCGGCCGCCTGCACCACACCGGCGGCACCATCGAGGTCGGCGTCAACATCAACCGCAGCTCGGTGGGTCCGGCCTTCGCCGGCCACATCGTCGACCTGGAGGTCGACCGCGAAACGGGCAAGACGACGATCCTGCGCTACACCGCAGTCCAGGACGTCGGCACGGCCATCCACCCCAGCTACGTCGAAGGCCAGATCCAGGGCGCCGTTGCCCAGGGTGTCGGCATGGCGCTCACGGAGGAGTACCACTACGGCGGCGACGGCCGCATGCAGAACTCCAGCTACCTGGACTACCGCATGCCCACCGCCCTCGACCTGCCGAAGATCGAGACTGTACGTGTAGAGGTACCGAACCCCGGTCACCCCTATGGCGTCCGCGGTGTCGGCGAGGTGCCGATCGTGCCGCCGCTGGCCGCGGTGCACAGCGCCGTCGCCGAAGCAACGGGCATCCACTTCAACGACCTGCCGATGTCGCCTCAGGTCATCCTCGAAGGCCTGCTGGACGCCGAGGGCAAGTAACCTCGGGGGCCCTGCAGGGGCAATCTGAACCGAAACGGGGGAGGGAGCGATAATCCCTCCCCCGTTTTCTTTACGTCACGGCCCGACATCAGCCCAAGCCACCCCGTAGCAAGTTCCCTCTCCCTGATGGGGAGAGCAACTGTCTCTCATGAAGATGGTTGGAGTGGTTCAGTCCAGGGTGTCGAGGTCCGAGCCATGGCGTTAAGTGTCGTGAGCAGCTTTCGCATGCAGGCGACGAGGGCGACCTTCGCGGGTTTGCCGGCACTGACCAGGCGTCGATAGAAGGTCCGGATCATGGGGTTGTGGCGCGTGGCGACGAGAGTCGACATGTACAGCACGGCTCGGACATCACTTCGACCACCCCACGTCGTCCGTCTACCCCTAAACAGACCGCTATCCCGATTCAGCGGTGCGACCCCGACCAGGGCTGCGATCTGCTTCCGGTCGAGTCGCCCCAGCTCAGGCAGGCTAGCCAGAAGGGTCCCTGACAGGACAGGACCGACGCCTGGGGCACTGCGATAGAGCTGGTCCCGCTCACGCCAGGCCGGACTACGCTTGATGAGCGCTCTGAGCTGCTTGTCGATCTCTGCGAGCTCATCCTGAAGCCAGCAGATGTGGGCATCCAGCCGGCTCTTCAAGGCCTCTGAGGCGGTCTGACGGCGATTCTTCTCCTCCGTCAGCATCTTGACCACCTGTTGGCGCCTGCTCACCGTCTCTCGAAGCACTAGCGCATCAGGGCCAGGAAGCGGTCGAGGCTGCGGCCGCACTGCCTCTCCGAACTGAGCGAGGACGCGCGCATCGATGGCATCGGTCTTGGCCAGATGGCCGGTCGCACGAGCGAACTCCCTCACCTGACGCGGATTCACCACCACGACCGGCAGCTTCTGAGCCGTCAGGGCACTGACTGCCAGTGTTTCTAGACCCCCGGTCGACTCAACAACCACGAGAGTGGGCGGAGAAGTCTGGAGCCTGTCACCGAGTGCCGCGATCCCTTCCTGGTCGTTTGGGACGCGAAAGCTGTCACCCGCTGGGTGCAGGGCTACGTCCAGCCACTGCTTAGACACGTCGATGCCGACAAAGACAGAGTTACTGGTCATTGGCCTCCCTCAGCTCTCTGCCTGCCGTCAACCCATCCTTGCAAATCCGGGCTCCAAGGCCCCACCAACTGTCCGGGCTCTGGCAGACTCTAGATGAGGTGTGGCGACCAAGCTCTCCCCCGGTCTCAGAATCCTGGGCTAGTGCGGTCTGCCACACCTCACCCCTGAGCCTACCCGCGCATGCAGATACAAGGG
>CAZQYU010000611.1:0-2019 GCA_964597585.1 uncultured Thermoanaerobaculia bacterium
CGTGTGCATGAACCGCCGCTCGCCGATCACGATCGGTGAGTTGCTGAACTCCACCTCGACCTTGCGCCCGTCTTTGCGTCGGATGGGCGCGGCGCTGAGGACCGATTCGCCAGCCAGGATCCGCGAGTGAAAGGCAGCGAACGCGTGCAGATCCGGCTCTTCATGGAGGTCCGGGATCCGCATCCCCAGCAGCTCATCGCGCGGGTAGCCGGTCAGGGCGACGGCGGCCGTGTTGACCGCGGTGAAGCGGGCGTCCTCGTCGCTGATGAAAACGGCGTCGCGGGACCCCTCGAAGATCCGCTCCTGCCAGAGAAGCGCCTCTCGAAGGGAGTCTTCGCCGCGCCGGCGCTCACTGACGTCCATGATGTTCCCGTAGGCCCGCACCACCCGGCCGTCGCGAAGCTCGGCGCGGCCCATGGTGCGGACCCACAGGTGCTCGCCCTGCGCGTTGACGAAGCCCAGCTCGAGGTCGTAGGGCTCTCCTTCGGCGACCAGTCGACCAAATGCCTTCCGGACACGCTCCCTGTCGCCGGACGCGTACATGGCGATTGAAACCTCGTAGCCCGATGGGTCGTAGGCGTCCCTCGACAGTCCATGGATCCGGTAGACCTCGTCGGTCCATTCAATCGTACCCGTCGCCGGGTCGTGCTCCCACCCACCAACCCCGGCAAGCTTCTGAGTCGCTTCGAGCAGCTCGCGGCTGCGGCGCGCTTCGGCTTCGGCGGCCAGGCCCTCGGTGCGGTCCTCGCCGAGACTGAAGGTGCCGACGGCCCGTCCTTCGGCGTCGCGAAGGACCGTGGTCGACCAATGGACGATCCGCTCCTCACCGTCCCGGGTCAGCACCGGGTTGTCGAAGTGGGGTGGGAGCTCGCCGCGTTCAAGGGTGCTGCGGAAGACTGCGCTCGCTTGCTCGCGCGGCCCTTCCGGAACGAAGGTTTCGAACCAGTCCTTTCCCAGCGCCTCATCGCGGTTCCACCCCAGAAGTCGGTGAGCGTGGTCGTTGAAGAAGGCCACGCGACCCTCGGCGTCGAGCTCGACAGCGATCAGGTCCACGTTCTCGATCGTCTCCCGGAAGCGGCGCTCGGATCGGGCGAACTCGTCCCGGACCCGCCGAGCCTCGGTGATGTCCGTGAGCACGCCCTGCAGCCCGACGACCACGCCGTCCCTGACCACCGGCCGGCTCGAGGTCCTCACCCAGTGCACCCGTCCACACTTGGCCATCATCCGGTACTCACGGGGCTTCAGCTCGCCGTCGATCACCTCCCGAAACGCGGCTCGAACTCTCGCAAGATCATCGGGATGGACCAGCGCGGTGTAGGACGTACCAACGAGCTCTTCCGGCGGATACCCGAGCATCGCGGTGACCGAGGGGCTGACATAGGTCAGCTCTCCATCTAGATTGACCGCGTAGACGACGTCGTTCAGGTTCTCGACCAGCTCGCGGTAGCGCGCCTCGCTGCGCTGGAGTGACTCGATCAACCTCTCCCGCTCTGCGACGCTCCGCCCGAGCTCGATGCCCGCCCAGCTCTGCGCCGCAAGCATGCCGGCGAGACCGGCGTAGAACTTCATTGCCGCGTCGACGGTCTCCCGGCTCCACCGCGGCACCCGGTCCAGGGCCGCCAGATACTCCGCCTCGTCGAAGCCGAAGCGGCGGGCCTGGGCCCTGAAAACCTCAAGATCCGGCGTCTCGTCGTCGAACAGGAACTGGCCCAGGAAGAGGTTGCCGAGATGACGCTCGCCGACCACGATCGGCGTCGCCATGTCCCACATGCTGTTCTGGCAGCGGTAGAGCTTGAAGGTCCCCGGCTCGATCCCCCGCGAGAGCTCGAGGTCGCTCTCGTGGCAACTCTGACAGGCCTCGGGGTGGGCGCGATGGAACCCGGTACAGATGTCCTGCCACCCGGTCGCCACCAGGACCCGGCCGTCGAGGTCGAGGATGCCGACGCCGATCTGCGTCAGGGCGTAGAAGTCGTCCATCAGAGCCTGGACCACCGCCACATCGAGGACCTCCGCGAGGGC
>CAZQYU010000612.1:0-2017 GCA_964597585.1 uncultured Thermoanaerobaculia bacterium
AGAATCCGCGGGTCGAGCGCGTCGAAGGAGATGCGTACCTTGACCGTCGCCTTCTGACGGTCGGCAGTCGGGATGATCGTGCGCACGCTGGCCGGGATCCGCCAGTCGGGGTAGGCGTCGAGAACCGCCTCGACCCGCTGGCCGGAGGTCACCTTCGCGATGAAGGACTCGTTGACGTCCACCTCGACCTCGAGCGAGGCCATGTCGACGATGGTCGAGATGCCGGTGCGGGTGAAGCCGCCCCCGGCGGAGATCGGCGAGACCATCTCTCCGGGCTGCGCGTCTTTCGAGACCGCGATGCCGTCGAAGGGCGCGCGGATGGTGTAGTTCTCGAGGTCCTGCTCCGCCACTGCGACCTGGGCCTCGGCGGCGTCCACGTTGCGTTTGGCGACCTCGATCTGGGCCTCGATGCTCTCCACCGCCGTGGTGGCGGTGTCGAGCTCCTGCTGGCCCACGACTCCCTGCTCTCTCAGGTCGCGGGTCCGCTGCAGGGTGCGTTCGGCGTCCGCGAGCGCGACATGGAGCTCAGCGAGGCTGGCGCGGGCGACGTCGCGGTCGGCGCGCACCGCGGCGAGGCGGCGCTGCGCGTCGGAGTCGTCCAGCCGGGCCAGGACCTGACCGGCGTGTACCGGCATGCCCTCGTCGACCAGGACTTCGGTCACCCGGCCGGTGATCTTGGCGGCGACGGTCGCACGGCGGCGGGGTGTGATGTAGCCCGACGCGTTCAGGATCGTGGTCTCACCGGGCGAGGAGGGCGCCCGCGCCGCGGCGACCGTCACCTCGGCCGGGCGGGTCCGAGCGATCAGAAGCACGATGACCGCTGCGGCCGCCACCAGGATCATGGCTGCAATCAGGAGCGCACGCCGACCGCCTCCGCCCCCGTCCGCGTCGCGGTCGATGCGGAGCTCGGAGAGGTCCGGGCGTTGCGGTGGCTGGGGGTCGCTCATGGCATCTCCGGGCCTGCGGCGCTGGTGTGGTGGGGCCGGGCCGATGCGGCGGAGTCTACCATTGCCCCCGGAGTCGGTCGCACAGAGGATGGTCCGGCGCGAGGGCGCCGGCCACGGTGAGTCGCCAGGTTATTTTTGGCGGCGGGTCACTTGACCGCGGGCGCCGTCGAATCTAGGCTATTGCCACAAAGACACTCGTCGATGTCGAGGAGGAAGAAGCGAAAGGGGAGAGAGATGCGAAAGCTAGCCCTTCTGAGCATTCTGGCACTCATTCTCATGCCACTCCAGGCGGCCGGCCAAGCGATCATCGGCACCGCCGACGGGAGCGACCAGGCGGTCGTGTACCCCTCGCCTGGAGTCGGGCTGCCCAACCCAACGGCCAACCCGGTGCCGGGCTTGCCGCAGGGAGCCCGACCCCACGGCGTCGGCTACTACGGCACCGATAACGCCCTGGTGTCCGACTTCGGGGCCTCCAGGGTCTTCGTGGTTCAGATCTCGACGGCGACCCTCGTCGACACCATCGACACGTCCGGGGCGGGGTACGACGGGACGGGCACCATCGTCATCGCCCCGTCGCTCACCTATGCGCTGGCGTCCGGGAACTCGGGCACGCTCTACCGGATCGCAGCGCCGTTCGCGAGCGGTGCGACCATCACCACGACGCCGCTGAGCGGCATCATCCAGGGCTACCAGACGGAGGCGATCGTCTTCGCGCCCAACGGGCGCGCGTTCGTCTACACCACCGCCGGCGTCGAGGTGCTCGACTCCCCGTACACGTCCGTGGCCTTCGTCATGCCGTACACGAACCCCTCGGGTGGTTCGATCGCGGTCACCCCCGACGGCAACCAGCTCCTAGTGACCGACCTCTCCTCCGCGAGCGTCGGTATCTTCACCGCACCGTTCTCGGCGGCCTCGACGGCGGTGCCGCTTGCGATCCCGGGTGCGAGCGGCCCGGACGGAATCATGGTCACGCCGGACGGAACCAAAACGCTGGTGGTTTCGGCCAGCAGTCCGCACCTGCACGCCATCTCGGCCCCGTTCAACGGATCCTCCACGGTGGAGGAGATCCC
>CAZQYU010000613.1:0-2016 GCA_964597585.1 uncultured Thermoanaerobaculia bacterium
AGCACGACGAGCACGAGCTGAAATCCGAAGTCCGCGCCGGCGCGGGTCGACTGCACGAGGTGGGACACGCCGATCGCGGCTCCTGCCATGAGCAGGCCCGGTCCCACGGCACCGAGCAGGACACGGACGCGACCGGGGGCGGCCGGGGACTCCGGGGGCTGGTTGAGACTCACGTGCGAAACCGTACCATGACGTTGTGGCCGGGGCTAGCGTGAGGCTTGTTCGGAGCCTATCCTGTTTTCAGGGGAGATGAGGGAGGCCGGAGATGCGCGACGTCGTCGAGCCGCGGCCGGAGGACTTCGGGGTCACCCGGGACGTTGTCGAGCGTATCCCGCCGGCCTTCATGGCTTCCCATCCCGGAGCGTTGGTCCTCGGTGTGGTCGCGTTCGTTGCCGCAGGCGGCTTTCTCTTCGCGTGGCAGCGATCCGGCTCTGCGGTTGGGGCGGCTTTCTTCACCGCGATCCTCGTCGCCGCATCGCTGATCGTGCTGGTGCCCTGCGCGTGGCTCCTGGTGTGTGCCGCGGGCTGTGCGGAGGATCGCCTGCGTGCCCGCAGGGACCCGCTGTGGCGCGCCTGCCAGGCCTACCGCACTGCGCTCGAGGCGTCCCGTGCCCGCCGTGAGCGAGGTGCGTCCGCGCCTGAGGGCGACGAATCCCTGCGCTGGCGTCGGCTCGCACGCCCCGCTTTGTGCCGTGTCGTAGCGGACCGCCTGGTCGGGGAGGGGTGGACCATTCGGTTCGTGGCAGACCGCGATCGGGCGGGCCTCGATCTGGTCGCCGAACGTGGCGGGCGGCGCATGGTGGTGTGGTGCGAGCCTGGTCCGGCTCCAGTGGGGCTGCCCGAGGCCCGGCAGCTGGCCGCGGCGTGCATCGAGCGCGCGGCGGATGAAGCACTGCTGGTCTGTCCGGGGGGTGCGCTGCCCGACGTGCGTCAGCTGACGACGGCTCATCCTCTGCGGCTGGCCGAGGGCGCTGATCTCACACTGCATCAGGCGCCTGCGGAGTGACCGTCTCAGCGCAGACCGATCTCGCTCTTGTGGCCTGTCAGGCGGACCTGCTGACCGCCGCGCAGAATGGTCATCGCGACGACCCCATCCGAACCGAGCGTTGAGAGCGCCTGTTGGATCTGGGCTGCGGTTTCGGCACTGTCGAACCGGATACCCTGAACCTCGAGGATGACGTCTCCTCCGAGGATCATCGATGTCCCACCGATGTCGGCGGGCACGTCGCCGCCACGCAGTCCGAGCAGTGCAGCGGGGGACCCGTCGGCGACACCCTCGACCAGCAGTGCGGTTTCGTGGGGCAGATTGAGGACCGCCGCCAGGTCCGGCTCGAGCATGCGACCGCTGAGACCCGACCACGCGGAGGGTTCCTCGAGCAGCAGCTTGCGTGCGACGGTCGAGGCGACCGCGAAGCCGAGGCCTTCAAACCCGCCGGAACGGGACAGAATGCGGCTCACGATACCGATCACCTTGCCCGACATATCGAACATCGGCCCACCGGAGTTGCCGGTGTTGATGGCTGCGTCGGTCTGGAGGAGCTCGACCGGTACGAACCCGCCGAACTGGTCCGGGCTGATGCGGCGCGCGCTCAGGTGTCCGACGCTGAGCGAGTGGCTCAGGCCCATCGGCGCGCCAATCACGAGCACCGGGTCGCCGACCTGAGCCGCGTCGGAGTCTCCCAGTGCGGCGACTGTCGCGCCGGCGGGCACCTTTTCGACCTGTACGAGGGCGACGTCCGCGGCCGGTGCCGAGGCGACGACGCGTGCGCGGACGACGTCCCCATTCGCGAACCGTGCGGCGATCACTTCGGCGCTCTGAACGACGTGGGCGGCGGTCATCACCAGGCCGTCGGCGCTGATCAGGAAGCCGGACCCGAGCCCCTGGATCGAGGTCGGGGTGTTTCCCTGCTCCTGTGGAGCGGTCATGTCGCCGGTCAGCAGAACCACGACCGACTCGTTGACCCGTTGGAACAGCTCGGCGACGGTCGGCTCCGCGGCAGCCGACCAGGCAGGGAA
>CAZQYU010000614.1:0-2014 GCA_964597585.1 uncultured Thermoanaerobaculia bacterium
TTGTGGCCGGGCGCCCTGATCGGTGTGCTCGCCGCGACCTGGGCCTCCGGCTTCTCGCCGCTCGCCGCAGTCCTGATCGCGGTCGGCACTGCGCTCGAGGGACTGGTGGGCGCGTGGCTGATCCGAGCCGTCGCCGGTGCCGAGGTCCGCCTCGGGCGGCTGCGGGAGGCGGTGCTGCTGATCGCGCTGGGAGCGGTGGTCGCGCCGATCGTGGGCGCCGCCTTCGCGACCGCCGGGCTGCGGGTGGACCGCATGATGCCGGATGCGGGGGCGGGGACGGCGGGCCGTCTGGTGCTGTTCGGTGCGACCTGGCTGGCCCATGCCTTGGGCACTGTGCTCGCTGCGCCGATCGTTCTGGTGTGGACGGTCAGCTCGTCGTGGCGGCTGCGGCGACGGTCGGTCGAGGCGGTGGCCGCCTTCGCACTGCTGCTCCTCACCGCGGCCGTGGTCTGGGTGGCGTGGGGCCGTGCGCCCGCCGTGGCACGACCGCTGCTGCTGGCGCCGTTCCCTGTGCTGGTGTGGATCGCTCTGCGCCTGGGGGTTGCGGGTGCGTCGGTTGCGAACCTGGTGATCGGCGGAAGCGCGGTCGCCGCTGCCGTCACCTCGAGCGGACCGTTCGCGTCGGTCAGTCCGGCGACGACCCTCGCGCTCGCGTGGGTCTTCCTGGCCTTCGCGTGCATTACCACGCTGGTCCTGGCGGTCGCAGCCGAGGACCGGGCGGAGGCGATCCGCCGCCTGGCAGAGAGCGAGCAGCGCTTCGCGGAGGCGCAGCGTATCGCACACCTGGGATCGTGGGAGTGGGACGTCACCAGCGACGACCTCAAGTGGTCGGAGGAGATGTTTCGCATCCACCGACGCCCGCGCGCGCTCGGTCCGATGAAGGAGACCTGGCTCCAGTCGGTACATGCCGACGACCGCGAGCAGGTCCACCGGGGGCTGGAGGACCTCATGCGCGGGAGAGCCGAGTACAGCGTCGACCACCGCATCCTGACCCACGATGGGGAGGTGCGTTCGGTCCACGCCGAGGCGGTGGTCGTCCGCGACGAGTGGGGGCGACCGCTGCGGGTGATCGGGACCGCGCTCGACACCACCGATCGTGTCGCCGCGGACGGGCATCGGAAGCAGGTCGATGAGCAGGCCCGCCGCATCGACAAGGTCGAGAGCCTGGCGGCTTTGGCGGCGGGCGTCGCCCACGACTTCAACAATCTGTTGATGGGCATTCTCGGAAACACGGAGCTGGCGCGGCTCAAGCTTCCCCCCGGGCACCCGTCTGTCGCGCACCTCGAACGGATCGAAGACGCCACCAGCCGGGCGTCAGAGGTGGCCGAACGTATGCTCGCCTTTTCAGTTCACGGAGCCATCGCGCGCGAACCATCCGACCTCGGCGAGCTCGTTCGGTCGGCGGTCGCGGAGGCTGCGCAGGGCCTCCCCCCTGAGGTGCGGCTCGACATGGTGGTGCCGGTCGGGCTGGTCCCGATCCGCGTCAACCCGGCCCAGCTGCGCAGCCTGGTCGCAAACCTCGTCGAAAACGCGGTCGAGGCGATCTTACCGGGCGAGGGCACGGTCTCCGTGACGCTGTCGGTGACGCGCTGCGAACGCGACGAGCTGTCCTCCAGCTATGTCGACGACCACCTCGAGTCCGGCAGCTACCTGTGCCTCGAGGTGCACGACACCGGCTGCGGGATCGACGCCGACGTCCTCGCGAAGGTGTGTGATCCCTTCCTCTCGACCCGCGGTTTCGGGCGCGGTCTCGGGATGGCAGTTGTTCTCGGCGTTGTCCGGGGCCATCGCGGAGCCCTGGCGATCTCGAGCGCCCCCGGAGTCGGGACGAAAGTCAGGGTCCTCCTGCCGACCTTCGAGCCGGCGGCGCCGACGCCGATCCAGAAGCGGGAACCATGTGTCTGATCGTGCTCGCCGTCGCGCCGACTCCCGAGCTTCGGCTGGTGGTGTGCGCCAACCGCGACGAGGCCCACGACCGTCCTGCGGCTCCCGCAGCCTTCTGGGCGGACGCGCC
>CAZQYU010000615.1:0-2009 GCA_964597585.1 uncultured Thermoanaerobaculia bacterium
CGGCCGGGACTCGCAGCGGCTCGACGCCAGACTCCTCGCCCTCGTCGTCGGGATCGGTTGCGACGCTGAGAGGCAGGCGGACCCCATGACGGGGCGGCTCGAGCCGGGCGAGGTCGCCGAGGCGGCTCGCGCCCAAGACCCGCAGCGCCGCCGCGACTTCGAACGAGGCGTCGAGGCCCGACACGGCTTCGCGCCAGCGGTCCACCGTCGCGTCCTCGCCCGCCGCGAGGACCGCGAGCAACCCCCCAAAACGCACGCGAAGGCCGCCGCCGGGCGCAGTCAGCGACAGCCCCGAGAATGGCACTCCGAGCCGATCCAGGTGGCGCGCCAGAAGGGACAGCCTCGTCCCGATCTCGCGCGCGACGATCCCGACCCGCTCCGGCTCGACACCCTCCTCGATCAGGCGCCCGGCGTGCTCGGCAACCTCGCGCGCCTCCGCCTCGGCATCCGCCGCCTCGAGCAACTCGAAATGGGTCGGCGTGGCGGAAACCACCGACCTCTCAACCCGCGCCATCCGCGACAGCCGACCGACGAGTCGGTCCGCGAAGGCGCCCGCGTCACCTCCCACCGCATCCGGCGGCAGGTCGACGATCGCGACCGCGCCGCTCCTGCGCACCAGGGCATCGACCAGCTCGCCGGCCGCACCCGTGGTCTCAGCGAAGCCATGGATTACCAGGGTGCGGGCCGGCAGCACGGCGCCACGGTCGAGGGCCTCTGCTGCACGCACGAGGGCTCGCGAAGCGAGATCCACGCCGAGCTCGTCGGCAGCCGCCGCGACCCGCGCCGCGACCCGCACCACCGCCCGGGACCGCTCGAGGACCACCGCCCGCAGCTCGCGCGCAGCACCCGTCGACAGGAGCTCGAGCGCGGCCTCGGCCTGCTCAGCGCCGAGCCCGGCATCGAGCAGGTCGCGCACCGACGCCTCAACGGCCGCGAATGGATCCGCGAAGCCCGCGAGACTGGAGGCCAGACCGGCCTCATCCCCGGCGAAACGGCGAACGAGCAGACCGAGCACGGCATCCGCCGATCGCACCGGCGCCCCGCTGCGCGCGAGCACACCGCGAGCGAGGCCGCCGAGGGTCTCGATCACCACGCCGGCGAGCGGGCGTCCACTGGCAGCCGCGCGGGCGGAGATGTGAAGACGCAGGCCGCGCGAGGGCACCACGACCCGGACCGGATCCTGGAGATCGTCCAGGCCCCGAGCCCGCAACTCGTCGAGCAACGCGAGGAGCTCCTGCTCGGCGGCCCGAGGGCCCGCAGCGGTGATCAGGCGAGAGGCCGGTTGTCGGACCATCGTGACGGGCATCGCAGCACCGCCCGAGCCTCGGTGTCAAGCGCAGCCGCTCCCGGTCGGCGTACCATGTCCGACGTGGGACTCGTCGCTCTGGGAGGTCCAATGGCCGTCGCGAACCCGGTCCTCAATCGCTGGCGATCGCTCGGCGGCAGCGCTCTCGGCCGCATGATGTTCAGCCGAGCGGTAGGTCTCATGGCCCCCTACTCGGCGACCATCGGCGCGCGGGTCGAGGTCCTCGAACCGGGCCATGCGCGTATCTCGATCCGCGATCGGCGGCGGGTGCGCAATCACCTTCGGTCCATCCACGCGGCGGCCATGATGAACCTCGGCGAGCTCACGGGCGGCCTTCTCGCCACGGTCTCGATGCCGGACGGCGCCCGCATGATCGTCACCAGATTCTCGATCGAGTTTCTCAAGAAGGCCCGCGGGCGGCTCGTCGCCGAGGGTCGCTGCGAAATCCCCCAGAAGCCAGACCACGGCGAGCTCCCGGTGGAGGTGGTGATCCGCGACGCGGCGGGCGACACCGTAGCCCGCGCCGCGTTCGCCGCCCTGGTCGGACCGATCCCCAGCTCGCGCTGAGCCTCCCTCGAGAGTCTGGCCCACGCGGGCCCCCGCTCAGTCGTCGTCGGACACGAGACCACCGGCACCAACGACCGAGGCCTGGGGGGCCGCGGTCGAGGCATCGAGCGGGAGCAGAACGTGAACGCCGTGCTCG
>CAZQYU010000616.1:0-2006 GCA_964597585.1 uncultured Thermoanaerobaculia bacterium
TTGGTGGAGCCGAAGGGGATCGGTCTACGGCCGATCTGCGAGCCGCCGTAGGCCGACCGACCCCCACTCCGGCCCTTCGGGCCTGCGACCCCCACGGCCACGGCGGCAAGTCGCAGCTCGCCCGCAGTGTCGACCCCTTCCTGTCCCCCGAAGCAGGTTCCAGCCGCCCTTCGGGGCGGCTTTCTGCTTGGTGGAGCCGCCACGTCGGGAGAGAAGCCGGAGGTGGTCGCGACCGAGGGGGTCCAGAGGAGGGGGTGGGCGGTCTACGACCACCCGGCTTCTCCCCGACGTCACCGCCACCGAAGGTGGCGAGTAAGGGGATCGGTCTACGACCCGCCAGCGGGTGGCTGTACGCCGCCCACCACCCTCTCCAGGACGGCTTCGCTGTCCCTGCGACCCCCACGGCGACTGCCACAAACCGCTGCCGGGCCGCAGTGTCGACCCCTTCGGGCCGGTCTACGGCCCGCCGGCGGGTGTGCGTACGCCGCCCTGCCCCCTTGCTCTGGCTCCAGCTCCATCCCGGCAGGATGTCCCATTCGAACCGGTGGATCTGTCCACCTCGGAACCGTGACGAGAGCTCACGATCCTGCCACAACATCGGAATGGCGTGGCAGGTACCTTTCCGAGTCCGTCACCGAGGTTGGGGGGCGGAGCTGAGGACCGGGCTGTTGCCCGGAGGACAGGCGACCGCCTCGACAAAGGCCGGAAGGTCGTCCACGGCGAGGGAGATGCGCCGGAACTCCTTGGTGAACCCGTACATCCCATGTGCCGTGGCAGGGCTACCCAGGTGGAGCACCACGTTCTGGTTGCCGATCAAAGGAGCGGCCAGGAGGCCGTCCTTGTCCTCGATGTCGTGGGTCGTTGTCTCCACCCTGGCAATATTCTGCAAGGGGATCCGCACGCTCCAGCGCAGGGCAACCCTGACCACCAGCGTGTCGCCCTCGAGGTAGATGGGCCGCAGCCGCGCCGCGCCCAGGTCGGCAAACAGGAAGACCACACCGTACAGGCTGAGCGCCAGCAGAACCCAGGCCAGCAGCGGAATCCGCGGCAACAAGAACCAGTGCAGCACCGCCGTCTCGAGGAGGATGAGAGCAATGAACAGCCAGGTGATCGTCGCGTGGTCGCAGCCGCGGTGGTATGAGAACGTCCTGCGCTCCTGATGGTTGCCCGGATTGGCACGCCACACGACCAGACCGTAGTAGATCATGGCCACCTCGGTGGCGACCATCTTGGCAGGGCGGCCGCCGCCGATGGCTCTGGTCAGCACCTGCTCGAGGGTCTCGACGAAGTCCTCGGCAGTGGCGCCCGTGCTCCGATAATCCTTCCTGATGGCGAGCACCTTGCGCACCATCAGCACGATCAGCACCAACTCGAGTGGTGCCAGCATGAACTCGACCGCGTCCAGCCAGCGCTGGTGGCTGCTCGGGATGACCAGGTTGGCAGCGACCAGGGTCAGCACCAGGACCGGGACCACCGTCAGCAGGCGCCACCCCATCCGGCGGGCGAGCACCAGATAGGCCGCCGGCACCAGCACCATCAGGTCGAGGGTGACCGCCAGGGACAGCACGTCGGGATGGGCGGCGAACCCGTCCGAGCGAGTGATCAGGAAGCTGGTCGCCACGACTGCCGACCAGAAGAGCAGGAACGCCGGAACCTGCGGTCTTCTCAATGCGAGCATGCCAAGGCCCCCCACCGACGTCGTCGAGAATCACTCTACCAGCGAAGAGGTTTGCAGACCTGTGAGCTTGGCGAGATGACCTCGTGAAGCCACGGGACGACCGAAAGGTGCCGCGAAAGGTGCCGGGCACATGAATCTCGTTGTCTTTGTCTCGCGGCCGTGACGGGGTCTTGTCGAGCCCGCCATGCGCGCCACCTCCTCCGGGTTCTCGTGCCTGCGCCAGCCTCCCCGCATTACCCAGCCCGTTGCCGGAGTAGGCTGCTCGATGAGCTTCGCCGCGATGTCCTTCATCCGGAGTCGGTACCGCTCGACGCTCGGCAGGGCCGAG
>CAZQYU010000617.1:0-2001 GCA_964597585.1 uncultured Thermoanaerobaculia bacterium
TGCAGTCGACCCGCGCCGGCGCGGACTTCGGATTTCAGCTCGTGCTCGTCGTGCTCGCCGTCAACCTGTTCAAGTACCCCTTCTTCGAGTACGGCCACCGCTGGGCTGTCGCGACCGGAACCAGCCTGCTCGACGGCTACCTTCTGCTCGGACGTGGCACCCTGTGGCTCTTCTTCGTGCTCAATACCGTCACCGCCGTCATCAGCGTCGCGGGCGTCACCTTCGTCACCGCCGCCCTCGCCGAGAACTTCCTCCACCTCGGGGCGAGTGCAACGGCGTGGAGCGCCGCGCTCATGATCGGGTGCGCGCTCCTGGTGCTGATCGGCCACTACCGGTGGCTCGACCGCTCGATGAAGCTGATCATGGCGCTCCTGGTGGTCGCCACGGTCACCGCCTTCGTGGTCGCGGTCATCCACGGACCCGTCGCTCCGGCCGGCTTTCGCGGACCCAACGCCTACACGGCGGTCCACCTCGGCTTCCTGATCGCCCTCATGGGATGGATGCCGGCGCCGATCGAGCTCAGTGTGTGGCAGTCGCTCTGGGTCAGGGCTGCCGACGAGTCCCGCGGACGCCGCGCCAGCCGCCGCGAGGCCAGCTTCGACTTCAACTTCGGATACGGCCTCACCCTCGTGCTCGCGCTGCTCTTCCTCGCCCTCGGTGCGCTCGTGATGCACGGGTCGGGAGAGTCGTTTTCAGAGTCCAGCGTGGCTTTCTCCGCTCAGCTCGTGCATCTCTACGAGCACACCCTGGGTAGCTGGTCGGCTCCGATCGTCGCCCTCGCGGCGTTCACGGCGATGCTGTCGACCACACTCACGGTCATCGACGCCTACCCGCGTTCGCTCGCCGTCGCCACCCGCCTCACGCTTCCCCGCGTACAGCTCGCCGACTCCACCCTGCACGGAATCTGGATCGCCGCCTGCTGTCTCGCCGCGCTGCTCATCATCCACTCGTTCCTCGGCCATTTCACAGGTCTCATTGATCTTGCGACCACGATCGCCTTCCTCGCGGCGCCCGTCTTCGCGTGGATCAACTTCCGTTTGCTCACCTCACGGCATACGCCGGCCCAGATGCGGCCCGGAACGGGGCTGCGCCTGCTGAGCTGGGCGGGACTGACGTATTTCGTCGTCTTCGGTCTGCTCTACCTTGCCCGCCTCGGCTAGTCGAGGCGGGCAAGGCAGGGCAGGCTACCGCGTCCTCGATCACCGAATCGCCAAGTCTCGGGCGTCCGCGCCTCGGCGATTCTCCTCACCCGCCCAGGCTCGGATCGACCGGGAACAAGCGCTCACCATCTGCGGGTTTAACCTTGAGAAACTTGCAGCTATTATTGCAGGACAGCACCTATGACGAGAGAACTTGGAACCAGGAGGAGGATCACCATGTCACGGTCCGGAAAACTCGCCCTGCTGTGCGGCGTCCTCGGCGTGCTCGCCGTCGGATGCGCCAGCACATACCAGCCGATGAGCTTCCAGTCCACGCCGATGTCACCCGATGGGTGGGTGGCGAAGGTCGACGAGTTCGTGATCATCGCGGACGCGTCGCAGTCGATGTCCGAGCCCTCGCAGGGGACCGTCAAGACGACTCTCGAGCGAGACCTCTTGGCAAGCATGAACCGCGCCCTCCCGGAGCTGGGCTACACGGACGGGCTGCGCGTGTTCGGACGCGGTAGTTGCCTGCCGAAGGGCAAGACCAACCTGATCGACGGTATGGGCCCCTATACGACCGGTGAGCTCGGCGACGCGATCGCCCGCCTGAAGTGCTCGGGCGGCAGCAGCCCGCTCGACATGGCGCTCAATGCCACCGCCTCGGACCTGCACAGCACCGGAGGCCGCAAGGCAGTCGTCGTGGTCAGCGACGGCATGCACATGAACGAGCGTGAGGTCAACGCCGCCACCGCGCTGAAGCAGAAGTTCGGCGAGGACCTCTGCATCTACACCATTCAGATCGGTGACGACCACACCGGCGGCAAGCTGCTCAAGCGGGTGGCGAATGCCGGCGGCTGCG
>CAZQYU010000618.1:0-1999 GCA_964597585.1 uncultured Thermoanaerobaculia bacterium
CCGCCCCGACCAGCGTGTGGAGCTCGTCGATGAACAGGATCGCGTCGTTCGTGTTGCGCAGCTCCTCGATGATCTTCTTGAGCCGCTCCTCGAACTCGCCACGGTACTTGGTGCCGGCGACGAGCGACCCGATGTCGAGCGTCAGCACCCGCTTGTTGAGCAGGATGTCTGGCACGTCACCGGCGACGATCCGGTGCGCCAGCCCCTCGGCGATGGCGGTCTTGCCGACGCCCGGCTCGCCGATCAGGGCCGGGTTGTTCTTGGTCTTGCGGCCGAGGATCTGGATGACCCGCTCGATCTCCTTCTCGCGGCCGATGACGGGATCCAGCTTGTCCGCGCGCGCCGCCTCGGTCAGGTTGATGCCCAGGGCGTCCACGGTCGGCGTCTTGCTGGCCCGCTTGGTCTCCTGTGCGGGCCCGGCCGACGAGGACTGGGAGAGCACGCGAATGACCTCGTGGCGAACCTTGTCCAGATTCACGCCGAGGCTCTCGAGCACACCTGCCGCGATGCCCTCACCCTCACGGACGAGGCCGAGCAGGAGGTGCTCGGTTCCGATGTAGTTGTGGCCCAGCCGGCGCGCCTCGTCGATGGCGAGCTCGATCACGCGCTTCGCCCGAGGCGTGAGACCGACCTCGCCCACGACCGGGCGGTCGCCGCGTCCGATGATGAACTCGACCGCGGTCCGCACCTTGGGTAGCTCAACATTCATGTTCTCGAGCACGCGCGCGGCAACGCCCTCGCCCTCGCGGACGAGCCCGAGCAGCAGGTGCTCGGTTCCGATGTAGTTGTGGTTGAACCGCTGCGCCTCGTCCTGCGCAAGCGTCAGGACCTTGCGCGCGCGGTCCGTGAATTTGTCGAAGCGATCCATCCAGCCGTGCTCGTTGCGTACGGTCGCGGGACCGACCGTTCGGCCATCCTAGCATCCAATCCGGGCATGAGCGACACCCCCACTCCGGGGGCCCGCAACGCGCCGATGCCGGTGCACGCTCACCCCAATGCCCGTCGGGTGATCGGCTCCGGTTCAGGATCGCAGGCACACGGTCCCGGGGTCGCAGCGACCCGCCGGTTGCCGGCGGGTCGTGGGAGCGAAGAGGGGGGCGCCCGCTGGGTCAGCCCGGCTTGTCCTCGGAGCCCTCGGCGGCCTCCGGCTCGGCGGTCTCAGCCTGCGCGGCTTCCGGCTCGGCGGTCTCAGCCTGCGCGGCTTCCGGCTCGGCGGTCTCAGCCTGCGCGGCTTCCGGCTCGGCGGTCTCAGCTGTCGCGGACACGACCTCTGCCCCGGCTTCCGGCTCGGTTTCTGCGGCCACGGTCTGCGTGTCTGCGGCCACGGTCTCGGGGACTTCAGGCGGAGCCTCGGGTGACTCATCGCCGGCCGGAGCCACTGCGGTCCCGGTCTCGGCGACGGCCGTTGCCCCAGGCTCGGATGCCGTCGCTTCCGGCTCGGGCGCCGGTGATGCGGCAGGCACATCCACGGCCGCCTCCGCCGCGGCGAGCTGGTCCCGGACCTGTGCAAACGCGGCGGCCAGGGTGGTGTCGATCCCGCCCTCCGGCTCGGACTGTGCATCCGACGCCGAGTAGGCACGATCGGGCCGTTCACGTCGCTCACGTCGCTCACGTCGCTCGCCGCCGCCCATCGGCACGCCGGGTTCCGGCATCGACCGAACCGGCGGCTCCTCGGCCTGCTTGAGGCTGAGCCCCAGGCGGTGGCGCTCGGAGTCCAGGCTGATGATCTTGAGCTTGAGCACCTGGCCCTCGTGAACGACATCGCCCGGATGGGCCACCCGTTGGTGCGAGAGCTCGCTGATATGGATCAGGCCCTCGAGGCCCTCGCGGACCCGGACGAACGCACCGAAGTTGACGAGCTTCGTGACGGTCCCGTCGATGATGTCGCCCACCTTGAAGTCGGCGACCGTCGACTCCCAGGGATCGGGCTGGAGCCGGCGGATCGAGAGGCTGATCCGGCCGCGCTCGTGGTTGATGTCGATGACCTCGGCCTCGACCT
>CAZQYU010000619.1:0-1991 GCA_964597585.1 uncultured Thermoanaerobaculia bacterium
ATGATCACGCCCAGGGCCAGCATCCCGACGAACAGCAGGCCGATGCCGGTGTCCTCGCGCAGACCGGCCTTGCGGTGGACGAACGCGATGCCGCCCACCATGACCAGTGCACCAGCCACGGCGCCGAGGGTCAGGTCGAAACCCACCACAAAGGCGAGCGCGATGCCGGGCAGGACCCCGTGTGCGAGCGCGTCGCCCATGAACGCCATCCCGCGGATGACGACCCAGGTCCCGATCAGCGCGGTGGTGACCGCCGCCAGCAGGCCTCCCAGCAGGGCCTGCTGCATGAAGTGGACCGAGAAGGGCTCGGTCAGCCACTCGACCATGGCGTCAACCGAGCGCGTCGGCGATGCGCTGCGCGTCGGTGCGCAGCAGGCCCGCGTAGGTGTCGGCCCCCGAACCGGGCTCACCGAGCGAGCCGGTGTAGAGCACGACGACCTGGACCTTCCCGCCGACCTCGGCGGCGAGGGCGTCGGCGACGTTGGTGGGCAGCGTTGTCTCGCCGAAGATCGCCCGCACGCCCTCGGTGCGAATGACCGACGCCAGCTCGGCGAGCTGCCGAGGATCGGGCGCAGCCTGGGTCGAGCCGCCGGGCACGAGGACGCCGATGACCTTGAACCCATAGCGCTCGGCGAAGTAACCGAACGCGGCATGGCTGGTGATGAGCGTCCGCCGGGCGGTCGGGATGACGCTCAGGGCGGACCGGAGCTCGCCGTCGAGCGCCTCCAGGTCCGTGGCGTAGCGGTCAGCCCGCGACGCCCAGTCGCCCGGTGCGATCTCCGCGAGCCGCTGACCGATGAGCCGGACGGCCCGGGCCGCCCTCATCGGGTCGAGCCACCAATGCGGGTCGGGAACGTTCGGGTCGCCGGCCAGCGGTCGCGGGTCGACGGCGGGACCGAGCTCAAGGATCGGCACGCCATCGTCGGCCGCCGCCACGAGCGCGTCGGCCAGGCCGCCCTCGAGGCCGAGCCCGCTGGTGACGACGAGCTCGGCCTGGCGCAGGCTCGCCGCCTGCTGGGCCGACGGCTCGAAGTCGTGTGGATCGGCCCCTACCGGCATGAGGACCTCGACCCGCGCCTGATCGCCAGCGACGTGGGCCGCGAGGTCGCCGACGATCGTCGTCGTTGCCACGATCAGCGGGCGGCTGTCTATCGACGGAGCCCCGCCCTCGCAGCCGGCGCCGAGGAGGACGGCGGCCACGGCGACTGTGGCGAGGGAGCGGGTCACGATGCCGCCACCTTCGCACCCGCGCTGGACGCTCGACCCTGCTCGACGACCCGGGCGACTGCCGCCGCGATTTCACTCGGCTCGGCGAGGTAACGGTGCTCGGTCGGTCGCAGCTCGGCCGTCAGGCGATAGAGCAGCGGGATGCCGGTCGGGATTGTGAGGGCCGCGACCTCGTCGGCACCGAGACGGTCAAGATGCATGACCAGGCCTCGCAGGCTGTTGCCGTGGGCCACGACCAGCACCCGGGCGCCAGTCCGGAGCGCCGGCGCGATCGCTTCCTCCCAGTACGGCAGCACGCGGGCAATCGTGTCGGCCAGTGACTCGCCGCGGGGCAGCTCGGTGTCCGAGAGTGCGGCGTAGCGCGGATCGGCCCGCTCCCAGCGAGGATCGCCCTCATCCAGTAGTGGCGGCCGCGTGCCGTAGCTCCGCCGCCAGGCATGGACCTGGGCTTCGCCGAAGCGGCCGGCGGTCTCGGCCTTGTTGAGGCCCTGCAGCGCACCGTAGTGGCGCTCGTTCAGCCGCCAGCTCCGCTCGACCGGCACCCACATCCGGCCGAGGTCGTCGAGGACGATCCACAGCGTCCGGATCGCCCGTCGCAACACCGAGGTGAAGGCGAGGTCGAAGTCGACACCGGCCTCCCGCAGCCGCTCGGCTGCCGCGTGTGACTCGGCGACGCCCGCCGGCGAGAGGTCAATGTCGGTCCAACCCGTGAACCGGTTCTCGCGGTTCCAGGCGCTCTCGCCGTGACGGAGCAGGATCAGCCG
>CAZQYU010000620.1:0-1989 GCA_964597585.1 uncultured Thermoanaerobaculia bacterium
GAGGGCATGGGCACCGTGACCGACATCGACCTGACCCAGCTCTACGACGAGCGCAAGTCACTGGCCGAGGGCGCCATCACCGTGCCCGGCTATACGGCCGACGGCTGGTCCACGCGGATGTTCAGCGAATCCGGCTTCTTCGACCCGGCCAAGCCGATCCGTGAGTACACCGAGACCGAGCTCCACGACTTCCTCCACAAGGAGCCGACGAAGGTACGGATCAACGGCATCAACCTGACCTACGAGGGACTGGTCCCCAGGGTCCAGAAGTCAGTCCTGTCCAAGGACGTCGACACGCTCCAGGCGCAGATGCGCGCTTTCGTGGAGCGCGCGGTCACCTTCCGCGCCTGCCCGGATTGCGGCGGCACCCGGCTCAACGAGGCTGCTCGGTCGTCGAAGGTCGCCGGGCTCAGCATGGCCGACGCCTGCGCGATGCAGATCAGCGACCTGGCGGCGTGGGTGCGCGGCCTGACCGAACCTTCGGTGGCTCCGCTGCTGGCCGCGCTGGGCGCGAGCCTCGACTCGTTCGTCGAGATGGGTCTCGGGTATCTCAGCCTCGACCGCCCCGCGGGGACGCTGTCCGGCGGCGAGGCGCAGCGGACCCGCATGATCCGCAACCTCGGGTCGTCGCTGACGGATGTCACCTACGTGTTCGACGAGCCGACGATCGGTCTGCACGCGCATGACGTCCAGCGCATGAACACGCTCCTCCGGCGGCTGCGCGACAAGGGCAACACGGTCCTCGTCGTCGAGCACGACCCCGAGGTGATCCGGATCGCCGATCACGTGGTCGACATGGGGCCGGGCGCCGGTCCCCACGGCGGCACGGTCGTCTACGAGGGGCCGGTCGGGGGCCTGATCGCATCGGGGACGGCCACGGGCCACCACCTCGACATTCGGCAGGAGCTGAAACCCGAGACACGCGCGAGGCGCGGCTCGATCGCCATCCGGAATGCGCGGCTCCACAACCTGCAGGACGTTTCGGTGGACGTTCCGCTGGGCGTGCTGGTGGCGGTCACCGGAGTCGCCGGATCGGGCAAGAGCTCGTTGGTCCATGGCTGCATGCCCCGGACCGATCCATCGGTGACGGTCATCGACCAATCCGCGATCCGCGGCTCGCGCCGCTCGAATCCGGCCACCTATACCGGCATCTTCGACCCGATCCGCACCTCGTTCGCGAAGGCCAACGGCGTCAAGCCGGGCCTGTTCAGCGCGAACTCGGAAGGCGCATGCCCGGCATGCAACGGCCTGGGCAAGATCTACACCAACCTCGGGTTCATGGCCGAGGTGGTCAGCGTGTGCGAGGTGTGCGAGGGCCGGCGCTTCACCGATGACGTCCTCCACTACCGCCTGCGCGGGCAGAACATCGTCGAGGTCCTGGCGATGGCGGTGGAGGAGGCACGCGACTTCTTCACGGAGCGCCGCGTGCGGGTCATGCTCGAACGGCTGGCCGACGTCGGGCTCGGCTACCTGTCGCTGGGGCAGGAGCTCGGTACGCTGTCGGGTGGCGAGCGCCAGCGGCTGAGGCTCGCGATCGAGATGTCCGACGACACCGAGGTCTACGTCCTCGACGAGCCTACGACCGGGCTCCACATGCAGGACGTCGATAACCTCATCGGGCTCCTCGACCGGCTCGTCGACGCCGGTCGGACGGTGATCGTCATCGAGCACAACCTCGACGTGGTCGCCGGCGCCGATTGGGTGATCGACCTGGGGCCGGGGGGCGGCCACGACGGCGGGCGCGTGATCTTCGAGGGGCCACCATCCGAGCTCGTCCGGGCCAGGGGCTCACTCACCGGCGAGTACCTCCGTCGGCGACTCGCCGGCGTGCCGCCCACGCCAACGGCCTGACCGTTTCAGCGTCGAGAGACCGGGCGACCAGCCGACTGCTGCCAGCATCCGCTCATGACGCTTCTGGTCGTGGGCTGGCTCGTCCTGGTCCCGACGCTCCTCGTAATCCAGATGCGCTTCTACGACGCCCACCAGCGG
>CAZQYU010000621.1:0-1987 GCA_964597585.1 uncultured Thermoanaerobaculia bacterium
GGGAGCGCGTCAGCGATCCCAAGTGCGGATTCTCCGAGGGCGGGCGGGTGGGGGGTGGGGGGCGGGCCTGAATGCTCGACGTGCTTCGACGCGACGCCGATTCGAGTTGCCATCGACCGCGTGGCTCTGGCGATCCGCGTCAGCGGATCGGCGCCGGGCGTCGAGGCGTGGGGGCGAGCGTCCGACGCTCGCAACGACGCCTCGACGGCGCGCGAGGTCAGCGGCCATAGGCCGCGGACCCCAGGGCTCGGCCTGTGCTTCCCAGCCCGGTCCTCGGTCCGGGGGTCCGGGGGTCCGGGGGTCCGGGGGTCCGGGGGTCCGGGGGTCCGGGGGGTGAAGCTACTTCAGCGCGGCGAGCTCCTCGTCGGTGGAGACAACCTTCGCGTACCCCCCGCCCTGCATCGCCGCCAGCGCCGCGGCATGGACCTGGGCGGCAGGTATCGTGGTGCCGCCGAACTCGAGGTCGCGGGTCGCGCAGGCGTCGTGGACCACGGTCACGTCGAAGCCGAGATCGGCCGCGGCGCGGGTCGCCGCCTCGACGCACATGTGGGTCTGCATGCCGCAGATCACGAGCCGCGTCACGCCGAGACGCCGCAGGATCGCAAGCAGGTCGGTGTCGCGGAAGGCGTTGGCGTAGTGCTTGCCGATCACGACCTCGCCCGCTTTCGGCAGGACGTTGGGGTGAATCCGATAGGGCTCGGCGATTCCGGTCGGGTCCGGCCTGTCCTGGTCCTTCGGGAGATGCTGCACGTGGATCACCGGCAACCCCGCCGCCCGGAAGCCCTCGAGCAGCCGCTTGGCCTGGAGACTGGCTTCGACCGGGTGCACGAGCGGCAGCTGGCCGCCCTCGAAGTAGAAGTTCTGGATGTCGATGATCATGAGCGCGGTCGTACCCTCGGGCGCCTTCGCCGGGGTGTCGTCGCCGGCCGCCGCCGGTACGGCCACCGCCATGATCAGGGCTGCCATCGCGAGCCAGGGTGTCCTCTTCATCGCCGCATCCTCCGGCGCCAACTCTACTCCAGCGCGGCCGACACGGCGACCGGGACGCTCGGCGACCGCACGAGTACAATGGGACGCCGCGGAGGCGGCAAGCCACGGATGTACCTCGAGTTCTACGGCCTCACGGCCCCGCCGTTCAGCATCACGCCCGACCCCCGGTACCTGTTCTTCAGCCGCCGGCACCGGGAGGCCTACGAGCATCTCCTATTCGGGATCACCCAGCGGCGCGGCTTCATCCAGATCACCGGCGAGGTCGGAGCGGGCAAGAGCACCCTGTGCCGCGCGGTGCTCGAGGAGCTTGGCGACTGCTATGCCACCGCGCTCGTGCTCAACCCCGTGATGACCGGCATCCAGCTCCTGCGCTCGATCCTCGCGGAGTACGGGCTCGACGACCGTGGCAACGACCGCGTGCGTCTGGTTCAGCGGCTCAATCGCTTCCTGCTCGAGCGTGCCGCTGCCGGCCAGGACGTGGTGCTGTTCATCGACGAGGCGCAGGACATGCCCAACGAGCTGCTCGAGGAGGTGCGACTGCTCTCGAACCTCGAGACCGACGACCGCAAGCTGCTCCAGATCGTGCTCATCGGCCAGCCCGAGCTGCGCGCCACCCTCGACCGCAAGGCCTTGCGCCAGCTCAACCAGCGGATCACCGTGCGCTACCACCTCGGGCCGCTCGACCGCGCAGAGGTCGAGAGCTACATCGCGCACCGCCTCCAGGTCGCCGGAGCCAACGGCCGGCCGACCTTCAGCGCGGCGGCACTGCGCTCGATCGCCCGTGCGACCGGCGGCGTCCCGCGCTTG
Organism: uncultured Thermoanaerobaculia bacterium; assembly: GCA_964597585.1. Classification (GTDB taxonomy): domain Bacteria; phylum Acidobacteriota; class Thermoanaerobaculia; order Thermoanaerobaculales; family Sulfomarinibacteraceae; genus CAVSIS01. The sequence goes on from CAZQYU010000621.1 coordinate 1,798, forward strand.
ATCAACTCGCTGTGCGACACCGCGTTGCTCGCCGGCTACGTCGAGGGCCGCGACCACCTGGGGTGGCGCCAGATCCGCCGCGCGCGGCGCCAGCTCGCCGGGAGAGCAGGGTGAGCCTTGTCGGGGACGCCCTCCGCAAGGCGCGCCAGGAGGCGACGCTGCGCGACGCGCGGCAGCTCGGGGCCTACCC
>CAZQYU010000622.1:0-1983 GCA_964597585.1 uncultured Thermoanaerobaculia bacterium
CTGGCCGGCGGTGGCGCGTGCACTCGCGGCCAACGGCGGCTTCGAGCTTCAAGACGTCGACCTCGCGATCTTCACCCAGGTCCGCAAGCCCTCGATCGAGCTCGTCATGGCCGACCTCGGCCTGCCCATGACCAAGGCCCACACGGTGATGGAGAAGTGGGGCTACGCCGGCTCGGCGTGCGTGCCGATCGCCTTCGACGACGCGGTCGAGCAGGGCCGCGTGAAACCCGGCGACCTGGTGATCTTCGTCGGCTCTGGGGTTGGCTACAATCAGGCCGGCGCCGCGTTCCGGATGCGGTGACCCCGGCCGGAAGGGAGCGTCGCCCATGCTTCCCAGCGCAGGCCTCGTCGGCAGGGTGTTGCTGATTCTCGCCCTGCTGGCGGTGCTGACTTTCGTCGGCGGCGCGATCTACGTGTTCCGCCACCCGCTCGCGGTCGACGCCCGGGTCAGCCGCTACGCTCTTCGCAAGGCGGGCCTCGAGCGCAGCGAGGTCGAGGTGCCGTTCGGAAAGGTCTCGGTATGGCAGGGGGGCTCCGGCCCGACGGTGGTCCTCCTGCACGGCGCCGGGGACCAGGCCGGCGCCTGGGCGCGCGCCGTGCCTCGCCTGGTCGAGCATTACCGGGTGCTGGTCCCCGACCTCGCCGGGCACGGTGCGAGCGATCCGCGCACCGGACCGATCCACATGAAGCAGATCCTGACCGGTGTCGGGGCGACCCTGGACGCTCGTGCCGTCGGCGAGCCCGCGGTTCTGGTCGGCAACTCGCTCGGCGCCTGGGTCGCGTTGCTCGAGGCCCGCAACCACCCCGACCGCGTGACCCGGGTGGTGGCGGTCAACGGGGGCGCGGTCCAGGAGTCGAAGCCCGGGCTCACACTGCTCCCGCGCACCCGCGCCGAGGCGTCCAAGCTCATGGACGCCCTCACCGGGCCGAAGACGCCGCCGGTGCCGAACTGGGTGCTCGCCGACATCATCCGCCAAGCCCGGGTCGGGCCGCTCGCTCGCTTCGCCCAGACTGCCGGTGAAATGGCGCCGTATCTGCTCGACGGCCGCCTCGCTGAGGTCACCGTCCCGGTCGACCTGCTGTGGGGCGACGCCGACAAGCTGTTCGACCTCAACTACGCGCGGCGCATGCTCGACGAGCTGCCGGCGGCGCGGCTGACGGTGCTGCCGGGCTGCGGCCACGTGCCCGAGCGGGAGTGCCCGACCGAGTTCGACGATGCCCTCATCCGGCTGCTTGACGGGCCGCCGCCGGCCCCGAAGTCCGAGCCAGACGTCGCAGCGGAGGCCCCATGATCCACGGAGACGTCCTCGGCGAGCGCGCGCGACTGACGCCCACCGCTCCGGCACTGGTGGAGGTTGCGACCGATCGTCGCTTCACCTACCGTGAGCTCGACCGGCGCGCGGCCGCCTGCGCCCGGGTGTGGCTCGAAAGCCTCGGCCTCTCCCCCGGGGACCGCGTCGGAGTGCTGTCCGGCAACCGGGTCGAGTTCCTCGACGCCTTCTTCGCCGCCGGTAAGTCGGGAGTGATCCTGGTACCGCTGTCGACCCGGGCGACCGCCCACGAGCTCGCCGGGATCGTCGCCGACTGCGGGCTTGCGGCATGCCTGTACGACGGCGAGCACGCGGGCGTGGTTGCCGAGCTGCGGCGCGCGGCCTCGGTCCCGCGCTGGGTCGCTTTCGACTCGCCGCAGACCCCTGGCGACCCGCGCTACGCTGAGCTGGTTGCCGGGCTCGCGCCGTCCGGTTGGCGCCGAAACCCGTGCGACCCCGAGTCGCCGTACTGCCTGCTCTACACCTCGGGCACGACGGGAAAGCCCAAGGGCGTCATCATTCCCCACCGGATGGTGGCGTGGAACGGGCTCGACACGGTCGTCGGCTGGCAGCTCCGGGCCGACGACGTCAGCCCGATCTTCACTCCGCTCTACCACGCCGGCGGCCTCGGCGCATTCCTGGTGCCGATCTTCACCATCGGCGGCACGATCGT
>CAZQYU010000623.1:0-1979 GCA_964597585.1 uncultured Thermoanaerobaculia bacterium
GAGGGAAGCCGGTGCGAGTCCGGCGCGGCCCCCGCCACTGTGACCGGGGACAGGCCGCTCACGGGGAGACCCAGCCACTGGCCGGAACGATCCGCAAGGGTTGACCGACCGGGAAGGCGAGCGGACCTGGACGATCCGGGAGTCAGGAGACCTGCCGTTCCGACGCGAAACGGGAGGTTTCACATGACGACGTCGCGCGGCCCATCGTTCCCACTCCTTGCAACCTGTCTCGCCGTGCTCGTGGCGCTGCCCTGCGCCGCGGCCTCGCCAACCTTCAAAGAGGAGATCACGGTCACCGCGACCGGCAGCGAGGAGAAGGTCTCCGACGTCCCGGTCCCGGTCTCGGTGATCTCGCGCCAGGAGATCGACGACGCCGAGGCCGACACCCTGGCGCTGCTGCTGCGCCGCCTGCCCGGCCTCGGTATCGCCCGCTCCGGGGGCGAGGGCGGCGTGACGTCGCTCTTCACCCGCGGCACCGAGTCAGACCACACCCTGGTGCTGTTCGACGGCGTCCGCCTCAACTCGCCCTACTTCGCCGGCTTCGACTGGAGCACCGTGCCGACCGCGGGCCTCGACCGGGTCGAGGTCGCGCGCGGGCCGTACTCCGCGCTGTGGGGCGCCGACGCCATCGGCGGGGTCGTCAACCTGATCCCGCGCCGCGCCGCGCCCGGCCTCGGCGGTGGCCTCTTCGCCGAGGGCGGCGGTGACTCGTGGCAGCGGCTCGAGGCCAACGTCGCCTGGGCCGACGAGCGCTTCGACCTCACCGCGTCCGGCTTCGACCGCTCGTTCCAGGGCCCGCTGGTCAACGACGACGTCTCCACCCGCCAGATGCTCGTCGACGCCGGCATGCGTTGGGGCTCCTCGAGCCGGGTCGGGCTGCTCGTCCAGCACGTCGACGCAGACGTCGGCGTGCCCTTCTCCGGGGCCACCCTGACCCCGCATAGCCGCCAGACCAGCCGCCAGACCCTGGTCGCGGTGCCCGTGACCTGGGCCGAGGGCGACGGCTGGACGGTCGAGGCGAACGCCGCGGTCGTGCTCGGCGAGCTCGGCTATGCCAACCCCGACGACCCCTACGGCTTCACCAGCTCGACCACCGACACCCGCGGCGTCCAGGGACGGGTTTCTGCGCGCCGTGTGGTCGGCCGCCACGCCGTCACCGCCGGCACCGAGTGGCGCCGCGACCGGGTGGACGACCGCTCGTCCTTCGGCGTCAACCTCGACGGCGCCTCGAGCGATGTCTGGAGCCTCTTCGCTCAGGACGTGTGGCGGCCGCTCGAGCGGCTGCGCCTGGTCGGCGGCGTGCGCTGGGACGACGCCCGCCCTTGGGGCTCGGAGGTCTCGCCGCGACTCGCCGTCGGTTGGCACCTCGGCCACTCGGTCGAGCTGCGTGCCGGCTACGGCGAGGCCTACCGTCAGCCCGCCGTGGGCGAGCTCTACTTCCCGTTCTACGGCAACCCCGACCTCGCCCCGGAGACCTCGCGCTCGGCCGAGCTCGGGCTCGCCTCCCGGCCCGGCGGGGCGGTGTCGTGGCAGGTCACCGCCTTCGCCACTGACCTTCAGAACCTGATCGAGTACGACTTCGCCTCGCTGCGTTTCTCCAACATCGCCGAGGCCAGGATCCGCGGCTTCGAGAGCGGCCTCGAGGTGGCTCTCGGTCCGGGGCTCGCGGGCTCGCTGCAGGCGACCTTCCTCGACACCGAGGACGGCGCGGGCCGCGAGCTGCCGCGCCGACCCCGGCTGAGCAGCGCCGCGAGCCTCCACGGCCGCTTCGGCGCGCGCCTCGGCGGCGACCTCACCGTGGCCTGGGTCGGCCCACGGGCCGACGTCGACCCGGTGACCGGCGCGCGCACCACCAACGCGGGTTTCGTGACGGCGGACGTGGCGCTCGCGTGGCGGGTGATCCGGGGCGGCGAGCTGACCCTGCGCGTGGTCAACCTCGCCGACCGCGCCTACCAGGAGGTCCTCGGCTACCCGGCCCC
>CAZQYU010000624.1:0-1979 GCA_964597585.1 uncultured Thermoanaerobaculia bacterium
CTCAACGTGATCGCCCACCTGCTGAGCCTGGTCCCCTACACCGACCTCACGCCCAGGAAGATCGTGCTGCCCCCGCGCGAGCCGGACATCGGGTACATTCGCCCACCCCTGTCAGACCAGAACTTCGTGCCCGAGATCTACTGACCGACACGCCGGCCGGCCCGGTCCAGGGCCTCCTCGATGGTGGACCGATAGGCGCCTTCGGGTAGCTCCCGTGCCGCGTCGCGGGCCGCGCCGTACTCGGCTCGTGCCTCGTCCATCCGCCCGAGGTCCTCGAGCGATCGCCCCAGGTTGAGCCGCAGGGAGGCCAGGAATCCATCGGCCCGGCCATCGGCCACCGCGAGCGCCTTCTCGAGGGCCACGGCGTTCCATCGGTATCGGTCATCCTCCGACACCTGGATGCGGGCGAGGTAGTGGGCGGCCATGCAGCGTTCGTAGTCGTCGGTGGCGAGATCCCATGCCCGGCGATAGGCGGCAGCGGCGGCATCGGGCTCCGTCGCCTCGCGGGCCGCAGCGTCGGCGAGCACGCGGACGATGGGATTCTGCGGGTCGATCGCCATCGGCTCAGGCCTTGCGCTGGACCACGGAGAGCACGTTGTCGTGGGGGTCCAGGAACCAGGCGGCCCACAGCCAGCCCATGTCGGCCACGCCGTCGGTCGTCACCGGGTCCGGCGCGGTGTACTCCTCGATCCGGACGCCGCGTTCCCGCAGCTCGGCAACGGCGGCGTGAATGTCCGGTACTCGCCAGCCGACCTGGGTCTGGGCGTCCGCGGTGCCGATGGTGCTGCGGCTCAAGGCCAGGGTCGTATCGCCCCCGCAGCGGAAGACGACTCGCTCCTCGTCCTCGTGCAGGACCTCGAGCCCCAGGACGTCGTGGTAGAAGCGCCGGCTCTCCCCCAGGTCGCGGGAGAGCAGGATCGGGAAGATGGGGTACGCGCCGAGCATGTCGACCACCTCCGCAAGGGATTCGGGCGTGGAAACCGGCCCGGTGTAGTCTGCCCCGCCGCGGCCGAACCTGCCTTGTCATTCGATGCAACCCGGTCTATAGTTAACGAGTATGTTAAGTGTAGTTCCAGAACGGACTCCAGCGAACCTGGACCTCCTCTTCGGCGCTCTCGCCGACGCGACCCGCCGCGGGATCCTGGAGCGGCTGGCCGGCGGTGATGCCACGGTCACCGAGCTTGCGGAGCCGTTCTCCATCAGCCTCCCGGCCATCTCCCGGCATCTCAAGGTGCTCGAGCGCGCGTCGCTCATCACCCGCAGCAAGGAGGGCCGCTGGCGCCATGCGCGGCTCTCCCCCACCTCCCTCGCCCCCGCAGCGACGTGGCTGGCCCGCTACGAGCGGCTCTGGATCGAGCGCTTCGACCGGCTGGACAGCCACCTTGCTCGCCTCGCGTCAGAAGAGCCCGAAAGCGGGCGCAGACCACCAACCGAGAAGACGAAAGGCAGCCCATGACCACGACCGCGACCCCACAGCTCGCCGTGACGCGCGTCTTCGACGCGCCGCGCGCTCTCGTGTACCGGGCGTTCACGGATCCCGACCACTTCGCGGCGTGGTGGGGTCCCATCGGCAACGCGCTGCCTCGCGATCAGGTCGAGTTCGACGTGCGCCCCGGCGGCTACCTGCAATGGAAGGAGCTCTTCCCGGCCGATCCCGCCATCTGGTCCCAGGGCCGCCTCGATCTCACCGACGTCGTCGACGGTGCGCTGCTCGACGGCATCATGCGCGTCACCGGCCAGCTGCCTGGTGGCTTCGAGCCGTTCGAGACCCGGGTCCGGCTCGAATTCCACGACGAGGCCGACGGACGGACCCGGCTGGAGATCCGCCAGTGGCTCCCGGAGGGCTACGCGGCACCCACCGAGAACGGCTGGGCCGAGGCATTCACCAAGCTCGACGCCGTGCTCACCGCCTACCGGATCGGGAAGACCGGGGACTCGGCGAGCATGGGCGCACTCCTCGCGTGATGGCTCAGGGCCGC
>CAZQYU010000625.1:0-1970 GCA_964597585.1 uncultured Thermoanaerobaculia bacterium
CCCCCACGCGGCGAGAATCTCGCCGACCCGGTCGGCGGCGCCGGGCGGGTCGAGCAGGAGGTGGTCGGCGTCGTCGATGGCGACGAAGCTCTTGGGGTGACGGGCCGCGGTGAACAGGCGCCGGGCGTGCTCAGCGGGGACGACGGTGTCGGCCGGGGCGTGGAAGATCATCAGCGGCCGGCCGATCTCGGCGGCGGCGGCCTCGGGGTCGTGGCGCAGCACGTCGTCGAGCAGGGCGCGCCCGATTCGGGTGGTCTTGCCGAACAGGGTGACGTCGGCCTCGCCCTCGGTGAGGATCGCCGGCGCGCGGGTCGCGAGCAGGTCGCGGAGGTGGCGGGTGTCGGACGGGGCGTTGACGGTCGCGACTGCGACGACATCGTCGATCCGCGGCGCGCCGACCAGCACCGCGGCGCCGCCGAGGCTGATCCCGGCGAGCAGTAGGGGTCCGGCGCCGCGCTCGCGGGCGGCCGCGCAGGCGGCGGCAAGGTCGTCGACCTGAGAGGCGAAGGTGGTGTCGGCGAACCGGCCCTCGCTCTCGCCGACTCCGGTGACGTCGTAGCGGAGCACCGCGAGGCCATGCGCCCGTAGCGCCCGGCTCGCGTGCACGATCGCCTTCGCGTCCTTGGCGCACGTGAAGCACGGTGCGAACACGACCCAGCCCCGTGGGTCACCGTCGGGCAGCTCGAGCTGGGCCGCGAGCTCGGCGCCGAGGCTGCCGGCGAACCGGACGCGTTCGGTGGTCGCACTCACGGCTCGACCCGGTCAAGCTCGAGCTCAGCGCGGGCGGCGGCGAGGACCCGGTCGTGGATCGCGCCGTTGGTGGCGAGGATGCCGCCGGCCGGCGCCATGGTGCGCGCCGAGGCGAGGTCGAGCGGCCGGCCCGCGAGGTCGCTGACGCGGCCGCCGGCCTCTTCGAGCAGCAGTGCTCCAGGAGCGTGGTCCCAGGGCTTCTCCCGGTAGCCCGACGAGCGCGGCAGGCGGAGGTAGATCGACGCCTCGCCGCGGGCGAGTGCGCCGTACTTGCACTGGCTGTCGAGCCGGACCGGGGGGCGATGCATGCCGAGCCGGGCCGCGATCGCCGCGGTGCGGTCGTGGGAGGAGTGGCCGCCCTCGACGGATTCGAGCAGCACCGCCTCGGCGGCATCCGTGGCCGCTGAGACGGAGATCGGCCGGGCGCTTCCGCCGGCAATCGCCCGCACCGTGGCGCCGGTGCCGCGCGCGGCGGCGAAGAGGCAGCCGCGCGGTCCGTCCTCCCGGCCCGGCTCGAGGGGCAGGTTCGGACAGCCGAGCACCGCCACGACGACCTCACCGTCGTTGACCAGCGCGAGTGCGATCGCGTACTGCTCGCCGCGCAGGAAGCCCTTGGTGCCGTCGACCGGATCGAGCATCCAGAAACGGCCGCCGACGCCGCCCGGGTGTCGGCCGCGGTCGAGGGCTGCGGCCGCCGCGTCTGCGTCGAGTTCGGGAAGGCGTGTGCGGGCGAGGGCGAGCACCTCCCTGGCAATGCCTTCGGTGCCCGGGCCGGTCAGCGGCCGCGAGTCCTCCTCGGCCATCAGCGGGTCATCGGGAAAGGCCGCGCGCAGGCGCTCGCCGATCACGATCTGGGCGGCGAGGTCGGCGATCGTGACCGGGGAGCGATCGGCCTTGGACACCGCGTCGCGTGCCGCGACGATCCGTTCCTGCACCGCCGAGGTCAATCCGCACGCCTCACGGACGGTTGCGATCGCCAGCTCGAGCTCGCTTTCGTACATTCAGTCCTCCGGGGCTCGAGAGTGTACCCTACGAGGAAATTCGCCTCGTGCGCCGCCGGGTTGCTCAGTCGGAGGTACTGTCATGACGACTCGTGTTTCCGCATGGGCGGCCGAGACCCAGGGGGCCTCGCTGCGGCCCTATGAGTTCAGCATCGACGGACCGGAGGACCACGAGGTCGTGGTCGAGGTCGTTGCCTGCGGCATCTGCCACTCCGACAT
>CAZQYU010000626.1:0-1970 GCA_964597585.1 uncultured Thermoanaerobaculia bacterium
ACGGACACCTGCCGATCCACGACGAGGTCTTCGTCAACACCGTGCTCGCCGCCGCAGGGCTGGTCGAGGTGTCACAGACCGCAGCCGGCCCGCGGGTCGCGGCGAACACCCCCATGGTCGCCGTGGCCTCGGGCGGCGCCGCCGAGATCTACCTCAACCTCGCCGGTCGCGAGCCGGGCGGCGTGGTCGCCCCGGCCGACGCCGAGGCCCTCCTGGAGCGCGCGGCGCGCGCCTTCGCCGACCTCGAGCAGGGCGGGCAGCCGGTGGTGGACCGCATCTACACCCGCGAGCAGGCGGCGCGCGAGGCGTTCGACCACCCCAACGGCGGTGACCTCGTGGTGCTGCTGCGTCCGGGCTGGTCCGCGTCCTCGGCGCTCGCTCCACAGCCGATCGCGCCCAGCCGCTACTACGCCCAGCACGGCTACCACGCGCGCTTCGACGGCATGTGCGGGATCTTCCTCGCCCGCGGCGCGGGGGTCGCCCGCGCCGAGCGGACCGAGATGCCCGCGACCGCGGTCGCCCCGTTCGTTGCCGGCCTGCTCGGGTTCTCCCTCAACAGGTAGTCCCGAACCTACCGGCCGGCAGCCGCCGACCCTCCCTCGAGGTTCGGCAAGCTGTCGTGCGGGCGGTGACGGCCCGCCCGCGAGACGCTGCAAAGTGCCGCACTAGGAGTGTGTAGCTCATAGATGGATGGTGGATTTCGGAGCGCCGTGAAGGCCCTGTTGAGGCGCATTCAAGGAGCAGTACTCCGAGTACGGGCCGAGGATGCAACGAAAACAGGGCTTCACGCCGCCCGAAAGACGCCGTGTAGGCTATGGGCTACATACTCCTAGCCCCCTCAGGGTGGGCTCGCAGGGACTCGAGGCGGGTGATTCGATCTGCTCGGACGTCTCCGTGCGGGACGCTTCACCGGACCTTTACCTGCCGCCGATCCCGGCTTCACACACGTCTGGTGTCCTGTCGTCCACGGACCGCGTGGGAAGGCCGGTCCATTCATCTCGCGAACGGACGGAGGAGCGATGCGAATGAGAATCTCTGTGCTAGGTTGCATGACCCTCGCCCTTGCGCTGTGCCTGGTGCCCGCCCTGGCGTGGGCCGACGGAACGGTGACGGGCGTGGTGGTCGACGGGCTCACCGGCCAGCCGGTGAGCGGGGCCGTTCTGACCCTCGACGGGACCTCGATCACGACCCGGACCGATGCCGCCGGCGCGTTTCACGTCGCCGTCCCGGCGGGGACCTACACCGTGACCCTCACCAAGGACGGCTTCGACCCGCAGCAGGAGGCGAACGTCGTCGTCACCGACGGCGGCGTGGCCGACATCGCCCTGGTCCTGCTGCCCACCGAGGGCGCCGCCGGCGTGGCGCTGCCGCCCGCTGCAGAGGGCGGCACGACCCCCGCAACCGGAGCCCAGGGAACGAGTGGCCAGGGCAACGCGGCCTTCACGGGCGAGGTCACCGTCAGCTCCGAGACCGAGAAGACGAGCGAGGAGTCCCTGCTCGCCTCGCGCAAGGGTGCCGCGGACATCATCGACCTCATCGGCTCCGAGGAGATGGGCAAGTCGATCGGCTCCGACGCCGCCGCCGTGCTCCAGAAGGTGACCGGGATCTCGGTCCAGGACGGCAAGTACGTGTTCGTGCGCGGCCTCGGCGAGCGCTACAGCAGCACGACCCTGAACGGCGCCCGCATCCCGACCACCGAGGCCGACCGGCGCGTGGTGCCGCTCGACCTCTTCCCCGCCAAGCTGCTCCAGAACATCAACGTCTCCAAGTCCTACACCCCCGACAAGCCGGGCGAGTTCGGCGGCGGCCAAGTCGATCTCTCGACCCTCGACTTTCCAGGCCGACAGACCCTCGACCTGTCGATGGGTGCGAGCTCCCGCAGCGGCACCACCGGTGACAACTTCGGGCGCTACGCCGGCGGCCTGGGCTGGAACGGGAGCGGCGGCCAGGCGGCTCCCAGCATCCTGCCG
>CAZQYU010000627.1:0-1964 GCA_964597585.1 uncultured Thermoanaerobaculia bacterium
TGGCCCACTCCCTCGAGGGGTTGCTCGCGCTGCGCCTGCTCCAGGGTGTCGGCGCGGCCTCGCTCGGCTCGCTCAACGTCACGCTGATCGGCGACCTCTTCTCCGGTCGCCAGCGGACCGCGGCAATGGGCTACAACGCCAGTGTGCTCTCGGTCGGCACCGCCGCCTACCCGACGATCGGCGGCGCCCTCGCAACGGCGGGCTGGCAATGGCCGTTCGCGCTGCCGATCGTCGCCCTGGCGGTCGCGCTGCTGGTCGCGGTCCGCCTCGAAGAACCAGCGAAGGGGCGGTCGGAGCGCTTCGGCGACTATCTCGGGGGCGTCTGGCGGGAGGTTCGGCGGCCAGCGGTCCTGGTGCTGTACGGTGCCAGCTTCGGCATCTTCATCCTCCTCTACGGCGCCTACATCACCTTCCTGCCGCTGATGATGGCTGATCGCTTCGCGGCCTCGCCGGTCATCATCGGCTCGGTGATGACCACACTCTCGGTGTTCACCGGTCTGACCTCGTCCCAGCTCGGACGCCTCGCTCGGCGCTTCGGCGAGCGAACCCTCATGCGCGGCGGATTCGTGTCCTTCGCGGCCGGCCTCGCCGCGATCCCTTTCGCCCCCGCGCCACTCGCCCTGGCGGTCCCGGCGGTCCTGCTCGGGGTCGCCTTCGGCACCACGATCCCCGTCGTCCAGGCACTGCTCGCTGCGCTCGCTCCGGACGACCGCCGGGCGGCGTTCATGGCCCTGAACGGAACCGTGCTGCGCCTCGGCCAAACTGTCGGTCCCCTCGCCATGACCGGAATCTACGCCCTCGGCGGCTACGACGCGGTCTATCTCGCGGGCGCCGGGATGGCGCTTGCCATGGCCGGGGCGGCCGCGATGGCGATCTCTCCGCCGACTCGAGACCGAGAGCATTTCGCGGAGTGAGCACCGCACGACCGACTCCTCGCGGGTGTACTCTGGCCCGCGCGGGGGTTCCCGCGGCAGGGAGGCTGTGATGCGAAAGCTGCTCTCGTTAACGACCGTGGCGATGATCCTGACCGTCGGCGCGGTGTGGGCCGACGAGCCGTCGCTCACCGACCAGGTCAGCCGGATCCGCGCCGCTCAGGAGGGCATGGACCACCGGCTCGACGAGCTCGCCAAGGCGATCGACGACGTGCTCTGGTCCCAGCGGGTGGGCGACGTCGCGAACGTCGACAAGGTCCGGATCTACGGCCCGCCCCGGTGGAAGGAGCCCAACCCGACCGGGATCGGCGCCGGCAACCACGTCAAGTTCTACGCCTACGTGTTCACGCCCAAGGCCGACCTCGGCGCCGCCAAGCTGCCGCTGGTGGTCCTGCCCCATGGCGGGGTCCACGCCGACTTCACCACGTACTACGCCCACATCGTGCGTGAGCTCATCGCCCAGGGCTACATCGTGATCGCGCCCGAGTACCGCGGCTCGACCGGCTACGGCGAGGGGTTCTACGAGCTCATCGACTACGGCGGCCGCGAGGTCGACGACTGCCTCGCGGCGCGCGACTGGGCGGTCGCCAACCACCCCCGCGTCGACCCCAAGCGGGTCGGCATCCTGGGCTGGAGCCACGGCGGCCTGATCACCCTGATGAGCCTCTTCGACCACCCGGACAGCTACGTCTGCGGTTTCGCCGGCGTCCCGGTCTCGGACCTGGTCCAGCGCATGGGCTACCAGACCCAGGGCTACCGCGACCTCTATGAGTCGGAGTACCACATCGGCCAGAGCGCCAACGACAACCTGCCCGAGTACAAGCGCCGCTCACCGGTGTGGAACGTCGAGAAGCTCACCCGCCCGCTGCTGATCCACACCAACCTCCACGACGAGGACGTCAACTACATCGAGGTCGAGCACCTGATCCAGGCGCTCAAGGCGGCGGGCAAGGACTTCGAGTACAAGGTCTACGACACCCCGGGCGGGCACAGCCACGACCGCCTCGACATCCCGGAGGCGTGGGCGCAGCG
>CAZQYU010000628.1:0-1964 GCA_964597585.1 uncultured Thermoanaerobaculia bacterium
TGTCACTGCCTCGCGGGCTGTCACATCTGAGAGACCATCTCGTACGGGCTGCCGAACAACTCGCGGCGAGCAGCCCAGCGATTGCGTCGACATCGCGAAGCGAGGACGACAGCAGGAGCGGGCTGATCGGGGTGAGTCACAAGCCGCGAAGCGGCGCAGTAACACCGCGCTGCGGTTGTCGGAGGCCAGCGGGCGGACGCTGGGCAACCGGTATCAGCATCTGGAGGCAGCGTATGCGAACAACTCGCCGCGAGCAGCCTGGCGATCGTGTCGTCGTCGCGAAGCGAGGGCGACGGCCGGAGCAGGCTGATCGGGGAGAGTCACAAGCCGCGGAGCGGCGCAGTAACCAGGAGGTGCAGAGCGATCTCGTCCTGATGCGAGCTCGCGGGGTCAAGATCCCCGCAGCAGTCCTCCATCACGCTGATCGCTTGGGCGGTCTGATCTACGGGCTGCTGCGCGCGGAGCTGCGGGATGCAGGCAGGTGAGGGCCACTCCCCAAGTGATGGCTTGGTGTCTTTGCGTCTTGGTGGTTCAGCAGGCGGTATCCACTGAGCAGTCTTGTGGTTCCGAGTGGTTACTCCACTGAATGTCGCCAAACCGGAGGGACTTCTGACGCGGGAGTAGCGCAGAGGTCCAAGATGGCGGCTCTCTGTGCTCCTCTGTGCTTCTGTGCCTCTGTGGTTTTCCTATACTGCGTTTGGAGGCGACCATGGCCGAGCAGTACTCGATCGACGGGCTGCGTGCCGCGCTGCGCGATCAGGACCACCACCGCGAGGGGGAGGAGGAGGAGCGCTTCCTCACCCAAGCGCGGCGGTTCGAGTCGGCCGTGGCTCAGCTCGTCGGCGCGATTCGAGGCGTTTTGGAGAGGATCCCCGAGCTCGAGGTGACCCTCATCGACGAGGTCGAGACCTTCACCTCGCCCGCCTTCCCGGGGCGGGCAACTGAGATCCGGGACCAGCGCCTCCGGATCTCCCGCGGAGAGGACTTCGTGCTGTTCGACCCGACCGCCAAGGCACTCCTCTCGGCGCTCGGCCAGGTCGAGATCCAGGCCTCGCGACCGCTGCCGTTCCTGGTCGAGAAGATCCTGTACCTGATCCCCCAGGCTGGGGAGGCTCGGGCCGTGTGGGGGTACCGCTCGGTCGAAGACCTCGGCGGTCCCCTGGCGCCGTTTGGCGAGCAGGCTCTGCTCCGGCTCCTGCACGCGGTCTTCGCCGGGCCCTGATCCGCAGCTCCCCGTCGCTCACCTGAAATACTGATTCCCCGTCGCAAGTTGTCCGGGATGCGCCTCGCAGGTCCGGCGGGGGGGTCGTGTCCCCCACGGACGCCGCGAAAGAGGCGACCAGTCCCGAGCCGAGGAGGACCGAATCATGACCGACGCGAGCGGGAGCCCCTTCGAGATCCTCAACCCGACGATTCCGGCGCCGGTGCCCGTGAGGGTCGACACACACGCACCGCCGATGGAACGGGTGAAGCGCATGGTCGAGGGGAGCGAGATGTTCGTGTTCATGAAGGGAAGGCCCGAAGCCCCGCGTTGCGGCTTCTCGGCCAACACGGTTGCGCTGCTCGACGCCTACGGTTTCGAGTACGACTCGTTCGACGTGCTGTCCGACGACTCGATCCGTGCCTCAGCCAAGGCCTACGGCAACTGGCCGACCTTTCCGCAGGTTTGGCTGCGCGGAGAGCTGCTCGGCGGGCACGACATCCTGGTCGAAATGCACCATTCGGGCGAGCTCGAGAACCTGGTCGGCGAGGTGCGCCGATGAGCGGAGCCGTCAGAGAGGCGGATCGCCTGGTGCAGCTGACCGACCGGGCTCTCTCGGAGGTACGCGCCATCTTCGAGCGCGAGCATCCGGCATCCGGAACCGGCCTGCGGCTCGGGGTCATCGGCGGCGGTTGCTCGGGCCTTCAATACAAGATGGAGTTCTCCGAGCGCAGGGCAAAGGACCACGTCGAGACCTTCGGCG
>CAZQYU010000629.1:0-1961 GCA_964597585.1 uncultured Thermoanaerobaculia bacterium
GCCGCCGCCAGGTTGCGCCGCATCTCCGGCCACCGGATGCGGTTCAGCGCGCTGCCTTCTCGCCACTTTCGCCACCCCTCCCCGTCCAGGCTCTCGAGCGCGGCCAGGAGCGGCCAATACCGGTGAGGCGCAGGCGCCAGCTCCGGGTGGAGGTCGGCCGGCGCCCGCCGATTCCAGGGACAGACCTCGTTGCACACATCGCAGCCGGCGACCATCCGACCCGAAATGTGCTCCCTGCCGGGCGGGAGCTCGCCCCGGTGCTCGACCGTCAGGTAGGCGATGCAACGCCGGGCGTCGAGCACCCGCGGTTCGGGAAATGCACGCGTCGGGCACGCGTCGAGACACGCCGTACAGCGCCCGCAGTGCGCCGGGACCGGCTGGTCCACGACCAGCTCGAGGTCGGTCAGGAGTACGCCCAGGAAGAGCTCGGAGCCGAACCGGCGATTGAGCAGCATCGTGCTCTTGCCGATCCAGCCGAGACCGGCACGAGCCGCCCACTCGCGCTCCAGCACCGGCGCGGTGTCGACCGCGACCCGCCAGCCGCATCCCGGCGCCTCGGCTGCGAGCCAGCGCCCGAGGCGGACCAGGCGGCGCTTGACCAGGCGGTGGTAGTCGCGGCCCCAGGCATAGCGGGAGATCCACACCCGACCGCGAGGCGGTGATTCAGTCGAGGCCGGCAGCGAGCTCCGGTAGCTCATCGCCACCGCCACGACGGACCGGCACCCGGGGAGCAGCGTGCGGGGGTCGGCTCGCAGCGCGGCGGTCCGTTCCATCCAGGCCATGCCGGCGGAGTACCCGGCGTCGAGCCAACCTCGCAGTCGTTCGGCACCCTCCGCGGGACCCGCGCCGGCGACCCCGACGAGGTCGAAGCCCTCGGCGCGCGCTCGCTCCTTCAGCCGTGCCGTCAGATCGGACACCCGTCCAGTATGGCAAAGGCTGGTACCCTGTGGTCCATGCGACCCCGCACATCTGGCCGTGTCGGCGTGCTCCTGGGTTTCCTTGCAGTGCTCGTGCCCGGCGCGACCGGAGACGCGAGGACCAAGGCGCCGACCGGCCTCATCGCCGCCTCGGTCGAAAACCGCGTCGTGGTCGCCGACCCCCACGATGGCGCGATGCTCGACTACCCGACCGGCCCGGTCGGATTCCTCTTCCCGGCCCCGGGCGGGATGCTGTTCGCTCCCGATCTGGTCGACGGGCGCACCACGGTGATCAACCTCAGGAGTCTGAACGCCGTGGCCCACCTCGACGGCGTGACCATGCCGCACTTCGGCCACCAGGACGACCGCTACCTGGTCGTGGCGGGCGACGTGCTCCTGGTCACCTATCCGGAGCGTGCCCCCATGGAGCGGGTCGAGGCCAGGATCGAGAACCCGTGGCAGGTCGTCTTCACCCGTGACGACGCCGTCGCGCTGATCCTCGACAGACGCCCCGACGGTGTCGGCGGCGCCAGCCTGGTCAGCGTCGACCTGCTTGCACATCAGCTCTTGCAGCGCACGTCGCTGGCCGGCGACGTGACCCGGATCGCGCTCTCCAACCAGCTCGGGGCGATCGCGCTGGTCGACCGCTCGAGCACCGCAATCCGCATCGTCGAGCCTGCGACACAGGCGGTGATCGCGGCCTTCGATGTCGGCGGGGCGCCGGCCGACGCCGCCTTCGTCGAGGACGGTCGCACCCTGGTGGTGGCTGCCGATCGCGGCGAGGGCGGCGTCCTCCAGGTGTGGCAGCTCAAGACCTCACGCAACGGCCTCAAGACGAAGCTGCAGGACGAGGCCGTGCTGCGGGCGCCGCCGCTGCGGCTCGCGGTCGATCCGACGGAGGCGTTTGCGGCGGTCGCGCTCGCCAACGGCGCGGTGCCCGTGATCGAGCTCGACCACGGCCGTCAGTACACCGAGCTCGTGCTCGGCTTGGCGCCCCGCGACCTGGTCTGGTGCGACCCGGCGCGGCCGGGACCGGTGCTGCCG
>CAZQYU010000630.1:0-1961 GCA_964597585.1 uncultured Thermoanaerobaculia bacterium
TCGGTGAACTGCTCGAAGTCGACCGGCTTGGTGATGTAGGAGTTGACGCCGAGCCTGTAGCTTTCGACAATGTCTCGTTCCTCCCGCGATGAGGTCAGCACCACCACCGGGATGTGCCGGGTGCGCTCGTCGCCCTTGATCCGACGCAGCACCTCGAGGCCGTCCACGAAGGGCAGCTTGAGGTCGAGCAGGATCACCCGCGGGATGTGGTTGACGTCGCGGTCGGCGTAGCGGTCGGTGGCGAAGACGAACTCCAGCGCCTCGGCGCCGTCGCGCACCACCTGGATGTTGTTGGCAAGGCGGTTGGCCTTGAGGGCGTGGAGGGTGAGCTCCTCATCCGCAGGGTTGTCCTCGACCAGCAGGATCTCAATCGGTCTGCTCGGTACCATGGGTTCCTCCGCCGAAGCTCAGGTAGAAGGTCGCTCCGCGCTCGGGCTCGGCCTCGGCCCACACGCGTCCCCCGTGGCGATGGACGATGCGCGCCACCGTGGCCAGGCCGACGCCCGTACCCTCGAACTCGTCGGCCCGGTGGAGCCGCTGGAAGACGCCGAAGAGCTTGTCCTTGTAGCGCATGTCGAAGCCCACTCCATTGTCCCGCACGAAGACGACTGTGTCATCGTCGAGCACCTGAACACCGACCTCGATGTGCGCGACCTCGCGGGTGCGGGTGAACTTGATCGCGTTGCCGAGCAGGTTGACGAACACCTGCTTGAGCAGACGGGGGTCGCCGGCCACGGTCGGCAGCTCGCCCACGGCAAGCTCGATCCGGCGGCCGTCGCGCTCGGGCTCGAGGTCCGACCACGTCTCGGACACCAGCTCGGCGAAACGGACCGGCTCGGTGTGCATCGCCTGCCTCGAGAGCCTCGAGAAGGCGAGCAGGTCGTCGATCAGGAGAGCCATGTTCCTGGTGTTGTCGCGCACGATCTGGAGGTAGCGCTGCCCCTCGGGGTCGAGCTCGGCCGCATGCTCGTCGAGGACGATGCGCGAGAAGCCGTCGATCGCGCGCAGCGGCGCGCGCAGATCGTGGGACACCGAGTAGGAGAACGCCTCGAGCTCCTTGTTGGCCGCGGCGAGGTGCTCGACCGTGCGGGCGAGGTCATGGTTCAGCTCGGAGATCTTCTCCTCGGCCTCCATGCGGCTGGTGATGTCGAGCCATGTGCTGACGATCTCCTGCGGGTGGCCGTCGCTGTCGCGGACGAGTCGGGCCTCGGCGTGCAGCCATCGGTACACCCCGTCGTCGCGACGGATACGGTAATCGTGATCCACCTCGCCGCGTTCGAGCACCGAGCAGAGATCCGAGAGCACGCGCGCGCGGTCCTCGGGATGGACGTGCTCGAGCCAGGCGGAAGGGCTCGCGGTCAGCTCGTCGGGCCGGTAGCCCAGCACTTGGGTCACGTTGTCGGTGACGAAGGTCAGTGCGAAGTTGCCGGACACACTGCGGTTCACGATCACCGCCGGCGCCGCGGAAACGAGGAAACGGAGCCTTTCGTGGGCCTGCCGGAGCTCCTGCGCCCGCTCCTCGACCCTTCGCTCGAGGTCCGCGTTGAGAGCCCGCAGCTCCTTCTCCATGCGCCGTCTCTCCGTGATGTCGACGCCCATTCCGACGAGAAACGTCTGCTCACCAATCTCTGCCAGGCGGCCGGTGAAGAGGTAGGCCGTCCGGGTGCCGTCCTTCGCCACCAGGTCGGCCTCGACCGACGACTCTCCCTTCGAGAACACCTCGCCGATGCGCTCCGCCACCCGCGCCTGGTCGGCGCCCTCGAAGAGCTCGATGGGCGACAGCTCCGCGAACTCGTCGGAGGAGTAGCCGGTGACCTGCTCAAAGTTGGCGTTCCAGCGGTGGAAGCGCAGGTCTTCGTCGAACAGGTAGGCGACCCCCGGCAGGCTCGCCAGCATCGCTTCGCTGAAGTGCTTCTCGGCGAGCAGCTCCCGGCGCGCCTGCTCGCGGTCGCTGACGTCGG
>CAZQYU010000631.1:0-1958 GCA_964597585.1 uncultured Thermoanaerobaculia bacterium
GCGCCGCAGTACCTCGCCCAGGCCGACTCCGTCGCCGCCGTCTTCCGCCGCTACCTGGAGCGCAAGCGCGATGCCGACCTGATGGACTTCGACGACCTCCTGCTGAACTGGTTGCTGCTCCTCAAACGCTTCCCCGAGGCCCGCCGCGAGCTCGCCCAGCGCTTCCTGCACCTGCTCGTCGACGAGTACCAGGACACCAACCGGCTCCAGGCGGACATTGTCGATGCGATGCTCGGACCTGGCCGAAATCTGATGGTGGTCGGCGACGACGCCCAGTCGATCTACGCCTTCCGTGGCGCGGACTTCGACAACATCCTCGGTTTTCCGGACCGGTACCCCGACTGCACCGTCTTCAAGCTCGAGACCAACTACCGCTCGTTGCCGCCGATCCTCGACCTCGCGAATGCCTCGATCTGCCACAACCAGCACCAGTTCGAGAAGCACCTCGCACCCGTGCGGAGCGGCGGCGAGCCTCCGTGGCGGGTCGCGACCGCGACTCCAGAGCTCCAGGCGAGCTGGGTCGCCGACCAGCTCCTCGCGCTGCGCGAGGAGGGTTTCGACCTCGAGCAGATGGCGGTGCTCTACCGCAACCACGCCCACTCCCTCGAGCTTCAGGTCGAGCTCACGCGCCGCAATATCCCCTTCCGTGTCCGTTCCGGCCTACGCTTCTTCGAGCAGCGTCACGTCAAGGATGTGCTCGCCCACCTTCGTTTCATCGACAACCCCCGCGACGAGGTGGCCTTCACCCGCGCGATCAAGCTGCGTCCAGGCTTCGGCCCGCGCCTGGCGAGCCGGATCTGGGGCAGGATCAGCGGCCGCGCCCCGCTCGACGCCCTGCTCGCCCTCGACCCGCGCGGGGCGTCCCTTCCCCGTGCCGCCGCCTCGTCCCTTGCCGACTTCCAGAAGCTGCTCGCCACCCTGGGTGCGCCACGCACACGGGAAACTCCGGGTGAGGCGGTCCGATCCGTCGTGGACGGGTTCTACCGCGAGTGGGCGCGCGACAACCTCGACAGTTCCGGTGCCCGACTCGACGACCTCGAGCAGCTCGCCCTGTTCGCCGACGGCTACCCCGACGTGACCGCGTTCCTCGCCGAGATCACTTTGCTCAACGAGCTCTCGGGCGAGGACATGACCGGGGGACCGCCCGACGAGATGGTGACCCTGTCGACCGCGCACCAGGCGAAGGGGCTCGAGTGGCGAGTCGTGTTCGTGATCTGGCTGTCCGAAGGCCGCTTCCCAACGGTTCGCGCCGAGGACGAGGAGGAGGAGCGGCGGCTCTTCTACGTGTCGGTCACGCGTGCCCGGGATCGTCTCTTCCTGGTCCACCCAGAGGTCGCCCGCGACCGCTATCGGGTCGATGTTCTGCTCGACCCGTCGCGGTTCCTGTCCGAGCTCCCGGCAAGCATCGCCGAGGCGGTACTGGTGCGCCCGGCCAAGGAGGATCTTGCCCTCCCGGAGCTTGGCTCGGGTCGTTACGATCTCCCCAGCTTCCTGCTTCCGGACGGAGGCGACGACGACAGTGTGCACTAGCACCTGGCCAGAGGGCTTGACAACCGTGCGCAAGAATATTAGAATATGCTTCAATGGTGATTGATTCTGTCAGCACCGACTGGAGGCACATATGGCCGTGACACCCCTGACGAAGGACAACATCAACGAGCTGATCGAGAACAACGACATTCTGATCATCGACTTCTGGGCGCCTTGGTGCGGACCCTGCCGCTCCTTCAAGCCGATCTTCGAGGCCGCTTCCGAGCGCCATGACGAGATCGCCTTCGCCGCCTGCAACACCGAGGAGGAGGGCGAGGTGGCGGCGATGTTCCAGATCCGGTCGATCCCGACCACCGTCATCTTCCGCGAGAAGGTGGCGGTCTTCGGACAACCAGGGATGCTCCCCGCCGAGGCGCTGGACGACCTGCTCGGCAAGGTCAAGGCGCTCGACATGGACGAGGTCCACA
>CAZQYU010000632.1:0-1950 GCA_964597585.1 uncultured Thermoanaerobaculia bacterium
GCCTGTCCCCGGTCACAGTGGCGGGGGCCGCGCCGGACTCGCACCGGCTTCCCTCGAACGCCTTGCGGCGACCGTTCCCTAGAGCGACGGTAGTACCCCGTCGAGCGTCCGTCAACACAAGGTGAGGAGGTGAGAGGGTGAGAAGGTCGGGACCGCCACCGCCATTCGAGCGTTGGCGCGATCCAGGGTCGCTGACCGTTGTTCGAAGCGCGGGGCTCCTGCTCTCGTAGGGGCGGAGCTCGACTCCGCCCGGGTCGGACGTTCAACACCGGGTGGAGTCGACTCAGGCGCGGTAGCGACCCCGGATCGCAGGTCGTTGTTCAAGCAACGGGGTTCTTGAACCGCGAAGACGCGAGGAGCGCAAAGAGGATGGCAGCGGTTCGAGTGTCCGGTCGATGCCCGGTAGGGTCGGTCTCGTCCAATGATGAACGCCGAACAGCGCTCACCGGCATCGACCGCGTGAGCTCCCGCCGCGCGCTCGGCGCGCGGCCCTGCGATGCCTTGGTGTCTTCGTGTCTTGGTGGTTCAAACTCCGAGTCACGCGCGTTGAACGCACGTCGGGGCGAACCGAAGCGGGCGGAGACAAGCTCCGCCCCTACGACGGAGAGCGCTGTGCCGGTTCGGGTTGTACCGATGGGTGCATTCGTGCAGCCACGGCCGATCCGGTCTCGCACCCGCGTCCGTGCTGACTCCGGCGCCTCCGACCTCACTCCTCACTCCTCACTCCTCACTCAGCCCGTGCGCTCACCGCACGGGCTTGTCCGCTACCATGCTGCCGATCGGAGGACCCGATGCGCCGACTGGTCACTGCCGCGCTCGCCTGCCTGCTCGTCTTCGCCCTGCCGGCCCTGGCCGCCGAGCCCGTGGTGGCGCCCGCGCCGCACAGCTTCCTGTGGCGGGTCACCGGCTGCGGTCCGGGCACGCTGTACCTGCTCGGCTCGGTGCACCTCCTGCGGCCCGACGGTGCGCGGCTCTCCCTGGCCATGGAGACGGCCTACGAGGAGGCCGACCGGCTCGCCTTCGAGGTCGACATCGACGACCTCATGGCCGCGGCGCCGAAGATGATGGCCTCGGGCGCACTGCCCGAGGGCACGACCCTGCAACAGGTGGTCTCGCGCGAGACCTACGCCCGGCTCAAGAAGGCGCTCGCCTCGAGCGGCGTCCCGGTGAAGGCGGTGGCTGAGATGAAACCGTGGCTGGCAGCTCTCACGGTCACCGCGCTCGAGCTGAGCAAGATGGGCTATGTCGAGGAGGCGGGCATCGACCGCCAGCTCTGGGACCGCGCGAAGAAGGACGGCAAGGGGACGCTCGCGCTCGAGACGCCCGAGACCCAGATCGCGATCTTCTCGGAGCTCACCAACGACCAGGACGAGGCCTTCCTGCGCTACAGCCTGGACGACCTCGACTCGGCGGGCGAGCTGCTCGACGAGTTCACCGAGGCGTGGCAGGCGGGCGACGCCGCGCGCGCCGAGGCGCTGCTCAAGGAGGGCTTCAAGGGTTACCCAGAGCTCTACAAGCGGATCGTCGTCGACCGCAACAAGGCGTGGCTTGGCAAGCTCGAGCAGTGGCTCGCCGAGCCGAAGACGACCCTGGTGGTGGTCGGCTCCCTGCACATGGTCGGCAGCGACGGCCTCGTGGCGGGCCTCACGGCGAAGGGGTGCACCGTCGAGCAGCGCTGAGGCCGGCGGCCGGCCTCAGCACGGGTGAGGCGTGAAGCGTGAGGAGTGAAGAGTCGGCTGCCTTGTCTCCTCCCGTCGCGCAATCGTCGGACCGGCCGCAAGGCGCGAGAAGCAAGACGTACAACGACGCGACACGTAAACATCCGTAGGGGCGGAGCTTGTCTCCGCCCGTGCGACGGATGGAGACCGGGCGGAGGCAAGCTCCGCCCCTACGTCGGGCGGCGTGCCTCGGTTCGGGCAAGGGCGGAGGCAAGCTCCGCCCCTACGACGG
>CAZQYU010000633.1:0-1945 GCA_964597585.1 uncultured Thermoanaerobaculia bacterium
CGCGCGGCGAAGGCCCGCCCGAGGCTGGTGGCGACGTGGGCGCCGACGTCGATCCCGACCTCGTCGATCAGCGCCACCGGGCCGACCGGGTAGCCGAAGTCGCGCATGGCGCGGTCGACGTCCTCGATCCGGGCGCCCTCCTCGAGCAGCACGACCGCCTCGTTGAGGTAGGGCGCGAGGATGCGGGTGGTGTAGAAGCCGGGGCCGTCCTTGACCACGATGCAGGTCTTGCCCTGGGCACGGCCGAGCGCGTGGGCGGTGGCGAGCGCCTCGGGCGAGGTCTTGGCCGCGACCACGATCTCGAGCAGCGGCATCTTGGGCACCGGCGAGAAGTAGTGCATGCCGAGCACGCGCTCGGGATGGGCCGCCTCGGCGGCGATGTCGGCGATCGGCAGCGCCGAGGTGTTCGACGCGAACACGGCGCCGGCGTCGATCACCGCCTCGACCTCGGCGAGCACCCGGCGCTTGAGCGCGAGGTCCTCGAACACCGCCTCGACCACGAGGTCGGCACCGGCGAGGGCGTCGATGTCGGGGGTCAGGCGCAGGCGGGAGCGGCGGCGGTCGGCCTCGTTGCGGGTGATCGCGCCCGAGCGGACCTGCTTGACCAGCCCGCGTTCGATCGACTTCGCGGCGCCCGCCAGGGGCTCGTCGGCCACGTCACGCACGGTCACCGGGCAGGTGCCGAGGCTGACCGAGGCGACCCCGGAGCCCATGAAGCCGCCGCCGAGCACGGCGATCCGACCGAGCGGGCGGGGGTCGGCTCCTGGAAACGGCTTCTTGGCCGCGGTCATGGCGTGGAACAGCCACACCAGGCTGCGGCTCTCGGGGCTCGCGACCAGGCGCCCGAAGTGCGCGGACTCGCAGGCGAGGCCGGCGTCGCGGCCGCGGGACAGGCCGACCTCGACGGCCTCGAGGATCGCCGGCGGCGCCGGGTAGCAGCCGCGGGTCTGGCGCGCGACCCGGGCCCGGGCCTGGCGCAGCACGAATGCGCGCGCCGGCCAGCGCTGGGCGAGCCGCTCGAAGAGGGGGCGCTTCCTGGGCGTGCGGCGCAGGCGCCCGGCGGCGAGCGCGGCGGCGGCCTGGGCGGCGGTGTCGACGATCCCGCCCGGGGTCGTCAGGGCGTCCACCAGCCCGAGCCTGAGCGCCTTGCGCGGCCGCACCTTGGCGCCGGTGAGCAGCAGCGGCAGCGCCTGCACCAGGCCGACCCGCTCCACCAGGCGCTGGGTCCCGCCGCCGGCGGGCAGCAGGCCGAGCTGGACCTCGGGCTGGGCGAGCACGGTCGCGGGGTCGTTGGAGGCGAGGATGTAGTGGCAGGCCAGCGCGACCTCGCAGCCGCCGCCGAGGGCCGCGCCGTGGACCGCGGCCACCACCGGCTTGGGCGACGCGGCGATCCGTGACAGCAGTGCGTTGCCCTCGCGGCTCAGGCGCGCGGCCTCGGCCTCGTCCATGCCCTCGACCAGCTCGAGGTCGGCGCCGGCGATGAAGGTGTCGGGCTTGGCCGAGGCGACCACCAGGGCGACCACCGAGGGGTCGTCGAGGAGCGGTGCGACCGCGCCCTCGAACTCCTCGAGCAGCACTCGGGAGAGGGTGTTGACCGGCTTGTCGGGGTGGTCGAGGACGACCACCGCGACCCCGTCGGGGCGGCGTTCGACGCGGAGGTGGCGGGGGGCTTCGGCGTGCATGGTCACACCCTCTCGAGCACCAGGCCGATGCCGATCGCGCCCGCAGCGCAGGCGGCGATCAGCCCGTAGCGCGCGTTCTCGGCCTGGAGGCGGTGGCAGCAGGTGGTGATCAGGCGGGCGCCGGTGGCGCCGAACGGGTGGCCCACCGAGAGCGAGCCGCCCCAGGCGTTGAGGCGTTCGGGGTCGACCGCGCCGAGCGGCCGCTCGCGGCCCAGGCGCTCGCGGCAGAACTGGGGATCCTCGAGCAGCTTGAGCACCGCCAG
>CAZQYU010000634.1:0-1942 GCA_964597585.1 uncultured Thermoanaerobaculia bacterium
GGACGAGATTCCCGACATGCTCGAGCCGGTCGCCCGGCTCGCCGATCCCGAAGGAACCCTCAGCCTGGACGGCGTGCTGCACGAGCTGCTGCCGGGTGATTCGGAAGAAGACGGCAATGCACCGCGCTGACGTCGTGCGCGTGACGGCGGCGCTCGCGGTCCTGACGGGTCTGGCGGCCGCGTGGCGGTGGACCCCCCTCGGAGGCGCCCTGGAGCGGCTCGGCGAGCTCGCCATGTTGGTACGCGGGCACCCTCTCGCACCGCTCCTGGTGGTGCTCGCCTATGTCGTCGGCGGTCTCATGGTGGTACCGCTGAGCGTACTCATGGTGCTCACCGTGGCCGCCTTCGGGCCCTGGCCCGGCGCCGGCTACACGTTGGTCGGCGCGCTCGCCAGCGCGGCCGTGCTGTACGGGGTCGGCCGGGCGCTCGGACGCGGCACGGTCGAGCGCCTCCTCGCGGGGCGGGCGCGACGAGTCGCGGAACGGGTGGCGGGCCGCGGCGTGTTGGCCGTGGCCGTACTGCGCAACCTGCCCGTGGCCCCCTACTCGGTGGTCAACCTCGCCCTCGGAGCATCCCCGGTCGGGTTCGGCTCCATGGTGCTCGGCACCGCCCTCGGGCTGGTGCCCGCCGTGGCGGCTCTGGCACTGCTCGGGGAGAGCGTGACGCGGGCACTCCGTCATCCGAGCGTCGGCGCGATCGCCCTCGTGCTGTTGGTGGTGGCCGCCGTCGCCGTCACCGCCGCGCTCGTCGGGCGCCATCTCCTGGACCGAGAAGAGACCCGATGAGGATCGTGAGCTACAACGTCCACGGCTTCGTCGGCCGCGACGGCCGGCGGGACCCGGAGCGGGTTGCCGAGGTGCTGCGTGAGCTCGACGCCGATGTGGTCGGTGTGCAAGAGGTCGATGCCCGCGGAGGCGGCACCGGCGCCGCTCACCCGCTGGAGCACCTCGCCGCACGGTGCGCGCTCGCGTCGGTGCCCGGCCCTACCATCGTCCGCCCGGACGGCGACTACGGCAATGCCCTGCTCACTCGGTTTCCGGTCGCCAGCGTCCGCCACCACGACATCTCCGTTCCCGGCCGTGAGCCGAGGGGCGTTCTCGAGGTCGAGCTCAACGGCCCCCGGCGGCGCATCCTCACGCTGGTGACCCACCTCGGCCTCGGGCGCGGCGAGCGCCGCCGGCAGGCGCAGCGCCTCGCCAGTCTCACTCGGAGCCGGCCCGAGACGCCGCTCGTCCTGCTCGGTGACCTGAACGAGTGGTGGCCGTTCGGCGCCGCGCGGCACGTGCTGCGACGGGAGCTCGGTGCCGCCCCGAGCCCGGCGACATTCCCGGCGCGCCTGCCCGTCCTCGCCCTCGACCGGATCTGGTGCCGCCCCGCGTCCGTCCTGAGACGCATAGCAGTCCACCGTTCACGGCTCGCGCGGATCGCGTCGGATCACTTGCCGGTGGTCGCCCGGCTCGAGCTTCCTGCGCCGTGACCGACCGGTGCCGGGTCAGGTGGCGCCGTCGTCGTCGCGGTAGCGCTTGAGGCGATTGTAGAGTGTCTTGAGGCTCACGCCGAGGGCCTCGGCGGTCTGCTTCTTGTTGCCGCCGAAGTGCTCCAGGGTCGCCATGGTGTGGCTGCGGACAACGTCCTCCAGCGGGGTGCCGACGGGCGCTTGGAGCCGCGCCCCAGCGCTCTGGGCGTCGCCCCGGACCTCGGCCGGCAGGCACTCGACCGTGATCCGGTCGTCGGCGAGGATGAAGGCCCGCTCGATGACGTTGCGCAGCTCGCGCACGTTGCCCGGCCATGGATAGGCCTCGAGCCGCTCGAGCGCCCCCTGGTCGAGGTCCTTGAGGGTCTCGCCCTCGCGGCACAGCTGGTCGAGGAAGTGCTGTGCGAGGGGCGGCACGTCGCCCGCCCGGTCACGCAGCGGCGGCAGCGGGATCGGAAATACCTTGAG
>CAZQYU010000635.1:0-1937 GCA_964597585.1 uncultured Thermoanaerobaculia bacterium
GCGATGTCCGCGATCAGGTTGTTGACGATGAACTCCTTGCGCTCGGGAGTGTTCTTGCCCATGTAGAAGTCCAGGGCCTTCTTCACCTCGCCCATCGAGCGCACGGTCACCGGCACCAGGCGGTCGTCGTTGTCGATGAACTGCTTGAACTCGCGCGGGCTGATCTCGCCGAGCCCCTTGAAGCGGGTGACCTCGGCCCCTTTGACGCGGGCCGCGGCCTCGTCGCGCTCGGCTTCCGTGTAGCAGTAGTGAGTTTCCTTCTTGTTGCGGACCCTGAACAGCGGCGTTTCGAGGATGAACACGTGCCCGGTGATGACCAGGTCCTCGAAGTAGCGCAGGAAGAACGTGAGCAGCAGGTTGCGGATGTGCATCCCGTCGACGTCCGCGTCGGTCGCGATCACCACCCGGTTGTAGCGTAGGCCTTCGAGGCCGTCCTCGATGCCGAGGGCGCGCATGATGTTGTACAGCTCCTCGTTCTTGTAGATCGCCTCGCGCCCGAGCCCGTGGGTGTTGAGCGGCTTGCCCTTGAGCGAGTAGATCGCCTGGGTCTGGACGTCGCGGGCCTGGATCATCGCCCCGCCGGCCGAGTCGCCCTCGGTCAGGAAAAGGGTTGTCTCGTCGCGCCGGTCACCCTTGGCGTCGTCAGCGTGCAGCTTGCAGTCGATCAACTTCGGGATCCGGATCGCGACCTTCTTGGCGCGCTCGCGGGCCTCCTTCTTGATCGACGCCAGCTCCTTGCGCACGCGCTCGTTGTTGCGCACCTTGTCGAGCAGCTCGCCGGCGGCTTCCGGGTTCTTGTGCAGCCACAGCACGACCTGCTCGCGGACGTCGTTGACGATCCATGAGCGGACCTCGGTCGAGCCCAGCTTGTTCTTGGTCTGGCTCTCGAACACCGGGTCCTGGAGCTTGATCGCGACCGCACCGATGAAGCCGTCGCGGACGTCCTCGCCGGCAAAGGCGTGCTTGGCGAACTCGTTGACGCCCTTGAGCACGCCCTCGCGGAAGGCGCTCTGGTGGGTCCCGCCGTCGTTGGTGTACTGGCCGTTGACGAAGCTGAAGTAGGTCTCGCCGTAGGCGTGGGTGTGGGTGAAGGCGAACTCGAGCCGATCAAGGCGGAAGTGCGCGATCTCGTACAGGGTACCCTCCTCACCCAGCTCCTCGGTGAGGAGGTCGGCGAGGCCGTTGCGGCTGATGAACTTGTGGCCGTTGTACTCGAGGGTCAGACCGCTGTTCAGGTAGGCGTAGTAGCGCAGCCGATGCTCGATGTAGTCCTCGCGCCAGTCGTAGCTCTTGAAGATCTCGGCATCCGGAACGAAGCGGATGAAGGTCCCGTTCGGGGCCTTGCGGTCCTTGCCGTCCTCCTCGAGGAGCATTCTTCCCTGACGGAAGGCGGCGCGCTTGAAAGCGCCGTCCCGGTAGCTGATCACCTCGAAGTCGGACGACAAGGCGTTGACCGCCTTGTTGCCGACGCCGTTGAGCCCGACCGAAAACTGGAACACGTCGTCGTTGTACTTGCCGCCGGTGTTGATCTTGGAAACACAGTCGACGACCTTGCCGAGCGGGATCCCGCGGCCGAAGTCCCGCACCGAGATCTCGCTGCCGTCGCGCCGGATCTCGACCCGCCGACCATGCCCCATGATGAACTCGTCGACCGAGTTGTCGACGACCTCCTTGAGCATGACGTAGATGCCGTCCGCCGGGTTGGACCCGTCGCCGATACGGCCGATGTACATCCCCGTGCGCAGCCGGATGTGCTCCAGCGCATCCAGGGTCTTGATCGCCTCTTCGTCGTACTCGATTCGCTGGCGCGCCATCGACGCGGGATCCTCGCTTGGCCGGGAGTGAGCGGGAGAGGCCCGCCCGGGGCGCCATCAGGATAGCACCGAGCAGCCCGCCGGCCATGGGCCCTTGACGGCTGCCGGGATGTCGAGGCGCTG
>CAZQYU010000636.1:0-1928 GCA_964597585.1 uncultured Thermoanaerobaculia bacterium
CGGTTCTGGTGCTGGGCTCGGTGCTGTCGGTCGCCGTGCTGTGGACAGGTGCAACCGGCGGCCGCCTTTCGCGACGGCTCCGGCTTGCGGCTCTCGCCGCGGCCGCGCTGCCGGTGATCACACTGTGGTTCGTCAGATCCCACCGCCTCGCGACAACCGCCCGGCTGCAGCGCGAGGGTGCCGGCCTCGAGAGGCTCTCGATGCTCGTGGCCGGGCATGCCGGAGTCCTGGTTGCCGCGGTCGTGGTCGCGGTCATGGTGCTCGCGGCGCTCTTGTGGTGGCGCTTGCCTCGCGGCGCCGCCCGGACGCGGCTGCCGTCGCTCGCGTTCATGGGCATCGTGCTGATGGGGTTCGTGACGATCGGCGCGGCGCTCGTGGCGCGCCGGGCGCTGGCGCCGATCCGGGCCGACACGCTGGCGAAGCAGGCCGCCGCCTCGCTCGACCGCGGGCAGGCATTGCCGGCCCTGGAGCTGCTCTCCCGGGCGAGCTGGCTCGCGCCCGACGAACCCGCAGTCCTCACCCTGGTGGCGCGCGCCACCGTGCTCGCCTCGCGCACCGCGGCGACGGTCGAGACCCGCGAACGCCTCGTCGACGCCGGCGTGGCCGCGCTCGAGCGCGCCTCCAGGATGCAGCCGTGGGACCCCGACCACCAGGTCAACCTGGGGCGGGTGCTGACCTCGGCGGCGGCGTGGGCTCCGGACCCGGAGACCCGGCGGCGCCTGCTCGAGCGGGCGGAGCGGGCGTATGCGCGCGGCCTCGAGCTGCGGCCGGGCTCGGTGCTGTTCCAGGTCGAGCACGCGGGCGTCCTGGTCCTCCTCGGCCGGGACGAGGCCGCGGCGGGGGAGCTGCGCTCGGCGCTCGCCCTCGACCCGGGCTACGAGACCGGCGCGATGATGCTCGCCAGCCTCGAGCGCGGGCAGGCGGTCGCGGCGCTGCACGACGGCCGCGAGGAGGAGGCGCGACGCCACCTGGAGGCGGCCCTGACCCCGCTCGAAGGGCTGCTCGCCGAGAAGGGCGGCGACCGGACCGCCGAGAGGGCGGTCGCGGCACTCTACGCCCGCCTGGGGCGGGGCGACGAGGCGACGGCGGTGCTCGAGGGGCTGGTCGACGGCAGCGAGCCTGCCGGGGTGCACGAGATGCTCGCGCTGCTGTTCCTCGAGAGCGGCAGATCGGAGCGGGCGCTGGAGGAGGCCCGGACCGCGCTGCGGCTCGCGACCGACCCTGAGCGGCCGCGCGCCGAGGCGTTGCTCGAGCTGGTCCGGTCGCGCCTGGATCGGGCGCCGCAAGTGGATGACGGGTCGAGACCTTGACGTCGTCCCTTCCAGTCTCTACGATGGGCCTACCTTCAACCAGTGCAGCGGCGTATCCGTGGCGGAGGTGGCAGATGCTCGCGGAAACCTTGACCAGGAACCAGAGGCTCCGCGGCATGGCGATCCTGACCTGCGCAGCCCTGATCGTGATGCTCTCGCCGGCCCTGTCGAGCGCACAGTCCGCCTCCATCACCAGTGACAAGACCGTCGGTCTCGACCCGATGGTGTGCGCCACCACGCCGTCTATCACGCTGCCTCCGGAGGGTGGGGACGTCACCTACTGCTACACGGTGACCAACACTGGCGACGTCACCTTCAACTCGCTCAACTTGTCCGACGATCACCTCGGCGCCATTCTCAGCTCCTTCCCGTACACGCTGTCCCCGGGCGCCTCGACGTTCATCACCCAGACCGCGCCCTTGGCAGTCACCACCACAAACGTCGCGAGCTGGACGGCGGAGGTCGTCGGGGGTCCGGTCGCCACCAGCGAGGACTCGGCGTTGGTGACCGTCACTCCAGCCGCCCCCGGCCTGAACCTCGTCAAGACCGTCGGGACCGATCCCGCGGCGTGCGCGCCGACCGGCTCCATCGTTCTTCCCCCCGGAGGCGGTACGGTGG
>CAZQYU010000637.1:0-1927 GCA_964597585.1 uncultured Thermoanaerobaculia bacterium
GCATGACGTGGCGCGGCGTCGACGAGGCGCCCATCAGCCCGATTCGCCAGATCTTGCCGGCGAGGTCGCCCATGCCGGCTCCGATCTCGAGCGACCAGTGCTGCAGCAGATGGCGCCGCACTGCCGTCTCGTCGATCCCATCAGGGACGCGGACCGCGTTGAGCTGCGGCAGGCGTGCCGGCTCGGCGACCGCGAGCTGGAGCCCAATGGCCTCGAGGCCGGCAGCGAGAGCGAGGTGGTGGCGGTGGTGGCGGGTCCAGGCGTTCTCGATGCCCTCCTCGTGAAGGATCACGAGCGCCTCATGGAGGGCGTACAGGGCATTGATCGGCGCGGTGTGGTGGTAGCTGCGCTTCTGCCCGGAGCCCCAGTAGCCCATCACCAGTGTGGTGTCGAGGAACCAGCTCTGGACTGGCGTGGAGCGGGCCTTGATGCGCTCGACGGCGCGCGGCCCGAAGGTCACGGGAGAGAGCCCTGGGACGCAGGACAGACATTTCTGGCTGCCCGAGTAGGCGGCGTCGACCCCCCAGGCGTCGATCGCGACCGGGATCCCACCCAGGGAGGTCACCGCGTCGAGAATCACGAGGCAGTCGTGTCGGTGGGCGAGGTCGACCAGGGTCGCGGCGTCGGAGCACGCGCCGGTCGAGGTCTCCGCGTGGACGAAGGCGACCAGCTTCGCCTCGGGGTGCTCGGCGAGGGCGCGTTCGAGCTTGGCCGCGTCGACCGGCTCACCCCAACGGTCGTCGACCGTGACCGCGATGCCGCCCGAGCGCACGACGTTCTCGCGCATGCGCTCCCCGAACACGCCGTTGCGGCACACGATCACGGTGTCGCCAGGCTCGACAAGATTGACGAACGCGGCCTCCATCCCGGCGGTGCCGGGGCCGGAAACCGGCATGGTCAGCGGGTTGGTGGTCCGGAATGCGGACTGGAGCAGGGCCTTGAGCCGGTCCATGAAGGCGACGAACTCGGGGTCGAGGTGGCCGATGGTCGGTTGGGCCATGGCCGCGAGCACCCGCGGTGAGACGTCGGACGGGCCGGGGCCCATGAGGGTTCGCTGTGGAGGATGGAAGGGTGTCATGTCCATGGTCGGTGCCTCCCTGAGGGTTGAGTCGGGCCGTGCGGGCCGCGGGGCCTTCATGGTATCCGAGAAGGCCGGCCGGGCGCGATGCCGTGCGGCCGGCACGTGGGGACGCGACCGCGACCGCCGCCAGGGGCACCCCAGTCGAGACTCAGTCGAGGTGCTCGTAGGCGATGAGGGTCAGGAACTCCGCCAGCTCGGGCGCGGTCGCGAGGCGCTCGAAGAGCTGCGATGCGAGCTCGAAGTGACCGCCGGCGAAGCGCTCACGGCCCAGAAGCCCTTCGATGTGGGTGAGCTCCTCCGGGATCAGCGCGCGGACCAGGTCGACGGTGATCCGGCGGCCGTCCTCGAGCACGCCCGCGGGGTGGCGAACCCACTGCCAGACCTGTGTGCGCGAGATCTCCGAGGTCGCCGCGTCCTCCATGAGGTTGTAGATCGGGACGCAGCCGTTGCCGCCCAGCCAGGCCTCGAGATACTGGATTCCGACATCGATGTTGACCCGCAGCCCGTGCTCGGTGATCGGGCCCCTCGGGACGTCGAGCAGATCCTCGCGGGTCACCGTGACGTCGTCGCGTAGCCGATGAACCTGGTTCGGAGTCGGCATGTTGGCATCGAAGACCTCGGCCGCGAGTGGGACCAGCCCCGGATGGGCGACCCAGGTCCCGTCGTGCCCGTCGCGCGACTCGCGCTCCTTGTCGGCACGGACCTTGGCCATGGCGGCCTCGTTCGCCGCAAGATCGTTCTTGATCGGGATCTGTGCGGCCATTCCACCCATCGCGTGAGCGCCGCGGCGGTGGCAGGTGCGGATCGCCTCGAGCGAGTAGGCGTGCATGCAGTGGGTGGTCATGC
>CAZQYU010000638.1:0-1920 GCA_964597585.1 uncultured Thermoanaerobaculia bacterium
AGCAGCGGCAGAGCGCTTCCGACGAGGCTCGGCGCGGCGATCTGAACCGCCACACCGACGAGACCTCCGAGCACGCTCGCGGCGAACCCCAGAACCACAGTCTGGCCGAGGTAGAGCGCGGTCACCTCGCCCGTGGTCACGCCCAGGCAGCGCAGCACTGCAATCGCGTCGAGGCGCGTCGCCAGCCACGACCGTACGGTCTGCGCGACGCCGACGCCCCCAATCAGCAACGACAGCAGCGCGACCAGACCCAGGTACCGCTCGACCCTGGAGATGCCCCGCGAGACGGCGGGCTGCGCATCGCTCGCGGTGCGGACCCTGAGCCAGGCGCCGTCGGGCAGTGCACGAATCCGCGCCGCCAGACGAACGATGTCGGTGCCCGGCGGCACGCGGACCAGTGCGCGAAATGCGACCCGACTGCCGAGGGCGACGAGGTCGGTCTGCGCGAGACCGTCGAGACCGACGAGCAGGCGAGGTCCGAAGGTGAACGGACCCAGTGACCGGTCGGGCTCGTCGATCAGAGCGGCGGTGATGGTGAACGGTCGGCCGCCGACAAGGACACGCTCACCGACCTTCACACCGAGCTGCGCCAGAGTCTCGGGCGCCGCGACCGCCCCGTCGACACCGAGCAGCTCGGAGAGCGGTCGCGCCGGCTCGGTCCGAAGAACGCCGTAGAAGGGGTAACCCGGGCCGACGGCCTTGAGCTCGACCAGACGGCTCCGCCCGCTCGCCTGTGCCACCGCGACCGTGGCGAGCTCGCGGACCTCCGCCATCTCGCCTCCCGCCGACGCGACGACCCGCGCAAGGCCGTCCGGGAGCGGTCGCCGCGCCGTGACCGCGAGGTCCGCGGCGAGCAGCTCACGGGCCTGGGCACGGACCGCGTTGCGGGTCGCGTCACCTAGGCCCGCCACCGCGACCACTGCGGCCACACCAACGGCGAGCGAGGCGACGAAGAAGACGAGCCGCATGCCGAGCCCGCGCACCTCGCGGGCGCCGTACCGGAGGGCCGACGCGAGACGCGTGGAGCCCGGTGAGATATCCACGCTAGCGTCCCCGCTCCTCACGTTCGACGCGGCCGTCGCACAGGTGCACGCGCCGGTCCGCGCGGCCGGCCACGGCGGGGTCGTGGGTGACCAGTACCAGGGTCGAGCCGCAGCGGTCACGCAGATCCGCGAGCAGGTCGAGCACTCCCGCCCCGGTGACGCTGTCGAGATTGCCGGTCGGCTCGTCGGCGAGCAGGATCGGCGGCTCGGTGGCGAACGCCCGCGCCAACGCGACCCGCTGCTGCTCGCCACCGGAGAGCTGGGCCGGGTAGTGGTGCGCGCGATCGCCGAGGCCGACCCGCCCCAGCAGCTCGTCGGCCTGCGCGCGCGCGCCGCGTTCACCGATCAGCTCGAGTGGCAGCATCACGTTCTCCCGCGCAGTCAGGTTGTCGAGCAGCTGGTAGGACTGGAAGACAAACCCGATGGTGCGGCGGCGAAGGATCGCGAGCTCGTCCTCGCCAAGGTCGTGGATCGCGCGGCCGTCGATGCGCACCGCGCCGGAGCTCGGGCGGTCGAGGCCCGCCATCAGGGCGAGGAGGGTCGACTTGCCGCTGCCTGAAGGCCCGAGGACGGCGACGAACTCGCCGGCGGCCACAGCAAGGTCGACGTGGTCGAGCACAGTCAGCACACGGTCCCCGGAGGGAAGGCGCTTGGTCAGGCGCTCGAGCTCGATCATGGCGGGGTCTCCTCCGCGGTACACTTCCAACGTGCACGTCGCGCGCCGCCTGACCCTGCTCGGCCTCGTCTGCCTCGCGGTCCTCGCCTGCGGCTCCCCCGAATCAACGGCGCCGCGCCCGGCCCGCATTCCTCCGCCCACCTCCGCCCCCGAAGGGCCGCTGGTGGTCTTCCTCGGCGACAGCCTCACCGCCGGCTTCGG
>CAZQYU010000639.1:0-1918 GCA_964597585.1 uncultured Thermoanaerobaculia bacterium
GCCGAGCCGGCGAAGAACGCCCAGTCCCAGAAGCCGCGCCAGGCAGTCGAGTTGACCTTGGAGCGGAACTCGAGCGACACCGCGCGCGAGATCAACGCCACCAGCAGGAGCATGAAGGCGGTGTAGAAGCCCGAGAAGACGGTCGCGTAGGCCTCGGGGAAGGCGGCGAAGAGCGCGCCTCCGAAGGTCACCAGCCAGACCTCGTTGCCGTCCCACAGCGGCCCGATGGAGTTCATCGAGATCCGCTTCTCCTCGTCGGTGCGGGCGACGAACGGGTGGAGGATGCCGACGCCGAGGTCGAAGCCGTCGAGCACGGCGTAGCCGATCAGCAGCACACCCTCGAGCGCGAACCAGATGATGGCGAGCGTTTCGAAGCCCATCACGACCTCCCCTCGCCCCCACGGTCGGCGCCGGTCATCGAGTCCTCGTGCGTCGCGAGGCTGCCGGCGGCCTCGACCAGGCGGTCTCGGCCGCCCCCTGCGTGCTCACCGCCCGGCTCGGGCCCGTGCTTGATCTTGCGGTCGAGCACGAACAGCCACACCGCGATCAGCCCCGCGTAGATGAGCCCGAAGCCGACCAGCGAGCCGAGCACCTGGTCCGTGCGCACCGAGGGGCTGACGGCGTCCGTCGTTCGCAGCCCGAGCCCCTCGTCGTAGACGACGGTTCCTTCGGGTCCGGTCACCAGATCTCCGACGGCGGTCCACTCCACCGGCGGGTGCACGATCCATGGCTGGCGCCCGACCTCGGCGGCGATCCAGCCGACCTCATTGGCGACGATCGGCCCCACGACCGCAAACACGAACACCCACAGCAGCCACCGGGTCTCCCAGAGCCGATTGCGCCAGCGCAGCAGCGAGGCGAGCAAGGTGAGCGCGATGAACAGCGTGCCGAGGCCGATCATGAGGTGGTAGCTGAAGAACGGCACCTTCACCGGCGGACGGTCCTGGGGCCGGAACCGGTCGAGGCCGACGACCGGCGTCGAGAAGTCGTCGTGGAGCAGGAAGGAGAGCCCGCCGGGGATCGCGACGCCGAGCTTGACGCTCTGGCTGGCGTCGTCGGGGATGCCGAACAGACTCAGATCGCCGCGCCCCGTGTGGTACTGGCCCTCGAATGCGGCGATCTTCGCCGGCTGGTAGTGGTAGACGTTGCGGGCCTGGAAGTGGCCGGAGACCAGGGCGGCGAGCGAGGCCACGGTGGCGAGGACCAGCGCGCCCTCGAACGACCGCTTGGCGAACTCGACATGGCGGCGCTTGAGCAGGTACCAGGCCGAGATCGACATGATGAAGAAGCCACCGACGATGAACGCGCCGATCCACACGTGGACCAGCCGGTCGACGGTCGACGGGTTAAAGACCATGGCCCAGAAGTCGACGATCTCCGCCCGCATCACGGGCGCACCGTCGCGCAGCAGCGGTGCGCCGTCGCGCATCACGGGCACGATGTGGTGGCCGGCGGGCGTCTGCTGCCACGAGTTGGCGACCACGATCCAGATCGACGAGAAGATCGAACCGAGCGCGACCATGAGGGTCGAGAAGAAGTGCATCCGCGCCGACACGCGGTCCCAGCCGAAGACCAGCACCGCCAGGAAGCCCGACTCGAGGAAGAAGGCGAAGATCCCCTCCGCCGCCAGGGCGGAGCCGAAGACGTCGCCGACGAAGCGCGAGTAGGTCGCCCAGTTGGTCCCGAACTGGAACTCCATCACGATCCCGGTGGCGACCCCGATCGCGAAGTTGAGCGCGAAGACCCGGGTCCAGAAGCGCGCCGCGGTCTCGTAGAGCGGGTCCCTGGTCACGAGATAGCGGCCCTCGAGCCAGACCAGTACGGCGCTCATCCCGATGGCCAGGGGCGGGAAGATGTAGTGGAACGCGATCGTGACCGCGAACTGGATCCGCGACAGCAGGACGACATCCATGCCGGG
>CAZQYU010000640.1:0-1916 GCA_964597585.1 uncultured Thermoanaerobaculia bacterium
AGGCGGCCTCGAGATGCTGGTACCGGTTGCCCAGCGTCCGTCCGCTGGCTTCCGAGAGCCGCAGCGCAGTGCTATCGGCGGCCCGGACCAGGTGGTCCCGCAGATGTGACAGCCCGCGAGGCAGTGACAGCTCGGCGAGACTCGCGGCGAGCTCTACGGCGACTGAGAGCGCGAGCAGCTTGGCCCGGCCCCGAGGCAGGCTGCGGTGGGAGGTTCGTGGCTGGCTGGACGGGGAAGTGTACTGGCTCATACCTACCCTCAAGGCGGCCGGCGGCCGGCTGTCAGGGGCGGCTGCAGGCCGTGAGCGAAGCGAGCCTGCCCTTGACTGCCGACCGCCGGTCGCCTAGGCACTCCAGCTGAGCCAACACACTCTCCGTCCAGACAGCCCGGCTACCCGCGGGACCTCGATCCCGACGCCGCCGACGGCTGCCCGACCCCAGGATTCTGCCCCACCACCCCATGCCACTGGGCCGAGTTGCTCCCGGCCCGGCGTTCGGGTCCGGGATCAGGCTGCGGGCGGCAGGCCGCGGGGAGTCGGGATCGGGGGGTCGCGGCGGTGGCGGTCGGGGACCCGATCCCGTTCCGGCTGCCCGCTGCCCGCCGCCCGACCCCCGGACTCGGGCGCCTGATGCCTGTGGCTCACAGCCGGCGGCACCGGCTCTCAGACCTACCCGTGGAGCTCTCTTGGGTAGCGGGCGAAGCTCGCGCTGAGTCTTTGTGGTTCTTCTGGGTGGTTCCACTCCGCTATACTTCCCGGCCATGGCGCGCGTCAGCTGGGAGCGCTACTTCATGAATCTCGCGGTCCAGGCCGCGACGCGGTCGACCTGCCCACGAAAGCACGTCGGTGCGGTCATCGTGCGCGACAAGAACGTGCTGTCCACCGGCTATAACGGTTCCGTCCGCGGCGCCCCCCACTGCACCGAGGCCGGGTGCCTGATGGAGAACGGCCACTGCGTGCGCACCGTCCACGCCGAGGCCAACGCCCTGGTCCAGGCGGCATTCAACGGCGTCCGGCTGGAGAACGCCGAGATCTACGTCACCGCCTCACCGTGCTTCCACTGCTTCAAGCTCATCGTCAATGCCGGCATCCGGGTGATCCACTACGGCGAGTTCTACCGGGACGAGAAGGTGCTCGCATTCGCGCGTGAGCTCGGCATCGCGATGAACCACCTCGGTCTCAGCGACGACGAGCCCGAGACGCCAGGAGAATGATCGACCTCGACCTCAACGCCGTCTCGGTTCCGCTCGACTGGCCCGAGCTGTTCGGCCGCGACGCGCCCACAGAGATCGAGCTCGGCTCGGGCAAGGGACGCTTCCTTCTCGAGCGTGCGGCGGCCGAGCCGGAACGCAACCTGCTCGGTGTCGAACGCGCTGCGAAGTACCACGAGCTGGTGTGCGATCGCGTCGCCCGGCGCGGCCTCGGCAACGTTCGCCTGCTGCGGACGACCGCCGAGGACCTCCTCTTCCGACTCCTCCGTCCCACTTCGGTCGCGGCCGTCTATCTGCTCTTCCCGGATCCGTGGCCGAAGAAACGCCACCACAAACGTCGTTTCGTGACGCCCGACAACGTCGATGCCGTGGCGCGCGCACTGGTCCCCGGCGGCCGGATGCTGGTCAAGAGCGACCACCCGGGCTACGCCGAGGTCATCGAGGAGGTCCTGGCCGCGGCCCCAGGGTTTTCGCGGCTGGATGCTGCGGACGCGTTTGCGGAGCTCCCCGAGACCGGTTTCGAGCGCAAGTACAGGGATCAGGGCCGCACGATCTTCTCGTGGGCGCTGGAGCGCCCAGGGCGAGTCACGAGGGAAGGGTGAAGAGTCCCTGATCCTCACTCTTGACTGTTTTCTCTTGACTCTTGATCGTCGTCCTAGCCCGCACTATTCACCAGACTTCTGCTGCGGCCGGCGATGCGCTGCACT
>CAZQYU010000641.1:0-1906 GCA_964597585.1 uncultured Thermoanaerobaculia bacterium
CCCCGAACCCCAGCCTGCATTTCTCTCCAGCTGGCGAAGCGAGGTCCGAGAGAGGTTGTGAGCTGTGGTGATTTCGCAGGACGAGCGAGTGAGGCGTAGCCCAGCTACGTCGATCGAGCGAGTTCAAGAAAGCGCCGCAGATCGCGGTCTCTCTCGGTCCGCAGCCGTCAGTCTGGAGAGATGTGCAGGCTATCCGTGCTCGGTGAGCGCGACGCCGGCGAGGACGAGCGCGCTGCCGAGCAGGAACCGCGGTGTCAAGGGCTCGCCGAGGGTGGTCGCAGCCACGACCGCCGTCATGGGCGGGATGGTGTAGAGGTAGACGCCGACCTTCTGAGCCTCGGATCGGCCGAGGGCAACGAAGTACAGCAGAGTTGCCAGAAAAGAGCACCCCACGCCGAGGAAGGCGATCGCGGCCCACCCGGCGGGTGCGATCTCGAGGAGAGATCGTCCGGTCACCGCGAGCTCCGCAGCGGCGACGGGCAGCATCCAAGCCGCGCCGATCACGGTGACCGCGGCAGTCACCCGGAGGGCGCCAAGCGAGTCGGTCAGCGCCTTGCCGAAGACCGTGAACAGGCCCCAGAGCACGATGCTGGCGAGCACCAGCACATCCCCGAGGAGGGTGCCGTGCCAATCGAGGGCGAGCACCCTCTGCCACCCCATCACCGTGAGCACGCCGGCGAGCGCGAGCAGGATGCCGCCTGCGCGCTGCAGCCCCAGTCGTTCGCCGAGCACCAGTACGCCGAACACGGCGATCGTGATCGGTCCGGTCACCGCCCACACCGAGCCGTTGGCGGCGGTCGTGTACTCGAGCCCGATGGTCTGAAGACCGTAGTGCAGGCCGGTCCCGAGCAGGCTGAGCCCGGCCAGCGCGACCACCTCGCGGCGGCCGAAGCGAAGGCGGACGGTTCCCGCCAAGGCCGACCACGCCACAAAGCACAGCGCCGAGAGAACGAGCCGCGCCGACACCACCGTGAGAGGCGGCGCGCTGGCGAGGGCGACCTTGGTGGCGACGAAGGACACCGCCCAGAGGACGCACGCGGTGAGGAGCGCGAGACGCGCGGCGGTCGGCATACGGCGGTGAGTCTACACGCGGGCGCCGCGGATGCCAGCCAGGTCGTGTGTGAGAGGGGCGGGGTCCATCGAGGGCAACTGGCCTGAATCTCTCACCAGGTCACGTTGGCGAAAGGCGAGTGCATGCGCCTCGCCGCGTGCTCGAGCTGGTCTTTGATTGAAATGCAGTCGCAATATTGAGCAATTGAATTACGACGTTTGCTCATGTAGTAAGATGGCCACAGATCGATTCCGGGCTGAGGGATGACCGCTGCACGCCGAGAACCAAGGCATGAGAGGCATGTCGCAGCGGCTGCGAGGGAGGGGCGAGATGCGCGAACGCTTTCGCGACAGCGAGCACCTGGTCAGACTCGCCGGGCTTTTCGCCGCGGGCACGGTCGCTTTCCTGGTGCTGCGCGCGGTCATGGTGCCGCACGATTTCGGGACCTACGGGCACTATCGGGCCGGTGCGTTGTCGGACAACCAAGCGCGTTCCCCAGCTTTCGCCGGACGGGCGGCATGCGCCGAGTGCCACGACGACATCGTCGCCCAACGCGTGGGCAGCCACCATGCGCGGATCGGCTGCGAGTCGTGCCATGGCGCGCTCGCCGCCCACGCCGCGGACCCGGACTCTCTGAAGCCGGAGCTTCCCGAGGCAACGCCCCTGTGCGTCGGATGTCACCAGATGAACGTCGCACGGCCGCACGCCTTCCCTCAGGTCGATGCCGCCGAGCACGCCGAGGGCAGCCCATGCACGGAGTGCCACTCGCCCCATCATCCCGAGATCGAGTAGGAGGTGCGTCGTGACGATGAACCGGCGTGAGCTGCTGGTGGTGTCCGGGAAGTGGCTGGTGCT
>CAZQYU010000642.1:0-1902 GCA_964597585.1 uncultured Thermoanaerobaculia bacterium
GCTTGAGCATCTCGCGGGTGACCAGAATCGGCGCCCGCTCGCCGTGTACCGCCACGGCACACAGGAAGAGGTCGGAGAACGCGAGCGCCTTCTCGATGTTCTTCGCTGTTGCGACCATGGTCGGAATGTCCCGCCCGACGTGGGTGTGCATCCGGCGCAGCGCGTTGATGTCACGGTCGAGGACGACCACGTGGGCGCCGAGACCCATGGCGCAAGCAGCCGCCTCGCGGCCGAGGGTTCCGGCGCCGAGGATGGTCATCGACGCCGGCGGGATCCCCGGTGCACCTCCGATCAAGAGGCCCTTGCCGCCGAACTCGTTGAGCAGCAGGCCGGAGCCGATCACGACAGCCAGCCGGCCCGCGATCTCGCTCATCGCCTCAAGCACCGGGGCATGCCGGTCGTCCTCCTCGATGATCTCGTACCCGACGGTCGCGACACCGCCCTCGAGGAGCTTCAGAAAGCCCTCGCGCGGTGCGACCGCGAGGTGCCACGACGACAGCACCACCTGACCAGGTTGGTAGCGGCCGTAGTCGCTCGCGGGGGGAGGCGAGATTCGGATCACGAGCTTCGAGCGCAGCAGCACCTCCTCCTCGGAGTAGGCGATGGTCGCTCCGGCCTCGAGAAACGACTCGTCAGGGAAGCCCGCCTCGGCACCCGCGCCGCTTTCCACATAGACCCGGTGGCCACGGTCGGTCACCGCCTTGACGCCGCCCGGCGTGAGCCCGACGCGGTGCTCGAACGGTCTGCGGTCCTTGACCAATCCGATGTCCATGGTCAACTCCCCCCGTCGTGATCGGCTCGGAGGACCTGATGCGCGCTGCGGCGCCCCGGTCCTTGTGAATTTCACCACATTGTCCGGAACCGGGCAACCGCGGATCGATCAGACGAGGGAGCCCCGCACGCGCTCGAGCCGGCGCTCTACGACTGCCACCGCCGACACCGGCAGGAACAGCCGAAGCCGAATCTCGGTGGCGACCGCCCCCGGCGAGAAGGCGAGCGCGAACGCCCAGCGAGGAGCCTCGCGCCGGATCAGCGTCTCCGGTTCGCCCTCCGCCTCCGGGTCCCAACTGAGCTCGGTCACGACCTCTCCGAGCGGCCGAGAGCGCGGCAGCACCAGCCAGACGAGAGTGCGACCAGCCCAGGCGACGTGCGATAGTGCGAGGTGGACGCGCTCCGCGAGGTCCTGGATCTGCGGACCGACCGGCACCAGGACCGTGTCCTGTTCACCGGCCTCGCGGTACACGAGGTGGTAGACGTCGTCGACCTGGCGCAGCGACTCGGCGACGCGCACCAAGGCATCGGTCAGCACGCGTCGCGCTTCCGCTTCCCGGCCTCGCGGCAGGTCGAGGTGCACATCCACCACCGCCGGCCCCGCCGAGTCGCGCATCGACTCGACATGCCAGTCGATGCGTGGAAGCGACCCTCGGCGCAAACGCTGAAAGGACCGGGCAGCCGCTGCCGCCGGCGCGAGCAGGACCAGGGCGGCACCACCCAGCACGGCAGTCACGCATCCGCTCACACGGGTCGGTAGTGGAACCTGCATCGAGCCCGACATTGCAGACGATTCTAGCGATGTTCGCGCCCGCCAATGGCGCAATGACGCCACCCGTTGCGGTCGGGGAGATGGAAGTCCCCGACATGCACTTTCGAAAACGTTACGTCTCAAGGGGTTGGCAAACAGTAATTGCGTCGATTCATGAGACACGCTGCTCCCTCCGGCGTCGCGCCCGAATGTTGCACGCAGCGCCTCACCAGGCACACCTCGC
The DNA here is from genome assembly GCA_964597585.1 of uncultured Thermoanaerobaculia bacterium. Taxonomy (GTDB): domain Bacteria; phylum Acidobacteriota; class Thermoanaerobaculia; order Thermoanaerobaculales; family Sulfomarinibacteraceae; genus CAVSIS01. Next base: position 1,767 of record CAZQYU010000642.1, read on the forward strand.
CAGCGGAGCGAGACCGGAGAATACCTGAGTGTTCTGGGCGTCATTGGGGCGCGACGCATGCCGCCGCCTGAGGCAGGGCCGCCTACCCTGTGAGGTATGCGCCATGCCCTGCTGGGTATGTGCCTCTGTCATCGGC
>CAZQYU010000643.1:0-1894 GCA_964597585.1 uncultured Thermoanaerobaculia bacterium
GGATGAGGCCGCGCTCCTCGGAGAGCCTGCGCCCGTCGGGCAGGAAGGTCCGGCGCGTGATGTAGCCCGCGGCGTCCTGCTCGCGCACGAGGTGCCCGAGGTCGTCGTAGCTGTAGACGTGGTCGCTGCCGGAGCACGGGCAGTCGCCGCGGACCTCGACGACCCGGTAACGCCCGGCGATCTGTTTCATGAAGTAGAAGGTGAACGAGCCGCTCGCGGCCTCGACCCTTGCGACCCGCTGGTCGTCCGGGATGGCCCACGGGCCGGCCAGCCCCCACGAGACGTCGGTGATCGCGTGGGAGGCGGAGGTGGAGGCGATGCCCGCGCCGCTCGCGTACTGGAAGGACTCGAGCACGCGGCCGTTCGGGTCGGCGGCGGTAGTGAGCTCGCCCGAGGCGGTGTAGCCGTAGCTCCGCCAGGTCTGGCCGTCGAGGCTGACCCCGTCGAGCTCGCTGCCGGAGTAGGCGAAGGAGACGGTGCGTCCCTCGGAGGTGGTGACGGTGCCGATGTGGTCTCCGTCGGGGGTGAAGGTGGCAACGGTACCGCGCCAGGAGTCGGTGACCTCGGTTGGCAGGCCGTTGGCATCACGGTTGATGGCGAAGGTCCGCCCGGTGCCGCGGTCGGCGATGCTGGCGAGCAGGCCGGTGGACTCGCTGAAGGTGCGCTTCTGGCGGTCGCCGGGTCGGGTGAGCACCCACGCCCCACCGCTGCGCTGGAGGGTCGCGGCAAAACCGCCCTGCGGCCAGGTCTGGGTGTAGCTGGCGCCGTCGGCGGAGGAGAACACCAGGTGGGAGTTCCCCTCAGTGGTGACCTCGGCCCGCTCGGTCCCGGCGGAGCCGGCGGTGACGGTCACGTTGGCGTCGAAGGCCGAGGTCCAGCCGGTGCCGAAAGCGCCGTCGGCGGTGTTCTGGCTGTCGTAGGTACGGGAGCCGAAGCCGGCGGGCATGCCGGGGATCGGGTCGGCGTCCTGGTAGCGGGCATTGCCGCCGCGCAGGCCGATGTCGCCTCCGGCGCAGGCCTCGCAGCGGTCGCACTCGACGTCGTCGTCGGGGGTCTCGTCGACCACCCAGAACTCCCTGGTCTCGTTGGTGTCGATCTGCCACGACATCTCGCGCCGGAAGGGCTCGGCCAACGGCTCCACCGCGAGGAAGTACTTACCCGCGGTCGCAGGAACGTTGACGACGCCGACGGAGGTGCCGATGTCTCCGTCGTAGGGCGCGTCGTCCCATGCGCCCGACGGCTCGGTGGAGACATCGAGGGTGATCGTGCCCGGGTCGTGGATGGTGTCGCAGGTGGTCGTGATCACGCCGGGGTAGGTCATGGCGCCGGGGACGTAGGTGCGGTGGACGACGCCGGTGCACAGGCGGGCGTCAGCTACCGGTTGGCGGTAGCTCGTGATGACCCCGTCGACGGTGGCGTGGACCATCGCCTCCTCGACGCGCACGCTCACCGGGACGGCGCTGTAGACGGTGCCGCCATGCAGGAGCCCGGAATCGCCGGGCCGGATGCGCCAGGTGAGCTGGCCGGTGGCTGGATGTGTCAGAGGAGCGGACGGATTGGCAACCAGCTCGCCGCTCGACGGCTCCGCGCCGCGGCCCTGGTCCCAGAGCAGCATCACGGAGGGCCGACCGTCGGCGTAGTCGACAGTCTTCTGCCCCGAGACGACCGAGCCGTTGCCGCACTCCGAGGTCGAGTCGGCCTCGAGGCCGATGGAGTAGACCGCCGGCGGGACGCGGACGTAGGTATCGGGCGGCGTCCCGACGACCTCGTTTCCGTTCAGGTAGACCTCCCACTCCCAAAGGTGAGGCGTCTGAAGGAGGCTCGCCCACGCCGGTGCGAAGAGGGGCGCGGTCACCCGAGGGGACTCGCCCGGGTCGGGCGAGTCGATCCAGTT
>CAZQYU010000644.1:0-1892 GCA_964597585.1 uncultured Thermoanaerobaculia bacterium
TCACCCTCGACCGGATGCCGCCCGGAACGCTCCTGATCGTGATGTCGGACCACGGATTCGCCTCCTGGCGTCGGGCCTTCAACCTCAATACCTGGCTGCGCGACCAGGGCTACCTCGGCGTGATCGACCCGACAGCCGCCGGCCAGGCCTACTCCAATGTCGACTGGGCGCGGACCCGGGCGTACGGTCTCGGGCTCAATGGGCTCTACGTCAACCTCGCAGGGCGCGAGCGTTGGGGCGTGGTCACACCCGAAGACCGACGCGAGCTGCTTGACGAGCTCAAGGCGAAGCTCCTCGCCGTGGTCGACCCCGAGACCGGCGGGCACGCGATCACCGAGGTTCGCATCCGGGATCGCTGGTACTCCGACGGCGGCGAGAGGGAGATCGGACCCGACATCGTGGTCGGCTACGCGCGCGGCTGGCGGAGCTCGAACGCCTCCGCGCTGGGGGAGATCCGGCCGACGGAGTTCGAGGACAACTACGACCAGTGGAGCGGGGACCACTGCATGGATCACGACTCAATCCCAGGGATCCTGCTCACCAGCCGCCCGCTCAAGCGGCCTGCGACGCGGCTCGGAAACCTCGCGGCCTCGATCCTGGAGGAGTTCGGCGTTGATGGCTTCCCGGCTCTCGGGGAGGACGGCTCCGGCCACTGACAGGCGCACGGGAGGATTGATGTTCGGCAGCACGACCAAGGTCAGGCTCGACAAAGGGCTCGTCGACACCGTCCGGCGCTACGCTGAGCTCGCCGGCTACGCTTCGGTGGAGGAGTTCATCACCCACGCGCTCGAGAAAGAGCTGGCCAAGCTCGAGGACGCCGACTCCGACGAGGAGATCGTGCGCCGGCTGCAGGGCCTGGGGTACATCCGCTGAGCCGGCGGCAGGGATGGCGACCATCAACCTCGCCCTGGGCGCCACCGTCGACGCAGTGCAGCGGCTCCTCGCCTGGGCGCCGCCGCTGGTCGGAATCGCGCTGTGGTCGCTTCTCGTCGCGGTCGCGATGCTGCTGGTTTACAAGCGAACCTCGAACCAAGTTCGGCTTGCGGAGGTCAAACGCCAGATCCATGCTTGCCTGTTCGAGCTGCGCCTCTTCTCGGACGATCTCGCGGCAGTCCTGCGCGCTCAGGCCGAGGTCCTGCGCCACAACCTGACCTACCTCAGGCTGTCGCTGGTCCCGATGGCCTGGTTACTGGTGCCGCTGGTCCTGCTGGTCGCCCAGCTGGAGTTCCGCTACGGCTACACCGGCCTCGCGCCGGGCCAGTCGACGGTGGTGGCGGCGGTCCTCGCAGCCGACCGGGTGCCGACCGGCGGCGTCCGCCCGAATGTGACGCTCGAGGCGCCTGACGGCGTGAGGGTCGAGAGCCGTGCCGTGTGGGCGCCGGCGCTGGGCGAGGTGAGCTGGCGGGTGGTGGGGGAGCGGCCGGGCCGGTATGCGCTCCGTCTGCGCCTCGGCGACGAGACTGTCACCAAGAGCCTGGTCGTGGCCGACGGTCCGCTGCGAAGGTCGCCGCGGCGCCCACCGCCGCGGCTGCTCGACGAGCTGCTGTGGCCGGCCGAGGCCCCTCTCGCCGCGACCGCGCCGTTCACCGCCGTGCGGGTGGTCTACCCCGAGGCCGGTTTCGGTCCGTTCGGCTGGGGCCTGCACTGGCTGGTGTGGTTCTTCGCGCTGTCGGTGATCTTTGCGCTGATCCTGCGCAGGCCCTTCGGTGTCGTGATCTGAGGCATGTGCGCGCCGGAGGTTCCTGCTGAGCCAGGAACCCCCGGCACGCACATGCCTTGAAAGGTGTCCGGCACCTTCAAGAGCCTCGGCCCAGAAACCCCAATCGGCGACAAGGTCGGAAGTACGTGACGGGCACCTTTCGTCTGCTCCCGTGTGATGGAAAGACACCGGG
>CAZQYU010000645.1:0-1892 GCA_964597585.1 uncultured Thermoanaerobaculia bacterium
CGCCCTCGGAAACCCGGACCGGGGAGCGCTCGCGCGCTCCGCCAGCCCGGGTTTCTGAGGGGTGACGGAGATCAGGATGGGCTCTGACTGATCCCGTCGGGATCAGGGCACGCCATGGTTTCGACGTCTAGGAATTGGCCCTTTCTTCCTCCACCCCTCGGAGAAGCTGCAGACGAGGGAACGCCGAAGGCGTTCCTGGCTGCTGGTTCTCCGAGGGCGGGTTGGTGGGGGGGTGGTGGGCGGGACTGAATGGGGACGAACCTCGAACCGGCACTGTCGTTCCCGAGGCCCTGACGACCCGCACAGCGGGTCGGCGGGCGAGGCGGAGGGGGACGGCGGGCGGCCTCCGGTCGTCGTCCCCCTTCGACGCGACCGCTGCTCGCGGCCAAAGGACGGGAGCACCAGGGCCGCTCACCACATCTTTCCAGATCGCTCCCCCTAGCCTCTTCGGCTCTGGTACGCTCCCGCCATGAACGCCTACTCCGAGATGACGCGCGACGAGCTCTACCGGGCCCTCGAGAGCTTTGCCAAGTCGTGGCTCGCCCACGACGGGTGCTGGTTTCTGGCCGCAGAAGACCGCTTCGACCTCGCCACCGCGATCGAGCTCGACCGCGAGTCGTGGCGGCGCTTCGCCGCCGCCGAGGCCGCCCGCATCCGGCGTGACTTCGGCCTGCCGGAAGGGGGCGGCCTCGAGGCGCTGGAGCGAGCACTCGCCCTGCGGATGTACTCGCTGGTGAACCTCCAGCACGCCGAATGGTCCGACGACGGCCGGACGCTGACCTTCGTCATGGACCGCTGCCGGGTGCAGGAGGCGCGGCGGCGCAAGGGCCTGCCCGACTTCCCCTGCCGGCCGGTCGGCGAGGTCGAGTTCACGACCTTTGCCGCGACCGTCGACCCCAGGATCCGGACCCGCTGTCTGCGCTGTCCGCCGGACAGCCCGGAAGGGATGGCCTGCGCCTGGGAGTTCTCCATCGGGGAGGAGGTCGACGGTGGACGCGAGAACGACGGCCTGGCGACACCCGCCGGCCAACGGTGACCTGGCTGAGGCGCTGTTCGCGCTCGCGGAGACGGAGCCTCCGGGCGAACGCCGGTTGGCCTTCCTGAAGGCCGGGTACGCCGCCTTCGACGCCCCGGTCGCGGCCCGCCGCATGGTTGAGGACAGCGCGCCCGCGTGGCTGCGCCCCATCGTCTCCCAGCTCGCCGAGTGCCGCGGCCGCGGCGCCCTCGACGCGGCGGTGCAGCGTCTCTCCTCCGGGGGAACGCCGCGACGACGCTCGAGCCGCGAGCGCTACCTCTCCCGGGCCGATGTCGCGCAGACGCTCACCTCGGGAAACCCGGACCTCCACCCGCGCCGGCTGCGCGGCGCCTTCCACTGGCACACCACCGCTTCGGACGGGAAGGCGGCCCTCGAGACCATGGCCAGGGCGGCCCAACGCTCAGGAGCGACCTGGGCGATGGTGACCGATCACTCCCGCGGGCTCGAGGTCGCCTCCGGCCTCGACTCGGAAGGCGTGCGCTTGCAACGCAGGGCGGTCGAGCGCTGGAACCACGCCCACGGCGAGTCGCTGCGCCTCTATCAGGGGCTCGAGGTCGAGATCCTCGAGGACGGAACTCTCGACGTCCCGCGCGGCGAGCGTCTCGACGTCGATTGCATCATTGCCGCCGTGCACCGCCGCTTCGACCCCGAGCGCGACCAGACCGAGCGCCTGCTGCGCGCAGTCGCGACCCCGGGTGTGCACGCCCTGGCGCACCCGAGGGGCCGCCACTTCCACCACCGCCCGGGGCTCAAGGCGCGCTGGGAGACGATTTTCACAGCCTGCGCCGAGAAGGGAGTGGCGGTCGAGATCAACGGCTTTCCGCGCCGCCAGGACCTCGACTGGGAGCTGGCGCGC
>CAZQYU010000646.1:0-1884 GCA_964597585.1 uncultured Thermoanaerobaculia bacterium
GGACGTCCTCCGTGCGGCGCGCGTGCGCGATGCCCTGATGAAGGCGCGCCGGCGCGAGCTCGGTGCCGCCGAGCTGCACGAGGAGCTCGTCGGATTGCTCGACCAGGCGGGTGAGGCGCGACATGCGCCCATCGCACAGCTGGCGCAGGACGAAGCACATCGCCGGAGGTATCCGATCATCGACGAAATCCACGCTTGGTCGAAGCAGGTTCGGGATACCGTCCGGGAAACCTTCGTGCATCCCCATCTCCAGCGGGAGAACCCCCATCGAAGGGAGCAGATGCCTAGGTTCGTGGATGTGGACTGCAAGGTACGCTGCGACACCATCAAGATCTTCATGGATGGCGTCGTCGAGAAAAAGACGGCCTACCGGCTTGACGAAGCCCCACCCCAAGGCGTACCGGAGTTCAGCCAGGAAGAGCTGGACTCCCTGGTCGCGCTCGCCGACGGGTTGGGGATGCAGGTCGCCGCCCACTGTGTCGGGGACGGTTCGGTCAGGTCGATGCTCGATGCCATCGCTCGAGCGCGCCGCAGCAACGCCCGCGTCGATCAGGCGCGAGGCCACCGGATTCCTCACCGCGTCGAGCACATCGAGATGTGCCATCCGGAGGACATCCCGCGCTTCGGGACGGAGCAACTCGTGGCCTCCATGCAACCGTTGCACGAGCGCCCTCCAGTGACGCTGTGGCACGAACTGGTGCCGCACGACGAGTGGAGCTCGGCGTTCGCCTGGAAGGGGCTCCTCAGCAACGGCGCGGTCCTCGTGTTCGGCAGCGACTGGCCCATCGTCTCCTGCGACGTCCTCGAGGGCGTGCGTCATGCCGTCAGGCGGCGCCCGTGGACGGAGAGCGGTGCCGATCAGCACGTCACGCTCGAGCAGGCGCTCGGTGCCTATACCACTGCGGCTGCGTGGACGGAGTACTCGTCGGCGCGGAAGGGGAAGATCCAACCGGGGATGCTGGCCGACCTCGTCGTCCTGTCCGGGGACGTGCGGGAGCTTGCCGCCGAGCCCCCTGCTCCGGTCGAGGTTCGATTGACTGTCTGCGATGGCCGCGTGGTCTACGATGCCTCGAAAGACAAAGGTGCCTGACACGTCATGGGACGTTCGGCGCCCAGGCAGCCCAAGCCGAGGGCGGCGGATCGTGAATTCGTCGGATTCGTCTGACGTGGCACGGAGAGGAGGCTACCCAAATGAAGCGAACGTGGACGATTCTTGGCGTTGGTGATGTGTCCGCGAGCTGCACGTGGTACCAGTCGCTGCTCGGCCTGCCGGAGACGGCTCCCGCCCATGAGTACTTCGGTCGAATCCTCGACTCGGATGGAACGGTCTTGCTCTGCCTTCACGAGTGGGGTGCCCACGAGCACCCCTCCTTGATGAGCCCCGATCAGGCGCAGCCCGGCAACGGCCTCCTCCTCTTCTTCCGTGTCGACGACTTCGACGTGGCGCTGCGACGGGCACGCGCTCTCGTCGCTCGGCTCGAAGAGGAGCCCCACATGAACCCGAACTCAGGAACCATGGAGTTCTCGCTCCGAGATCCGGACGGGTACTACGTCACGATCAGTGCGCTCTCTGAGGTCTGACGAGCCACTGGAGTTGACCAGCCGCCGCCTCAGGACGCTCGGGTCGTGGGACGCCGTTTGAAGAGCTCGGCCCCGACGGCAAGGCGGCCGCGTTCCGGTTCCCCACCAACCAGGACGACGCGTTGTTCGGCCGCCTCGAGCGGCAGGAAGACCTGCCAGAGGGGTGGTCGGGGTCCGCGGGGCTCCAGGAGTGGGCTCGCTCTGAGGCGCTCGACGACACGCTCCGAGACCCAGTAGACCTCGCTGCGCTACATCTGGCGTTCGAGGTGCTGGATCCCGACATCGGCGCCGATGACCAGGAGG
>CAZQYU010000647.1:0-1879 GCA_964597585.1 uncultured Thermoanaerobaculia bacterium
CCTCGACGTCGAGCACCACGAAGATGAGCGCAACCAGGTAGAACTTGACCGAGATTCGCTTCTGAGCCCTGTCGAGAAGGGGGACGCCGCTCTCGTAGGCCTCGCCCTTCATGGCCGCACCATCGCGCTGCCTCTGGCCGACGAGGACGGCGAGGCCGAGCATGGCGACCGCGATCACGACCGCGACGGCGAAGGTGATCAGGACCGGTAGGAACTGCGTGGCCATGCCTCCCCCTCCCATGTGGCCATTTTCACAAACGGCATCCTAGCGACGCCCCGCGGGGGCGTCAACGGCCCCCGCGATCCCGCGCCCCGCTGCACCAGCGGCCAGCGGAGGATACCCCATTCCGAGCCCCCGGGGACAGAAACCACCAAGACACCAAGACACCAAGACGGAGGAACTGACCCGGAGTCTGAGTGATACCGAGGTACGTTTCAGCACTTCGACGTCCGGATCACGCTCCGAACGATCCGCGCACACCTGTGGGCCCGCTCTCAAGCTGGCGGCGAACGACACTGATTGCGATCGCCCTGACCGTGCGAAGAGCTTGCGACGGCTTTCTGTCCCGATGCCTTGGTGTCGTGGTGGTTCAACTTGCGATGGGCGGGGGTAAGATCCCGGCATGCAGCAGCACGAGACGATCCTGATCCTCGACTACGGCTCCCAGTACACACAGCTCATTGCCCGACGGCTTCGCGAACTGGGTGTGCGAACAACCATCGAGCGCGGCGACCTGCCGGTGTCTGCGATCCGCGAGATCGGTCCGGTCGCGGTGGTGCTCTCGGGCGGACCGGCGAGCGTGTTCGAGGAGGGCGCGCTGCAGTGTGACCCTGAGATCTTTCGCCTCGGCGTGCCCGTGCTGGGCATCTGCTACGGCCTCCAACTGATGGCCCAGTACCTCGGTGGGACGGTCCGCGGCTCGGATCGCCGCGAGTACGGGCTCGCCGAGCTCGAGGTGGTTGACGGCTCGATTCTCCTGACCGGCACGCCGAGCAGCCAAGCGGTGTGGATGAGCCACGGCGACCAGGTGGAGCAGGTTCCACCGGGCTTTCGGGTGCTTGCGCGGACTGGGTCGACCGCGGTCGCGGCGATGGCCGACCCGACGCGCCGCTTCGTCGGTCTCCAGTTCCATCCCGAGGTCCGGCACACGCCTCACGGAGCGACCATGCTCGAGCACTTCGTCGAGCTGATCGGAGCCGCGCGGGACTGGCGGTCGTCGGCGATCCGGCGCGAGGCCGTCGCCAACCTGCGGGAGCAGATCGGAGATCAACGCGTGATCTGCGGGGTCTCCGGAGGCGTGGACTCGACCGTGACCGCCGTGCTGCTGCGCGAAGCGGTGGGCAGGCGTCTGGTCCCGATCTTCGTGGACACCGGCCTCCTGCGCCGCGACGAAGGGCGCGAGGTCAGCGAGCGCTTTGCGGGCTACGGTTTGACTCTGGATCTGGTCGACGCGTCCGAGCGATTCTTCACCGCCCTCGCGGGCGTCGCCGACCCCGAGTCCAAGCGCAAGATCATCGGCCGCGAGTTCGTGGAGGTGTTCGAGGCCGAGGCGAAGCGCTTCCCGGACGCTCGATTCCTCGCACAAGGCACCCTGTACCCGGACGTGATTGAGTCTTCGGGCGTCCGCGGCACCGCGGCCGTGATCAAGACCCACCACAACGTCGGCGGGCTGCCCGAGCGGCTCGGGCTCGAGCTGGTGGAGCCGCTGCGCGACCTGTTCAAGGACGAGGTGCGCCGGCTCGGCGAAGAGCTCGGGCTCGGGCGCGACTTCGTCTGGCGCCACCCGTTCCCGGGGCCGGGCCTGGCGGTGCGGATCCTCGGTGCGGTCTCGCCCGATCGAGTCGCGACCCTGCAGGCGGCCGACGCCATCGTGATCGA
>CAZQYU010000648.1:0-1875 GCA_964597585.1 uncultured Thermoanaerobaculia bacterium
GGTCGAGGTGCGACACCGACACGTTCGAGGTGTCGAGGTTGTCGATCCGGGCGGCGGTTCCCCAGCCGGCAAACTCCCAACTCTCGCCTGCGCCGATCGGGATGTCCGGGGTGGTCTCCGTGTCCGCCATGGGCGGCCGCAGTGTACACGCGACGTCGCCCTTTGGGACACGGAGGCTGAGCGTGAGACGATCGGTAGACTCGAGTCGATGGCGGGCGTCGGAGCCGGTTCGAGGGTGAGCAACGCGGGAGGAGCACCCGGAGGACGCGTGGTGGCAGGCCGGGAGCCAGGAGACGGGCGCGACGTGCAGGAGACACCGGAGCGACGGTTGCGAGCCGGAGACGGGCGCGACGCGGGGCCGTGGACGGGGATCGGCCTCCGCCGTCACCGGGCGGCGGGAACAGTCCCGGTTTGCGGGAGCTATGGCGCGTACGAGATCGACGTCTACTACTCGTGGGACTACCCGGGCTTCCTGCGGCGGACGTCGGCCATGGTGGTCGATGTCCTCGTCAGCGCCCTGGGTTTGGCCGCTGTTTCAGTTCGAGGGACGATGCTCCTCGCGAGCCTCGGTGCGCCTCCGCTCGTCCGGCTTGCCACGGGTGTCCTCGGACCTGTTGCAGTTGTCTGCTACCTCACCGTGCTCAAGCGGTCTCACCTCGCCACACTCGGTTATCGGTTGGCCGACTGCCGAGTGGTAAACACCTGCTCCGACATCCCTTCGCTGTGGCAGATGGTGGTTCGCCTCGCCGTCGCCGGTGCTGTCGACCCGCTCGTCAACCTGCTCTACACTACGCAGAGCTCGACGAAGCAGACACTTGCAGACGAGATCACCGGCACCGTCGTGGTCCGCCGGCACGCCCGGCCGTTCAGGAGGGTCCGCCGGGTCTTCCGCTATCTCTTCTTCCTGCGGTGCACGTTCATCGTGTCCGAGCCCTCGCAGGAATCGACCCTGCCCGGGGCTTCACGGTGAACACCTTCCCATCGTCGTGGCAGCTCAACGTGACCTGAGACCGCTCGGGCGCCAGCTCTCGCCGGCCGGGATCTCGACCGAGGTGCGTTCCGGCATGACCTGCCTGGCCTGCGGATCTGCCACAGGGGCAGTCTGCCGTATGCTGCGGGGCGACAAGGAGCCCATGGGATGACGATCTCGTCTGCGTGTCCCGGCTGCGGAGCGATCTTTGACGACATGGAAGGTCCGACCCACGCCTACATGGAGTCCTCGCCTGGCTGCTGGGCGGCGTTCTGCGAGGTGCTCGCGCGGGAGTACTCGAACCCGGGGCTGTTCGATGTCCATCGCCTTTCGGTCGACGCCTACGCGGTCCAGCACCCGGGGAAGCCCTCGCGGCAGAGCATCCAATCGGTGACGCTCCACCTGCTCCGGCTGCACCTTCAGCTCGAGCGGGGGCTCCGTCCCGAGCGTGCGAACGACGCGATGCTCGCGCTCAGTGAGCACAAGGCGACGTTCGTCTGGCTGGAGCCGCCGGCCTCGCGCGGTTCGGTCACCGTCGCGGAGGTCGTGCCGTGCGTCGAAGTCGAGGCGCACAGGGCCGCGGTCTCGGCCTGGGCACGGTCTGCGCTGTCCGCGTGGTCGCTGCACCGCGGGACACTTGATCGCTGGCTGGAGAAGGTGGCCCGGGGCGGGTGACGGCGCCGGTCGTCCGAACCGCGACGGGGTGAGGCGGAAGATGGCGAATGCGGCGCCGAAGAGGAGCCGGCCCCGGACCCAGAGCACCGTCTGATGATGATCTCGGATGGCCGCGAGGCGGTGTGCCCGAGGTGCGGCGACACGGGTCTCGAGCGTGGCGTGATCATCTCGATCGACGAGGGCGATCGAGCATCCCGGGACGCGAACGCGGCGGAGGATCGCATCGACCG
>CAZQYU010000649.1:0-1874 GCA_964597585.1 uncultured Thermoanaerobaculia bacterium
AACCGCCCGACGTCAGGTACGGCACTGGAGACCTGAAGCTGCTTCTCGGTGGTCCCGATGATGCGGACGTTGGTTGCCGTGTTCGAGCGGAACTTCACGCTGCGCTGAGTGTCGTCGGTGGGGTTGACCACGACAGCGCGGGTCAGTCGAGCTGCGAGAGCTTGCCCCTCCTTGAGGGTGACCCCGGGTCGATTGCGGAACTCGAAGAAGTTGCCGGTGATGATCCACGGTGTTCGCGACACGTAAAGGACATCCGATCCGAGGGCGGACACGCTCTCGCGGAAGTTGTTCGCGAGCCCGTTGGCCGCGGTCATGGTCGTTACCACCGCGAGGATCCCGATCACGATGCCGAGAGTCGTCAGGATGCCGCGGGCCGGGTTGGCACGAAGTGCGGCGAGGGCGATCCGCAGCGCCTCGGCGGTGGCGTGTACGCCCCTCACGCGGCCGCCTCCGAGCGGGTGTCGCTCTCGACGAGCCCGTCGCGCAGCCGGATGACCCGATGGGCGTGGTCTGCGATGTCGGCCTCGTGGGTGACCAGGATGATTGTGTTTCCCGCGCGATGGAGGTCGTCGAACAGCCGCATGATCTCCGCGCCGGTTGCCGTGTCGAGGTTTCCGGTGGGTTCGTCGGCGAGGATGATCGAGGGACGGGTGACAAGAGCCCGGGCGACAGCTGCACGTTGGCGCTGACCGCCGGAAAGCTCGGCGGGGCGATGGCGCGCGCGGTCTGCGAGGCCGACGGCTTCGATCGCCCTCTCGACCAGCTCCCGGCGGTTGGCCGGAGGCAGCCCACGGTAGATCAAGGGCAGCTCGACGTTGTGGTACACGTCCGCCCGCGGAAGGAGGTTGAAGGTCTGGAAGACAAAGCCGATCTTGCTGTTGCGGATCTCAGCGAGGGTGTCCTCGTCGAGGTCGCCAACGTCATGGCCGTCGAGGAGGTAGCGCCCATCGGTCAGCGTGTCGAGGCAGCCGACGATGTTCATCAGGGTCGACTTACCCGATCCCGAGGGACCCATGATGGCGACGTACTCGTTGTCGGCAACCGCGAAGCTGACGCCACGCAACGCCTCGACGCCAACACCATTCATCGCGTAGGTCTTGCGCGCCCCGGTGAGTTCGACTCCCATGGCTTCACCCCCGACGGGCCTCGGCAGGTCCGACCGTGACCCGCGCCTTGTGGGTGAGATCGCGGCTGATGGCGCGGTAGCTGCCGACCACGACCTGCTCCCCCTCCTCAAGACCGCTGAGGATCTCGATGTGGTTCTCGCCCTGGATCCCGGTGGTGACTTGGCGGGCTTCGGCGACGCCGTCCACCACCACCCAGACCACCTGGACGAAGCCGTCTCGGTCGGGCGAGAAGGTGGAGCCGTCCTCGCCGTCATCGACCCCGAGCTGGGCCGGCGTCCGCACGGCCACCGCCTGGATGGGCACGCTGAGCGCGCCGTCGTGGACCTCTGTGACGATGTCCCCCGAGGCGGTCATGCCGGGCCGCAGGCTCGGCGTCGGCTCGGTGATGCCGATCTTGACCTCGAACTCGGTCTTCTGGTCCGCTGTTCCTTGGCTCGAGATCTTCGCGCTCGACGCGATCTCGGTCACCTCGCCGTGGAGCACGAGGTCGGGCAGGGCGTCGACCTCGATTTCGGACGCGTCCGAGAGCGAGACCAGCACGATGTCGTTCTCGTCGACGTCGACCAGGGCCTCCATCCCCGCCAGGTTGGACAGCTCCATGATGACGTCCTCCTGGAACTGGGACCCGAGCGCGATCTCGCCGACCTCCTTGTTCAGCCTGCTGACGGTGCCCGCGATCGGGGCGTAAATGGTGGTCTTGGACAGGGCATCGCGCGCCTCCTTGACGGCGGCGGCGGCCTGCGCGGC
>CAZQYU010000650.1:0-1873 GCA_964597585.1 uncultured Thermoanaerobaculia bacterium
GCCTCGTTGATGACGTTCTGGGCTGACGCGTACCAGGCCGCGATCGCGGTCAGGATCCCGACGTACCCGCCGATCTGTGTCAGTCCCGTGCCCTCGCCTGCGCCGCTGAAGGCGCCGATCGCCAGAAGAGCGAAAGTGATCCACAGCAGCAGGAAGGTGACCATCACCGGCCAGGCATGCTTGAGGGTCGCGATCCACATGTAGAAAGTGAAGAACCCCCACGCCAGCAGGTACCAGCCCACCTCGGGACCGGCGTCCTTCCCGGCGAAGACGATGACGAAGACGGCAAAGCTCAACCAGAAGCCGCCGTAGCTGCTGAACGCGGTGGCGCCGAAGGTGTTCCCGTTCCGGAACTCCCACAGGCCGGCGATGATCTGCCCGAGCCCGCCATAGGCCAGGGCACACCCGATGACCAGTGCCAGCGAGCTGTCTTTCACCCAGCCGGCGTTGACCACCGACAGGAGCAGCGTCGTCAGGGCGAAGCCGGCCAGGCCGAGCGGCGCCGGATCTGCGCGTGGCGCCGCCTTGGCCGCGGCCTGAGCCTCTTCCTGCCCAGCCGACGCCACGCCGGCTCCCGGGATCGCCTGCGCTTGGGACATGGTCATCTCCTTTCGATTGCGGTTTCCCTCGTCGTCCCTCGACAAGGTGTCCGAAACCCCGGCCCAGGCCGAGGCGCTGGACAAGGGCCCTTACTCGACTTGCCCGAACGCCTCGATCTCTTCGCGCTCCTGCTCGGACAGCTCTCGGGGCGTCTCCCCATGGGAGACCTTCTCCGACTGCACGTGATGGCGGATGTCATCCACGATGTCGGGGTTCGCCAGGGTCGTGATGTCGCCGACGTCGGCGAAGTTCGAGATGCTGGCAATCACGCGGCGCATGATCTTGCCCGAGCGTGTCTTCGGCATGTCCGACACGATCCAGACGTTCTTGGGACGTGCGATCTTGCCGATGGTCTTCTCGATCTGCAGCGAGACCTTCTGCGCGATGCCGTCGGCCGTGACCCCGGGCCTCAGGGAGACGTACATCTCCACCGCCCGGCCGCGGATCTCGTCGATCACCGGAACCGCTGCGGCTTCAGCCACCTCGTCGACCTCGATCGCTGCCGACTCCAGCTCCTTCGTCCCCAGCCGGTGACCGGCGACATTGATGACGTCGTCGATCCGGCCGAGGATCCGGTAGTAGCCGTCCGCGGCCTGGACGGCGCCATCGCCGCACAGGAACGGCCAGTCATGCCAGTCGGCGCTCTTCGGGTCCCGGTTGTATCTCCGGTAGTAGGTGTCGACGAATCGCTCGTCCTGCCCCCAGATGGTGAGCATGCGGCCCGGCCACGGGTTGCGGACGCAGATGTTGCCCGCCTTGCCGGAGCCCTTCGCCACCTCCTCGCGATTCTCGTCGTAGAGCGCCAGATAGACGCCCAGCACCGCAGGACCGCAGCTCCCCGGCTTCATCTTCTCGAGCCCGGGCAGGGTCGACCCGAGGAAGCCACCCGTCTCGGTCATCCACCAGGTATCGGTGATCGCAGCCTCACCCTTGCCGACGACGTTGAAGTACCACCGCCAAACGTCGGGCTCGATCGGCTCGCCGACCGTCGTCATCGTCTTGAAGTGGTAGTTGTACTTGGCCGGCTCGTCCGGGCCGAGCTTGCGCAGCATCCGGATGGTCGTGGGCGCGGTGTGGAAGATGTCGACACCGAGCTTCTCGGCGATCCGCCAGGGTCGTCCCGGATCCGGATAGGTCGGCACGCCCTCGTACATGACGCTCGTCGTCCCGAGCGCAAGAGGACCGTAGACGATGTACGAGTGACCGGTGATCCAGCCGATGTCGGCGAAGCACCAGTACGTGTCATCGGGATGAATGTCCTGGTAGTACTTCG
>CAZQYU010000651.1:0-1871 GCA_964597585.1 uncultured Thermoanaerobaculia bacterium
TCGGGGCCGGAACCGGTGCCTTGCGCCCGTCCGGCGTGAGATACGTCCTGTGCACCGTCACCGGAGCCCCATCGGCATCCGTTACCAGGGCCACCATGGCCGGATACCGACCGGCCAGCTCGATTTCGTTGTGATCGTTCTTGATCCAGTATCCTAGCGCCGGATGGAAGCGGACGACCTTATTGTCCAACTCGGCGCCGGATAGTCCTCTGCGGCTCAGATAGGCCCGCAGTGGAGCGGCGCGACGATCCCCCGGATCGAGGGACTGTTGCCAGACCCGGTTGAGGGCCTCGATCACCGAATCCCTGTCCCGCTCCTTCGAGCGCGGACGCGGGGTGTCCATCCGTCGGGACTCCGGGGTCCTCACATCCGTTGTTCCCAGCTCATGGGCGACGGCGCTCAAAGCCTCCGGGAAAGTCCACCGGTTCACCCACATCAGCAGGGCGAAACCGTCGTGGAAGGTCCCGCAGGTGTTGCAGACGCCTCCGCCGGTTTGATCCACATCGCGAAACAACCGGAAACCGTCCGTGCCGCCGTGGACCGGACAGGCTACGTGCCGTCCGGGACGGTGCAAGGTCTGTGTCAGCGCCGGGGCGAGCGTCCCGAGAACGTCCAGCCAGCGCCCGACGGCGAACTGGCGTACATCGCGTGCTTCGATAATGCTCTTCTTCATCGCGCTACTCCTTCTCCGCGATGCCGTCTGACGTCAGGCGCCGTACCTCGTCCGCAGCGGACGCGTCCCGGTCCTCCAGGACCACGAAGGCCGTCCGGCCCCTGTAGTCCAGGTCGACGACGGCAACGGCCGAGTCGTTGACCCATTCGACCCCGGCCACAAAGCCGGCGATCAGATCATGGCTTTCGCTCTCGATTCTTACTCTTGTCATAGGTCACCTCATGGCCCAGCGCTGCCGGGCAAATCGTGAAACGGAAAAACTTGGTCGGCCCGCCGGGCAACCGTCATTTCCCTTCTGGAAACGACCCCCGGCTGGGCAGTGGTTGTTGGTCTCGTTCATCGTGCGCTTCCGGAAAGCGGGGACACAGGACCCCAAGCCAGGGAGCGGTGTCCCCGCGGGTATCGGTGGGATGCCGACGTGGTGGTCAGGTGTTAAGAAATCGGCGATCGGTCCTCGCGTCCCTGCTCGGCGATCTCCAGCAGCCGGGAGAGCGGGATCTCCTCCGTCGAGAAGGTCATGCAGGTGTGCCGCACGGCGGCACTCCAACGGACCCCGTCCGCATAGCAGGAGACCTGATCGATCTCGGTGCGCACGGGCTCCCCGACTGTTTCCTCACCGCTGTCGCCCTCGCCCCAGGCACAGAAGCCGGGGCTGTAGTCGAAGTCGGCGATCTTGTAGACGCCGAGCTCCCGGACGGTCTCGCAGAGTCGCAGGAGAGACCGGGCGCGTTGCGGCGTGAGGGTCAGGACGGCCCGCTCCGGGACCTCCCAGAGCTCGCTGCCCGCGTGGCAGCGGAGCATGAAGGCGACCGCGCCCTCGGCGAGCGGGGCCTCGATGATGTCCTCGGTTTCCATGGTTACAACCTCCCTTCCAGCCAGGTGAGCGCGCCCTCCGGGCCAAGCAGGGCTTGCCCGAAATGGCGCGTCATCCAGCCGGTGTCGCCGAGAGCGCGCACGCGCACCCGAAGGTATCGGCCAGCGGTCTCGAGGACCTCGGCAGCGGCGGCGCGGCCCTTCACCTCCCCGAGGAAGATCAGGCAGCAGCTCATGTGAAACACTTCAGTCATGGTATGCACCTCCCGATGCAAAAGGGGGAGACGCATACCCCGTAGGGGAGCGTGCTCCCCGATGGGATTTCGACGGTCCCTCTTGCGAGGGCTGTCTACTGCATGTTTGGTTTCGTTCGATCTTGGGGCGC
>CAZQYU010000652.1:0-1867 GCA_964597585.1 uncultured Thermoanaerobaculia bacterium
CGTGGTTCCGGTCAGGACCTTGACGTTCCCGTCGGCCTCGACCTCGCGCACCAGCCCGGGGATCGGGTTGGCCTGGGGCCGGTCGTAAGGGGGCTCCTCGGGCACGATCGAGCGCTGTTCGGCCAGGCGGCCGCCGAGGTGCGCGGTCTTCTCGACCAGTACGACCGGGTGACCGAGACCCGAGGCGACCCGGGCCGCTTCGAGACCTGCCCGACCGCCGCCAACGACGAGGACGGTGTCGTCGATCTCTTCGGCCAGTGGCGTGATCGGCTTGCAGCCCTTGAGGCGCGCGGCTCCCATGCGGGCGAGGTCCTCGGCCAGTGCCTGGGTGTCCTCGTCGCCGGCGGGGTGTGACCAGGTCACGTGCTCGCGCAGGCTGACTCGGTAGGTCGACCGGTCGTCGGCACCGAGGGTGGCGAACTCCGCGGTCTTCGCGCGCTCGGAGCAGGCACAGATCAGCAGACCGTTGAGACCGTTGTCGGCCACCGCCTGCCGAACTTCTGCGAGCCCTTCCTCACCGCACAGGCACGCGTGGCTCAGGGAGAACTTCGCGCCGTGCTCTCCGGCCGCAGAGGCGACGGCCTCGAGATCAAGGGCGTCGCCGATGCCACACCCGCTGCACAGGAATACGCCGAGCTTGTCCATCACGCCCTCCTTGCCGCCGCCACCAGGGCCCGGGCGGCCGCTCCGGTGGCATCCCTCACCGATGCTGCGACGTCCTCCGGCCGGTGGGCGACACCGGCCACGATGACCGCCGACCCTGGATCGTCGAGCGCGAAGCCGTCGTCGTCTCGGCGGGTGATGAGCGACAGGTCGTCGTCCGCCGTGCTCGGGACCATTCCAGTGGCGAGAACCACGAGATCGGCCTCGGCCTCGAGCAACCGGCCCGACTCGACATCCTCCAGCCGAAGGGAGAGGCTGCCGTTGCGCGCCTCGACCTTGCCGACCTTACCCTTGATGAGCTGGACGCCTTCCATCGCGGCGACCTTGAGCAGCACGTCTTCGTTGCGGCCCGGTGCGCGCCGGTCGATGTAGTACATTGCCACCTCGGCCTCGGGCAGCTGCTCCTTGACGTAGAGCGCCTGCTTCAGGCTTGCCAGGCAGCAGACACCTGAGCAGTAGTTGAGATGGTTGACGTCGCGCGAGCCGGCGCACTGTACGAATGCAACTCGCTTGGGCGGCTGGCCGTCGGAGGGCCGCAGGATCTTGCCGCCGGTCGGCCCGTTCGGCGATGCGAGACGTTCCATCTCGACATTCGCGACCACGTCGGGCAGCATGCCGCCGAGCTCCTCGAGCCTGTCGAGCGGGTAGGGCTTCCAACCTGTCGCGAGCACCACGGCACCGACCTCGAGGATCTGGGTGGTCGGCTTCGCGTCGAGGTCGATGGCGCCGTAGCTGCACGCTTCGGCGATCGCCTTCGCCTCAGAGTCGGGCACCGCCGCACGGTCGAAGACGAAGCGCCGCGGCCAGGCGTTCATGTGCGGGAGACGGATCGCCTTGACCTTGGCCATGCCCAGGTTGAACGGGTCGTCGACCTCGGTCGTGCAAGCCTTTTCGCAGTCACCGCAGGCGGTACAGCGGGCGTTCACCCACGCCGGGTCGGTGGTCACCGTCACCTTCCAGGTGTCGCCGGTCCGCTCGGCGGAGCTGACCTGGGAGGACGTCATGACGGTCACCCGCGGGTTGCGCTCGAGCCGACGCAGGTTGATCTCCATCCCACACGACGGAGGGCACATCTTCGGGAAGTAGTTGAAGACGCGCATCACCCGCCCGCCAAGCGACGGATCGCGTTCGACCAGGATGACCTCGGCGCCGGCCTCTGCAGCCTCCAGCGCGGCCGTGATCCCGGCGATGCCCCCTCCAACGA
>CAZQYU010000653.1:0-1851 GCA_964597585.1 uncultured Thermoanaerobaculia bacterium
TCGGGGTGATCCCGGTGGACGCCATCTTCTCGCCGGTGCGCCGGGTGAACTTCGCCGTGGAGAACACACGGGTCGGCCAGATGACGAACTACGACAAGCTGGCCCTCGAGATCGAGACCGATGGGACCGCCACCCCGCAGGCGGCGCTCTCGCAGGCCGCCGAGATCCTCGTCCGCGAGTTCAGCCGGTTCGCCGACATCGGCCGCCGTCCCGCCGAGGGCGAGGACGAGCTGAGCACGCCGGTGGCCGCCAACCTGCTTGACACGCCCATCGAGGACCTGGATCTGCCGATGCGGGCCTACAACAGCCTGAAGCGCAACAACATCACCAAGGTCGGCCAGGTGCTGGCCCTCTCCGACGACGAATTCCTCCGCATGCGGAACTTCGGCAAGAAGAGCCTGGACGAGCTCAAGGAGCGCCTCGCGCTGCGCGGATTCATCGTGCCGGAGGCAGGGTCCGTCGACGAGTCCGATCTTCCCGGCTCCGCGGAGCTCGACGAGGCGGTTGCCGCCGAGCTGGACCGGGAGGCGTAGATGCCGCACCAGATCGCCGGTCGGCGCCTGGGCCGCTCCGGCCCTCATCGCCGGCACATGCTCGCCAACCTGGCGGTGGCGATCCTGCGCTACGAGAAGGTCAAGACCACCGAGGCCAAGGCCAAGGAGGTCCGCGGCGTCGTGGACGGCTTCATCACCACTGCCAAGCGCGGTGACCTCGCCGCGCGCCGGGCACTGGCGGCTGACCTGCCGCACGAGCCGCTGATCGTCGAGAAGCTCATGGGCGAGCTGGCCGACAAGTACGCGGACCGGCCCAGCGGCTTTACGAGAATCGTCAAGATCGGCCCGCGGCTGGGAGACGCCGCACCGATCGTGCTGATCGAGCTCGTCTAGGCGGGCCGGTCGGGACGCGGACAATGCCCGCCACGCAGCGCCGATGCGCTCGGGCGGTGCTCGAATACGACGGGACTGCCTTCGCCGGCTCCCAGTACCAGCCGAACGCTCGGACGGTGCAGGGGATCCTGGAGGAGGCCCTTAACAGACTGACCGGCGAGCGGGTGCGAATCCGTCTCGCCGGGCGCACCGATGCCGGGGTGCACGCCACCGGCCAGGTCGCCGCCTTCTGCATCGCTCGCCGCGGACGCGGCGAGGGGTTCAGCTGGCGGGAGCTGCAGCGACGGCTGAACGCCGTCCTGCCCGATGATCTGGCGGTCCGCGCGCTCCGGGCCGCAACGCCCGGGTTCGACCCCAGGCGGGAAGCCGTGGCACGGGTCTACCGCTACCGGATCAGGGTGGGCGGCCGACACCGGCCGCTCGACCGGCATCGGACGCTCGAGATCGGAGACCGACCGGACGTCGCGGCCATGCGGGCAGCGGCGGCGGCGCTCCCCGGCCGTCGCGACTTCGCGGCGCTGGGGCGCGACGACCACGGTCGGACGGTCCGTCACCTGTCGGAGGTGGCCGTGTTCCGCCGCGGGGATCTCATCGAGATCCGGGTGACGGGAGACGCCTTCCTGCGGCGAATGGTGCGGAGCATCGTGGCGATCCTCCTGGAGACGGGTCGCGGCGGTCTCGCGCCGGGGGACGTGGCCGGGCTCCTCGACGCGCGGTCGCGGGCCCTGCACGGCAGGGCGGCGCCGGCGAGAGGGCTCACCCTCGAGCGGGTCATCTATTCGAAGACGGATCGCACTCGCAGGGGCGCGGGGGCGGCAGAAGAGGAGGAGCTCCGGGCCGGGCGAACGCCGGTCGGCACGGGCTCAAGGGACTGAAAACGTGAAGACCTACGCAGTCAAGGCGAGCGACATCGAGCGGCACTGGTGGGTGGTCGACGCGACCGACCAGACCCTCGGGCGGCTGG
>CAZQYU010000654.1:0-1846 GCA_964597585.1 uncultured Thermoanaerobaculia bacterium
GTGAGCATCGGGATCAGCGTCAGCGACACGACCAGCGAGGCGAGCAGGGAGAACGAGACCGTCAGCGCCATGTCGCGGAAGAGCTGCGCGGCGATGCCCTCGAGGAAGACCACCGGGAGGAAGACGGCCACGGTGGTCAGGGTCGAGGCGACCACCGCCTGGCCGACCTCGGAGGCGCCTTCGCGGGCGGCGGTCACCGCGTCGAGGCCCTCCTCTCGGCGGCGCACGATCGCTTCGAGGACGACGATCGCCGAGTCGACCAGCATGCCGACCCCGAGGGCGAGCCCTCCCAGCGACATCACATTGAGGGTCGTGCCCGTCCGGTACATGAGGAAGAAGGTCGCCACGATCGAGATCGGGATCGCGAGCCCGACCACGAGAGTCGAGCGGGCGTCCTTGAGGAACAGCATCAGCACCGCGATCGCCACCAGGCCGCCGACGAGGGCGTTGGACAGCACCTCTCGCACCGAGGCCTGGATGAAGCGGGACTGATCGGCGCCGGAGACGATCTCGACGCCGTCGGGCAGCTCCTTGCGGGTGCGCTCGAGGCGGGCGGCCACCGACTTCGCGACCTGGACCGTGTTCGCGTCCCCCTCCTTGTAGACCGCGAGCTCGACCGCCTCGTGGCCGTCGTAACGGGTGATCACCTCGCGCTGCTTGTGGGTCCGTGTCACCTCGGCGACGTCGCCGACGGTGACGCGGCGACCGCCCTGGGTGAGGACGACGGTGGCGCGGATGTCGTCGAGGTCGCGAAACTCATTGCGGGCCCGCACCAGGTAGCGCGCTTCGGACTCGTAGAGGCTGCCGCCGGCCTGATTGAGGTTCTCGCGCAGGAGGCGGTCGTTGACCTGGTCGATGCCGAGCCCGAGCAGGGCGAGCCGGCCCTCGTCGATGCGGACCTCGATCTCTTCCTCGTACCCGCCGTGGACCTTGATGGCGGCCACGCCCTCGGTCGGCTCGATGTCCTTCTTGACCAGCTCCTCGGCCACGTAGCGGAGCTGATAGAGGCTCTCACCGCCGGTCAGGTAGAGCCGCATCACCGGGTCGTTGGCCGGGTCGAAACGGAGCAGGAGGGGCTTGGTCGCGCCGTCCGGCAGCCGCACCAGGTCGAGCTTCTGGCGCACGTCGAGGGCGGCGAAGTCCATGTTCCGCCCCCAACCGAACTCGAGTGTGACCTGGGACAGGCCGGGGCGGGACGCCGAGGTCAGCCGCTGCACGCCGCCGACGATGCCGACAACCTCCTCGATCGGTCGGGTCAGGAGGGTCTCGACCTCGGCCGGCGCCGCCCCCGGGAGCTGCGTCTCGACCGTCAAGCTGGGATAGCTGAGGTCGGGCATCAGGTTGAGCGGAAGCCGGCCGAAGGCCACCAGCCCGAACAGCACCACTGCGATGGTGCACATCCAGACCGTCACCCGACGCTTGAGCGAGAACTCGACGATGCGCATGAAGCCTCCGAAGGGGGGCGGGCTTCGCCCCCTTGGGGGAGATCGGTGCCGGTGCGGCCTTCGGGGGCCGCGCCCGGTTACAAGATCTTGATCTTGGCGCCCGGCTTGAGCCCACCCTGGCCCGCGACGATCACACGGTCACCGGCACTGACGCCGTCGACCGCCTCGACCATGGCTCCCTCCTCGAGGCCGAGGGCCACGGCGCGCTTGACGGCGGTCCCGTCGTCGCCCGCGATGAACACATGGGCGGCGCGCAGCTCGCGGACCACGGCCTCGCGCGGGACCAGCACTGCCGCCGTGTGGCGCTCGCGCTCGATGCCGACGGTCACGAACGCGCCGGGGCGTACCGTCTCGGGCGGCGCGACGGCCTCCACGGTGACCTTGACGGTCCCGGTCGCGGT
>CAZQYU010000655.1:0-1846 GCA_964597585.1 uncultured Thermoanaerobaculia bacterium
CGTGTCATGAACGTGCCGCACTCGCCCTTTTCTTTCGTCGAGACGGGGACTACGTTCAAGTTGGATATGTCGAAGGGAGCATGAAACGATGAACAGTCTCTCGCTGATGCCCTGCACCTCCTGTGGTGCGGTTCCTGAGTGGTCGCCGGCCCATGTCGAGCTCAAGGGGACCGACCAGCCCTACGTCTGCGCCGACTGCGAAGCGCAGCGCCAGCCCTGGGGCGGCATGATCACCGAATCGCCCGACGAGGGCGGGGGCCGCTGGGTCGCTGCCGACGTTCCCTACTGAGCTTCCGCCGAGGAGTGTCCAACCTATAAGAGTTTCGGTGATCTTCGCGGCGCCGCGCCGTACCTCGTGAGGCGCATTCGAGGAGCAGTACTCAGAGTACGGACCGAGAATGCTACCAAGTCTGGGCGAGGCTCTGGACGATCGATGCTGCGTGCGGCATGGGCTCCACACTCCCATGATCGGACAGCCTCGGGCGGCCGTTCGGCCCTCCCACCTGCGGCGGAACCCCAAGACCCCAGGCTTTTCGGCGCCCGAGGCCGAGAGACCCGTGGTTGCCGGTGCGCTTGGCTATGATGGTGTCGGCCTACGCGGCCACCGGAGGTTCGTCATGGTCCACGCCATCGCGCTGCTCAGGGTGGAGCGCGACCGCATCAACGAGGTGGCTCAGGAACTGGTCGGCATCGAGGGCGTCTCCGAGGTCTACTCGGTCGCCGGCCGCTGGGACCTCGCGGTGATTGTGCGCGCGCGGGACGATCGGCAGCTGGCCGACGTCGTGACCGCGCGCATGCTCAAGGTCGAGGGGATCCGGGAGTCGGAAACCCTGATCGCGTTCCGGGTGCTCTCGAGCTACGACCTCGAGCGGATGTTCGCCGTTGGCATGGAGTGAGCCGTGGCCGAGGCGAAGGGAGGCGCGCCCGTGGTTCGCGAGGGGTGGTGCGCCGCCCGGTTCCGGGTGCGCTACGCCGAAACGGACGCCGGCGGTGTGGTCCACCACTCCGCCTACCTGCCGTGGTTCGAGGAGGGTCGCAGCGAGCTCGGGCGGCGAACGGGCCTGCCGTACCGCGAGCTCGAGGCCGCGGGCGTGCTCCTGGTGGTCGTTCGGGCGCGCGCCCGCTACCACGCGCCGGCACGCTACGATGAGCGCATTGCCGTGTGGACGCGGATGACCGAGGTCCGCTCTCGACGATGCATCTTCGAGTACCGGGTGGTGCGCGAGGACGACAACCGTCTCCTCGCGACGGGGACGACCGAGCACGTCCCAGTCGGACGCGACAGCGGTCGGCCGACCCGGCTTCCGACGCCCTTTCTGGACAGCTGGCAGGCCTCGATGCGGCGTGCCATGGAGAAGTGACCGCTACCGCCCGCGCGGCGCGGGCGACGGCCGGGGAGGCGGGCGATGAAGGCGAGCACAGTCGAGGCGATGCGCCGGCTCGACGAGCGGGCAGTCCGCGAGTTCGGTATCCCCGAGCAGATCCTGATGGAGAACGCGGGTCTGGCGGTCTACACGGCCATCGCTCGGTCCTGGGAGGTGGTGGGCCGTCGGTTCGCCGTGCTGTGCGGGATCGGCAACAACGGCGGTGACGGCCTCGTCGTGGCCCGCAAGCTGCGCTCCGAGGAGGCTCGGGTGGTCACGGTGGTGCTCGGCGACCCCGAGCGGTTCACGGGCGCCGCGCGACTCCAGCTCGAGCTCTACCGCGCGGGCGGCGGCGAGCTGGTCGCAGAGCCGGAGTCTGACGAGGTCGAACAAGTCCTCGCTGCTGCGGACGTCGTGGTGGACGGCATCCTCGGCACTGGTCTGACCCGGGACGTCGGCGGGCGCTACGCCGACGTGATCGA
>CAZQYU010000656.1:0-1843 GCA_964597585.1 uncultured Thermoanaerobaculia bacterium
CGGCGGCCGCGTGGTCCTCGAAGGGGCCGACACGGACCCGCTCGAGGCCGCGGGGGCCTTCCATGACAACCGCCCGCTCGCCGGCATCCGTCAACCGCTCGCGGGCGCGGCGGGCGTTGTTGATCTCGCCGAAGGCGCCGACCTGGACCCACCAGCACCCGGTCGGCGGCTCGACCGCGGCCGGGGGGCGAGGCGGTGGCCCCGAGGCCGGCGCCGGGACCGGAATCGACTGGGGAGTCGGCGTCGTCAAGGGCGCTCGCGTGCCCGGCTCGAGCACGGTCACCTCGACCGGTGCGATGCCGTCGAGGTCGAGCCCGATGCGGCGCGCGGCGCCGTAGCTGAGGTCGATGATGCGGCCCTTGACGAACGGCCCGCGGTCGTTGATCACCACGTCGATCGAGCGGCCGTCGTCACGGCGGGTGACCCGGACCAGCGTTCCGAACGGCAGGGTCCGGTGGGCGGCGGAGACACCGTACATGTCGTAGACCTCGCCGGAGGCCGTGCGGCGGCCGTGGTAGGGCTCGCCGTACCACGAGGCAATGCCGCGGTCGCGGGTGCCGGGGACGGCGGCGGAAGCGGCGGCCGCCGAGCGGGCCGGCGGGCCGCCGCGATGGGCGCACGCGGCCGCCGCCAGGAGCACGGCGACCAACACGGCGCGGCCCGAGACGCGGTGAGCCTCCAGCACGAGCAGCTCAGACCTCCAGGTCCTCGGCCGCCGGAAGCTCGCCCGCCGCTTCCAGGATCGGCCTCACAGCCTCGGAGAGGAACTCACGGACCTGCTCGGGGGCGCGCCCCACGAAGCGCTCGGGTACCAGGAGGTCGGCGAGCTCGGCGCGCTCGAGCGGGATCTCGGGGTCGGCCGCGACCAGGTCCAGGAACGGGTTGTCCGCGCCCTCGCCGAGCACCCGCTCGCCCGCCGTCCGGGAGTGGACCCGCAGGCGCTCATGGAGCGACTGGCGGTCGCCACCGCGCCGGACCGCCGCGATCAGGATCGCCTCGGTGGCCATGAACGGCAGCTCCTCGGCGAGGTTGCGGCGCACCATGGCGGGGAACACGACCAGCCCGACGACGACGTTGTGGACGATGCGCAGGATGGCGTCCGCGGTGAGGAAGGCCTCGGGCAGGGCGAGGCGGCGGTTGGCCGAGTCGTCGAGGCTACGCTCGAGCCACTGGGCGGAGGCGGTATGGGCAGGGTTGGCGGCGAGGACCACCAGCCACCGTGCCAGCGAGGTCACCCGCTCGCAGCGCATCGGGTTGGCCTTGTACGGCATCGCCGACGAGCCCACCTGGCCGTCGGCGAGGGGCTCACGCAGCTCCTTGAGCCGGGCGAGCAGCCGAACGTCGGTGGCCAGCTTGGCGGTCGACTGGGCGATCCCCGAGAGCGCATCGAGCAGGAAGGCGTCGACCTTGCGCGGCGAGGTCTGGCCGGTGACCGGGTAGGTCCCGGAGAAGCCGAAGCTCGCGGCGACCCGCCGGTCGAGCTCGCGCACCTTGCCGTGGTCGCCCTCGAACAGCTCGAGGAAGCTCGCCTGGGTCCCGACGGTCCCCTTGACCCCGCGCAGATTGAGCCGGTCGCGCTCGAAGCGCAGGCGCTCGAGGTCGAGGACGAGATCCTGCAACCACAGGCACGCGCGCTTGCCAACCGTGGTCGGTTGGGCGGGTTGGAAGTGGGTCATGCCGAGCGTCGGCTCGTCGGCCCAGCGGGCGGCGAAGTCGGCGAGCGCGGAGATCACCCCGAGCACCCTCCGGATCACCAGGTCGAGGGCGTCGCGCTCGATCAGAAGGTCCGCGTTGTCGCCGATGTAGGCCGAGGTCGCGCCGAGGTGCAGCCACGGCCGCGCCG
>CAZQYU010000657.1:0-1836 GCA_964597585.1 uncultured Thermoanaerobaculia bacterium
GTGTGGCGGTTCAGATCGCCGCGCCGAGCCTCGTCGGAAGCGCTCTGCCGCTGCTCGCCGTCGATCCCTGGCTGCCCGGTCCGTGGCTGCGAGGTCTCGCGATCGGGGTCGGCGTCTCGGTCCTGTTCGGTGCGCCACCCCTCCTCGCCGCGCGGCGCGTGCCTCCGGTGAGGGTGCTGCGGCGCTCGGTCGACCCGATTCCGCTCGGGCGGCTGGCGCGGACGGCGGTCGCGCTCGGGCTGGTGCTCGGTGTCGCCGGATTGGCCTACGCCCAGACCGGCGACGCAACCCTGGCCGCCACTTTCACGGGGTCGCTGATCGTCACCGTCGCCGCTCTCGCACTGGCAGCGCGTGCAATCGTCGCGACGGTGACGCGGCTTCCGCTCGACCGTCTCCCTCTGGTCCTCCGTCACGGCCTGGCGGGGATCGCGCGGCCCGGTGCGGACACCGTCGCCTCAGTGGTCGCCCTCGGCCTCGGCGTCCTGGTGGTGCTCACCATGAGCCTCGTCGAGCGCCGCCTCACGGCGCAGCTCGGTTCGGAGCTGCCGCGCGGTGCTCCGAGCCTGTTCTTCGTCGACGTCCAGCCCGACCAGTGGCCCGGGCTCGAGCGAATCCTCGCCTCGGAAGGCGCGGTCGGTGTCGACTCGGCACCGGTCGTCATGGCACGCCTGCGTGAGGTCGACGGACGCAACGTGGAGGGGGAGATCTCGCGCGAGGAGCGGGAGGCCGGGGACGGTGGAGGGCGGCGCCGCCGGGACGGGGAGAACCGCTGGGCCCTGACCCGCGAGCAGCGCCTGACGTACGGCGCCGAGCTGCCGCCGGACAACACGCTGGTGGCGGGGCACTGGTGGGACGATGCCGCGCCCAACGAGGTCAGCATCGAGGAGGACTATGCACAGTCGATCGGCGCCGGGCTCGGCTCGGTGCTTCGCTTCGACGTCCAGGGAGTGCCCGTGGAGCTGGTCGTCACCAGTCTGCGCCGGGTCGAGTGGCGGACGTTTCGGATCAACTTCTTCCTGATTGTCAAGCCCGGCATGCTCGACGGTGCTCCGCAGTGGCGCCTGGTCGCTGCGACGGTGCCGCCGGCTGCCGAGCAGCCGCTCCAGGATCGCGTCGCCGCCCGGTTCCCGAACGTCACGGTGATCCCGGTCCGGGCGGTGCTCGAGAAGGTGACCGCGGTGCTCGACCGGCTCGGGCTCGGGGTTCGTCTTCTCGGGGGGTTCACCGTGCTTGCTGGGGTCGCCATTCTCGGGGGCGCCGCGAGCGCCGCCGCGGTCCGTCGGGGCCGCGAGGTGGCGCTTCTCAAGGCTGTCGGCTGCACGCGCCTCCAGGTTGCAGCCGCCTTCGCGGTCGAGTACGCCCTCACCGGGCTGGTTGCCGGGTGCATCGGCGCCGCGGGCGGCTCGCTGGCCGCATGGGCGGTCGTGACCTACGGTCTCGAGCTTGCGTGGCGTCTGGACCCCGGCGCGTTGACGATGGCGGTGGCGGCCGCGGTGGCCCTCGCCACGGGCGCCGGCCTGGCGGTCAGCGTGCGCGCCCTGAGCCGACGGCCGGTCGAGGTCCTGCGTGAGCTGTGACTCGCTATGCCCTACGGGCTGCCGGGCGAGGTCCAGTCCAGGGGACCGGGGTGGGCGTCGAGGGTCGCGAGGAGGTCGAGCAGCACATCGCCGAGCTGGACGGCCCCGCCGAGATCCCAGCTCGGGTCGAACTCGTCGTCCGGTCGGTGATAGGCCGACTCCCGGTAGGCTCGTCTGAGCGCACTCGCGTCGGAGCCGTCGGCAAGCGTCTCGCCGCAGTCGATCCACGCCGCCGGGACGCCGGCGCGGGCGAAGCTGA
>CAZQYU010000658.1:0-1826 GCA_964597585.1 uncultured Thermoanaerobaculia bacterium
CAGCGTGAGGCTGTCCTGCGCCGCCAGGGCGCTCTGTGCCACCGCTCCCTGCGCGTGGGCCGGGCCGGGCCGGAGTGCCACGCCCCCGACCAGCGCCAGGGCCGCGATGATGACGTTCGTGCGTGCTCGCATGCTTCCCCCTGCTTTCCTGTGGTGTTAGAGCGGCCCCAGCCGCTCAGGGCGTCGCGGATCGACCGCCGCGGCGGTCGGCCAGCGTGCTCTCGTAGATTCGGTGGAGTCGCTCCGCGAAGCGATCCGCGGTGAAGCGATTTCGAACACTGTCCCGACCCCGCTCCGCCATGTCCGTGGCCCGGTTCGGGTTGGATAGCAACTCTCCGATGGCCGCAGCCATGCCGTGCAAGTCGCCCGGAGCGGTCAGGAGGCCGGTCGATCCGGCCTCCACGATCTCGGGTACGCCCCCGGCCGCGGTGGCGACGACCGGCCGGCCGGCCGCCATGGCTTCCACGATCACGCGCCCGAATGGCTCCGGCTGGGTCGAGCTGTGCACAACCACGTCGGATGCGGCCATGACCTCCGGGACATCGGAGCGGAATCCTGTGAAGGTCAGCCGCGATTCCATTCCCAGCTCTCGCGCCAGATCGTGCAGCGATTCCACGTACGCCCGGCCCTCGGGTCCCGCCGCCGCTTCTCCGACCACGAGCGCATGCAGCTCACCATGGCTGCGTGCCACCTCGGCGACGGCCCTGAGGAACACCTCCTGGCCCTTCCACGCGACCAGCCTGCCGAAGCTCGAAACCAGCGCCGTTCCAGGCGGAACGCCGAGCTCCTTCCGGACGCGTTCGGCCTCCCCGGGCGCCACGTTCCCGAACCGCGCCAGGTCGAAGGAGTCGTAGACCACCTCGCCCCGATACGACCGCCCCCCGAGGGTGTCCAGGAAGTGCCTGCGGACCGCCTCCGACACAAACACGAAGCGGTCGACGAACCCGGTCAGCACTCGATCCACGGGGCGAAAGTAGCGGGGCATGAACCGCACGTGGGCAACCTGTGGAAGACCGACCAGCCGTGCCCCGAGGATCGACGCCCGGTCCCCGCGCGGATTGTCGTTGTGGTGCACCAGGTCGGGCCCCACGTCCCGTATCACCTTGGCGATGTGCCGCGCCATGGGGAGATCCCGGCGCAGCACCCGGTTCACGACGCTGAGGCCGTGGTGTCCGCGCAGCGGGGACGTCGCCTTCCTCACCGATCCTGGCAGGGGCGCCACGACCTCTCCCTCCGTCGCCTCCAGCACGCGGACGTCGGCGCCGGCCTCGCGGTATCGGTCGCAGGCGGCGCTGCGCCGGTAACACAGGACCACGGGCTCGAATCGGCTCTTGTCGAGAGCCGCGACCATATCCGCCAGGCCCGTCGCCGACCCGCCGCCGGGCGACTGCTGGACGTACAGGATTCTCCGGGCGGACACGTCGCCCTCGTTCTTCAGGATCGCGGGGCCCCGTCCAGCGGACCGGCCCCGCCAAGACCCGGCAGGCTGCGCAGGGCCTTCAGCAACCGAGCACCGCTGCGCAGGAGCGTCGTCCGGGCCCGGCGACCCTCCCTGGCCGCCGCGTCGGCCCTGAGGGTCAGGGTCACCTGGGCCGGCTTCAGCATCGACAGGAGGCAGGGAAGCCGACGGAAGCCAGGCTCCCGGCTCAGGCGCCAGTACATGGTCACCTGCTCGGCCTGCTGCCGGTGCGTGAGGTCCTGGCTCTTGGAGCCGGCGTGAAGGGCGAAGGTCGTCCACGGCCGATCAACCGTCGCCACCCGGGCGCCCGTCGCCAGGGCCCGGTTGCACCACTCCAGGTCCATGACGTAGTGGTAGCGCTCGTCCA
>CAZQYU010000659.1:0-1825 GCA_964597585.1 uncultured Thermoanaerobaculia bacterium
GCGAGCGGGAGTAGCTCAGTTGGTAGAGCATTTGCTTCCCAAGCAAAGGGTCGCGAGTTCGAGTCTCGTCTCCCGCTCCACATTTCATTTCCGTTATCCACAGGCTTACGGCCGCTTCGCCGTTCCGTCCGGTCTGTATGACGAAATCCTGCTCAATTGACCCTCCTGATCGCGTCGCCGAGTCTATCGAGAAGGCCGCCCCAGCCGTGCTGGAGGCTTGCGGTGCCATCTATACCGTCGAGGAAGGCGACTTGCTCGGTCAGGAGCAACCGCGTCCCGCCGGGTGCGGTGGCCAGCTCGACCGTCGTTAACGCGACCGACGTGCGGACGTCGTCGAACGTCAGCGAGTAGGCGAAGGCGATCCGCTCGTCGGGCACGATGTCGAGGAACAGCGTGTCGTTGAGACCGGTCGCACCGCCGACGACCCGAAAGCGCGTCCGCTCGAACCCGCCAACGCGGAAGTCAAGAGCGTACTCGTCGACCGTGAACCCGGGGCTTTCGGCGAACCAACCGCGCTTGGTGGCGGGGTCAGAGAAGGCCGCGAAGACGCGCGCGGGCGGCGCCGGGTAGGTCCGCTCGACGCTGACGATGCGGTGCACGACCGTGCTTGCCATCAGCCCTGCTCATCCTGGTCGGTGATCAGCGGTTCCTGGGCCGCCAGGAAATCGCCCAGCCGGTCGAGACGGCGCTTCCAGAGGGCGCGGCGCTCGGCCAGCCACTCCGAGGCAACGTCGAGTCCGGCCGGCGTGATCCAGCAGGTGCGCACGCGGCCGACCTTCCGGGTGCGGACGAGCTGGCTGCGCTCGAGCACCTGCACGTGCTGGACGACCGCGGCGAGCGTGATGTCGAACGGGCGCCCGAGGTCGGAGACAGTCATCGGGCCGTTGCTGAGGCGCGCCACCAGCGCGCGCCGCGTCGGATCGCCCAGGGCGTCGAAGACCCGGTCCGCTGTGCGGCTCGCCACGTGCTAGCTCCTCCGCGTAGCGACGGCGTACTTGAGGTGCGCCGCGCCCTCGCCCTGCACTACCCGAACCTGCTCGAGGTTAGGGTCGGCACCACCGAGGTTGTCGAAGAGCCTCTCACCCGCGCCGAGAAACATCGGGGCGACGTGAAGGCTGATCTCGTCGAGCAGACCGGCAGCGATGTACTGCTGCGCGACATTGGCGCCACCCATCACCAAGATATCCTTCGCTCCCGCCGCCTCCCGCGCCTGCCGCAAGGCCGATCCGATGCCGTCGGTGACGAAGAAGAAGGTCGTGCCGCCCTCCATCGGTACCGGTTCACGGGCATGATGTGTCAGCACGAAGACCGGCTGATGGTAGGGCGGGTTGTCTCCCCACCAGCCCTTCCACTCGTCGCCCTTCCAGGGGCCCGGGCCGCCGCCAAACATGTTCCGCCCCATGATGTAGGCGCCGACATCCGAAAACCACGCCTCGCGCAGGACATCGTCGTCGGTCCCCGTCTTTCCGCCGTCTGGATTCCCCTGTATCTCACCGAACGCCTTCAGCGGGTACATCCAGAGATGCATTCGCTCGCCGCCTTCGCCGAGTGGGTTGCTAAGGCTCTGGTTCGGGCCGGCGACGTAGCCATCCAGCGTGATCGTGATGTTTAGTCTGAGCTTGCTCATCGCGCCTCCTACCTATTGCTGCACTCCCCGTACGGTCTCCCCCAGCCTTCGAGATGCGTCGAGCTGATCGTCTGGAAGCGCTGCGAGATGGACATCGATGCCCTTCACTTTTCCGTGCCTCGTTGCCCGGTGACAGCCCCGGTGATGGTTAAGCGTAGGCTTTAGTATTGGTTCGCGCGCCTGGCGCTGTCAAGCCGG
>CAZQYU010000660.1:0-1824 GCA_964597585.1 uncultured Thermoanaerobaculia bacterium
GGTCCGATCGACCTCGCCGCCTTGTGGCGGCTGGGCCGGCAACGGGATCTGGCGCGGCTGCGAGCCGGCATCGGCTTCGTGCTCCAGAGCGGCGGGCTGCTGCCCTATCTCACGGTCGCGGACAACCTGGCGATCAACCGCCGGCTGCTGGGACTGCCGCGGCGCGATGCCTGGCTCGATTCCCTCGTCGAGCGCCTCGGCCTCGGCCGGCTCCTGGACCGCCGCCCGACCCAGCTCTCCATCGGCCAGCAGCAGCGCGTGGCGATCGGTCGTGCCCTCGCCCACCGCCCGGCCCTGGTGCTCGCGGACGAGCCGACCTCGGCCCTGGACCCGCGGCTCGCCGACGAGGTCATGGCCCTCTTGATCGAGCTGATCGGCTCGTCGGACGCGGGCGCCGTGCTCGCGACCCACGAGCAATCGCGTGTCGAGGTCCTGGGGCTGCGGGCCTTCCGGGCGCAGCCCCGGGAGCCGGGAGCCGGCTACGGCTCGCGCTTCGTCCCTGTTGGGTGGGAAAAACGAAGCGTGCCCACCGAGTCGATGTCTCCGGAGCTTCGGTGCCCCGGCATCAGGGATTTGCAATCTTGACATCGACAACCTCATTCCGTGTCTCGCGCCCGCCGCACTGGCCCCAGGCCCTCGGGCTTGCGGCAAAGGATCTCTGGCACGACCGCTCCGCGAGCATGATTCTTGTTCTCACGGTCGCGGCGATCCTGGCACCACTGTTGCTGCTGCTCGGACTCAAGACCGGCGTCATCTGGACCCTGCGCGCGTCCCTGTTGCAAGACCCGCGGACCCTGGAGGTGATCGTCTACGGCAACACCCGGCTCGACCGTTCCTGGCTCGAAGGATTCGCGCGGCGCCCGGACGTCGCCTTTCTGATCCCCAAGACCCGCACCATCAACGCCACCCTCGACCTGATCGGCCCGGACCGGCGCATCGCCCAGGCCGTCGAGGTCATCCCCACGGCCAAGGGGGACCCTTTGATCCCGCCGGATTGTCCGGTGCCGGTGCGACCGGACCAGGTCCTGGTCACCGCGACCCTGGCCGAACGGCTCGGCCTGTCCTCGGGCAGGCAGCTGACAGCCATCGTCAAGCGCGACACGGACGGCCGCCCGGAGCGCGCCACGCTCGAGCTCGAGGTCGTGGGCATCGTTCCGGAGAGTCGGGTCGCCCGAGACACGGTCTTCACGAATCTGGATCTTTTGGTCGTCGCCGAAGACTACCGCGACGGTCTGCGCCCGGAACTGACGGACGCCGACCTGAAGCCCGGGATTGCGGCACAGCGGGAAGTCTTCGCGAACGCGCGGATCTACGCCGCGGGTCTGGACGCGGTCGCACCCGTCGCGGACGCCTTGCGGGCCCACGGGGTCGAGGTCCG
This sequence comes from uncultured Thermoanaerobaculia bacterium, assembly GCA_964597585.1. Classification (GTDB taxonomy): domain Bacteria; phylum Acidobacteriota; class Thermoanaerobaculia; order Thermoanaerobaculales; family Sulfomarinibacteraceae; genus CAVSIS01. The sequence continues at coordinate 1,379 of CAZQYU010000660.1, forward strand.
GACCCAAGCCGAGCAGATCCGGACGGTCCGCGCGTTCGACGAGACCCTTTCCTTCGTCTTCCGGGTCATCGCGCTGATCGGCAGCCTGGGCTGCGCGCTGGCACTCGGCGGGGCGATTCGCGGAAACGTGGAGCGTAAGCGCCGCGACATCGCCCTGTTGCGCCTGCTCGGCTTCGAGAACGCGAGCGTTGTCCTGATCCCCTTGACCCAGTCCGTCGCGATCGCCGCCCTCGGCTTTACCCTTGCCTACCTGGCCTATCTGGCGGGCGCCGCCGCCTTCAACCATGCGCTCGGGACCCATCTAGCGGGACGCGGCTATGTCTGCCGGCTCGAAGCTGCCGCCGGGCTGACCGCCTGGGCCGCGACCCTGGGGACCGCGCTGCTCGCGGCCTCCGCAGGCGGGTACCGGGCGAGCCGCATCGACCCGGCCGAGGCCTTGCGTGAAT
>CAZQYU010000661.1:0-1824 GCA_964597585.1 uncultured Thermoanaerobaculia bacterium
CCTGCCCCGAGTCCTTCGCGGCGAGCCCGCCGATGGCCGCCCAGTCGAGGACCTCGCCGCCCTGGGCGAGCAGGGTCAGGAAGCGGTCGCGCAGCAGGCTCGCGAGCGGCATCGGCACCCGCAGGTCCTCGGCGGCGGCCAGGGTGAGGCGGATGTCCTTCTGGCCCAGCGGCGCCGCGAAGCCGGCCGGCTGGTACCTGCCGTCGGCGATCAGCTCGCCGTATGCTCGATACACCGGAGCGCCGAACAGGGTCGAGGTCAGCAGGTCGAGGTACTGCCGCTTGTCGACGCCCGCCTTGCCGACCAAGGCCATCGCCTCGCCCAGACCCTCGATCACCGAGGCGATCAGGAAGTTGCCGCTGAGCTTGACGAGGTTGGCGGTCCACGGCTCGTCGCCGACGTGGAAGGTCCGCTGCCCGACCGCGTCGAACACGGGCGCGCAGGCTGCGACGGCGTCCTCGGCGCCGGCGGCGACGATAAAGAGCTTGCCCGCGGCCGCGGCCTCGGGGCGCCCGAAGACCGGCGCCGCGACGAAGCGCTGTCCGACGCTCGAGTGAGCCTCAGCCAGTCTCTTGGATAGCGCGACGCTGATCGTGCTCATGGAGATGTGGACGGCGCCTTGGCGCAAGGTCTCCGCCACCCCACCGTCGCCGAGCACAGTGCTTTCCACGGCCGTGTCGTCGGAGAGCATGGTCACCACGGCGTCTTTCGTGGCAGCATCCGCCGGGCGGGCGGCAGCGTGCGCACCCTTGTCGAGCAGCGGCGCCGCCTTCTCCGGTGTGCGGTTGAAAACGGTCACCTCGTGGCCGGCTGCGAGCAGGTTCGCCGCCATCCCAACACCCATGCGTCCCAGTCCAATGAATCCGACCTTCATGACGTCACTCCCCTTCCGTTGTCCGCACCAGGACTCAACGGGGACGCCGAGCGTTCCCTTCCGGCAGTTGAGTTGCCAGCAGCTCGAGCCGACCGCTGCAACACCGAAAGACGCGCGCCCCCCAAGGATCTCCCCGGAGGGCGCGGTCTCATCCGAGGCCCGCCGGCGGACGGCGGCGGGCGGATTGAACGAGCCTACGGCGTGCCCGATGCCTCGCCTTCGGCGTTGTTCTCGTGCGGCACCTGGACCCTCGGCGCGCCCTTCGCGTCGAGCAGTGCCTCGAAGGACCTCAGCTGGGTCGCGAGCAGCTCGTCGAGCTGGTGCTCGAGCCCGTCGAGCTGCGCGGCGAGCTGGGTGAAGCGCTCCCGCGAGGCGATGGTCGGCCGGCCTTCGGCGCTCTCCACAGTGCTCTGCAGGTCGACGAGCTGGTTGTCGAGCTGGGACGGGAAGTTGAGCATGTCCTGGCTGGATTCGACCTTGGGCTGGGTGAGCTTGGTCTCGATCGCGGTCAGCGCCTCCTCGAGCTCCTTCGCCGCGGCCTCGACCTCCTTCCCGCCGACTCGCGCGGCGAGCTCGCCGACCTGGCTACGCACGCTGCGCAGGCGGCGCAGCATGTCAGCGTCGCGGTCGAGCGCCTCCCAGATCGAGCGGGCGAGCTCGAAGCGCTCCTCGGCCGCCCCCGGCGGGGCGTCGAGGCGGGGGTCGGGGGCGACCTCAAAGGCCGCGTTGCGGGTCTGATCGCCGACCGTGAGGCGTACCTGGTATCTCCCGGGCGGCACCTCCGGGCCGGCGATCCGGCCCCACAGCACGGTGCCCTCAACCAGGTTTGGGTCCTCGAGGCGGAGGTTCCAGACGTAGCGGTTCGCACCCGGGCGTGCGTCGAGCAGCGCGGGCTCGATCATCTCGGGGAACAGCCTCCGCCACAGGCTCGGAGCCTGCCGCTCCGGCTT
>CAZQYU010000662.1:0-1814 GCA_964597585.1 uncultured Thermoanaerobaculia bacterium
GCCACCGGGTGGCGTGCTCGTCGAAGAGACCGAGGCCATCGCCCGAGTATAGACGCCGGGCGAGCGCGCAAGACGTAAGAGGTAGGGGCGGAACTCGCCTCCGCCCAAGAAAACTGAACCACAGAGTCTCAGAGAAACTCAGCGTGGGCGCTGCCCGCAACCCAGCGCCGCAGGGCGGACGTACTCCAGATCGATCGTGGTGATTGGATCGGAGATCAAGAAGGAACGCTAAGACGCCAAGGCGCCAAGAGGACCGTGGTGGGTTCCTGCGCGGACGCGCTCCGAGCACACATCGGTCTCCCTCAGCGATGAACGCCGGGCACGGGGCACTGGCATCGACCGTGTGGGGTCCCGCCGCGCGCCCGGCGCGCGGCCCTGACAGGAGGAGCGGGCGGGCGAAAGAGCCGCTCTCTCGTCCGCCCGCTCCTCCTGTCAGGGGCGGCTGCTGGAGGCAGCCGCCGGGACCTGCGAGACCGCTTGCCCGTCCTTGCGATGGCTTGGCGTCTTGGCGTCTTTGCGTTCTTCTCACTCACGTGCGATCCGCACAGCAGCCAGCCATCCCACATCGCACTCGCCGCGGCCGCTTCTTGCGTCTTGCCTCTTACGTCTAGCGGCAGACGCTGACGCCGCTCGGCCTCAGCCGAGCGCAGACAGCGTCTGCTTCAGCTTCTCGTTGAACTCGTCCGGCTTCTCCATCATCAGGAAGTGGCCGACGCCCTCCATGGTCATCGCGTCGAAGTCGGGCGCATAGCGGCGGTTGCCTTCGATGTTGGTGGGGTAGACCGTCGAGTTGATGCAGCGCACGGGGGCGCCGGCCGCGGCCAGTGCCGCCTTCATGTCGTAGTCCGGGAACTGCTTGAGCAGCGCGATCCCCATCTCGGCGTTGCCCGAGCACATGTCAGCCGCGACGCGGTCCGCCAATGCCTGGTCGGACGCAGGGGTGAACATCGAACGCACGAACGTGTTGCACGTGCCCGGGAAGTCCTGCTCGTAGGCTGCGATGAGACCCGCAAACTGCTTCGGGTCCCACGTGTAGTCTGCGTCCTGCAGCGCGTCGACCGCGACGACTGCCTTGACCTTACCGGGCATGAGTGCTGCAGCTCCCAACGCGACCGGCGCGCCCATCGAGTGTCCGATCAGCACCACCGGGTCCGCACCGACGTGATCGACCACGGTCTTGACGTCGTCGGCGTAGCTGGCGAGGGTCCACTGCTGCCGGTTGCTGCCCGACTTGCCGTGTCCGGGCAGGTCGATCGTGATCACGCGATGATCGGCCGCGAAGACCGGGACCTGTCCAGCCCAGTAGGTCGAGTCGCACTCCCAGCCGTGGATGAAGACCAGCGTCGGCTCACCCGAGCCCTCCACGGTGTACGCGATCTCGACCCCGTCCGAGGCCGGCACGGTGGCCTCGACCCTGGCGGGAGCGGTGGGCTGGGCCGGCTCGGCCGGTGGCGCGGGCGCCTTGGCGCAGGCGAGGGCGGTGAGCAGGGCGGCGGCGAGGACAAGTTGGCACTTCATGGTCGTGGCCTCCGTCATGGGTCCGAACGTGGAAACAGCGGTCCGCAGGCGGCCCGCCGCTGATGATCCGTGATCATACCTGGTGTGCGCCGCTGAGAGTCAGCGGCGCCAATGTCACCGGTAGATCGGGGGCGACAGGTCGAGGATAACCATGCCAAGCGGCCCATGCCATGCGACGGAACTCCCAGAAGTCCGGCGGGATGAGCACAGCTCATCCAAAGTGGCCCGCAGCCCACAGGCACCCGCTCGCGGTCCGACTCCGTACGATCCGTCACGGGGCCTGTGAGCTGCGGTGG
>CAZQYU010000663.1:0-1809 GCA_964597585.1 uncultured Thermoanaerobaculia bacterium
ACTACGCCTACCTGTGGGCGGAGATGCTCGACGACGACGCCTTCGCCTGGTTCGAAGAGCACGGCGGTCTCACCCGTGCCAACGGCGACCGCTTCCGCGCCATGATTCTCTCGCGCGGCAATACCGAGGACCTCGCGGAGATGTACCGCACCTTCCGCGGACGCGACCCGAGGATCGAGCCGCTGCTCGAGACCCGCGGACTGGTCAAGCAGTAGCTTGAGTCGCACCGTCACGAGGGCCGGACGTGGGCCGGCCCTCGTGCAGAACCTCGGCTCGCGTGAGCGTGGGAGCTGTGTTGCCTCCGACACCACACCTGCCGTGCTTGACCAGTCTCTGAGTGCAGCCCATCCGCCAGGATTCGCGAAGCGACTCCAAAGCTGCGCGTGCCGCGTCCGACCTCTCGCTCGGCGCTCGTGGCAGGGGGCTGTGCGGTGGGCGGTGCTACGAGAGGCGCTCCTCGATGGTGGCGAGTCTGGCCTCGAGCTCGGACACGCGCGCCTCGAGCTCGTCGAGGCGGTCGGGCGTCGCTGCGGTCCGCGGGGGGAGATTCTGCCGCGCCGGTGCTGGGAGATCGACCTCGCCGGCGAGCAGGTGTGCCCATCGTGCCTCCTTCTGCCCGGGTCCGCGCGGGAGCTGAACGACGATCGGTTCGGGGTTCTGTGCGAGCGCCTCGAGCGTGGACTCGACCTCCTCGACCGCCGTGAAGGCGTGGAGCCTCTCGCTACGGGTGCGCAGCTCGCCAGGGGTCTGGGCACCGCGTAGCATGAGCAGGGTGAGCACCGCCTTGCGTGCCGGGTCGAGCTCGAGCTGGCGGTCGAGCGTGTGACGCCAGCGCTCACTGCGCGTGGAGGCGACCGGCCACACCAGCACCTCCGCATGGAGCCGGTCGAGGGTCGCCGAGACATCTGCGGCGCCGAGGTCCATCACCGGGTCCCGGCTCGTGCGCTGGTTGCATGCCGCGACCAGGGCATTGACGGTCAGCGGGTAGAGGTCCGGCGTCGCCTGCTCCTTCTCCAGCAGGCAGCCAAGGACCCGGATCTCGATCTGGTCGAGGGCGCGCTGCAACGGCACGGCAACCTCCTCCGCCCGGCCAGGCAGTGGCCGGCATCTCTTCCCGCGAGTCTACCTGGGGACACCTCCACTTCTCACCGCCTTTCCAGTGTGGACACCGACCTGCTGACCATTGAGGGCCTTCGCGCAGCTCACCCCCGCGAGGTGTCGACAGATACGCCTCGGTGGCTCGCCGCTCGATGGCTCCACGCTGCCAGGCACCTCGGTACCCTCGTGACGTGACCTGATGAAGAGCGCAGGCTCAGGCCGCATCCTACTGCCCACGCGGCACCACTTCCTTGCACGTGTGCTCATCCGGTTCCATTGACGGCGGAACCTCTCTGGGCGAGCGTAGTGGGAGGAGGTCCGAAATGAGCAGACGCATCGGTATCGTCTACTGCGAGCGCATCCAGGACGCCAGCTGTGTCGGCTGCGCGAAGTGCTACAAGGCGGTCAACGAGCACCTGTTTGCGTTCGCCGATGATGATGACGTCACGGTCGTGTTCAAGACCGGTTGCGGCGATTGTCCAGGCCTGGTGCTGCCGCGACTCGACCTCCAGTGCGTGGTCCTCGACGCCCTCGACGTCGACTTCGACGCGGTCTACTTCGGCACCTGCGTACAGAAGGCCCGGGCCGCGATGGGCTGCCCGATGGACCTCGAGCGGCTGGTCCCGCTGATCGAGGGCAAGCTCGGCGTACCGGTTTTCGTCGGGACGCACGAGCTCTAACCCGCACTGTCCACCCGAGTTCATCTACGGC
>CAZQYU010000664.1:0-1806 GCA_964597585.1 uncultured Thermoanaerobaculia bacterium
GTGCTCGACGTACTGTCGAGTTTTCCCCCAGCCCACCCCTCACAGACCCGCGGCCCCCGCCCGCCGCCTCCACCACCCTTCCCCGCGGGTTCGCCTCACGCTCCTCGGCTCGAATTCCCCACAGTGCACGACGCCTCCCCGGCCTCGCGACGAACCCCGGTGAACAATGCGAGTTGACCCATTGACGGGCGCGGCCGGCCTCTACGTCCACGTCCCGTTCTGCACCTCGGTCTGTCCCTACTGCGATTTCGCGGTCGTCATCGCGGGCGACGCCCGGCGTGAGGAGTACGTTCGGGCCGTCATCGCCGAGGCGCAGCTCGCCTCAAGGACGTGGTTGGCGCCCTTTGACACGGTCTACCTGGGAGGTGGCACGCCGTCGGCCCTCGGCGGCGGGAGCCTGACCAGGCTTCTCGACGGCGTGTGTGAGGCCTTGCCCGTTGCGCGCGGCGCATGGCTCACCCTCGAGGCGAACCCGGAGGACGTGACCGCCGCCGCCGTCGCTTCCTGGCGGGCGATGGGCTTCGACATGGTCAGCCTCGGCGTGCAGTCGCTCAGCGATGACGGGCTCGCGCGTCTCGGCCGGCGCCACACCGCGGCGGCGGCGAAGGGGGCTGTGGTGCAGCTGCTCGACGCTGGTTTCCACACCGTGTCGGCCGACCTCATCTTCGGCTGGCAGGGGCAGACACGTGGCAGCTGGCGACGCGATCTGGAGGCGGTCGCGGGACTCGGCGTCCAGCATGTCTCCTGCTACCAGCTGACCGTGCACCAAGGCACGAGGTTCGGGCGCCGGGCCGCGGCCGGGGAGCGGCTCGCGGTGGGGGAGGGGCTCCAGGCGACGCTTTTCGCCGAGACCCACGCCACGCTGGCGCGGCTCGGCCTCGAAGCCTACGAGGTCTCCAACTTCGCCCGCGGCCGCGATCATCGCTCGCGGCACAATACGAAGTACTGGAACCACACGCCGTATCTGGGTCTCGGACCTTCGGCGCATTCGTTCGACGGGCGCCAGCGATGGTGGAACCGGCGCAAGCTGCGCCTATGGGCCGCCGACCTTGCCGCGGGACGATTGCCGGTCGAGGGTGACGAGGTCCTCGGCGCCGAAGAGCTCGCGCTCGAGGAGGTCATGCTCGGAATGCGCACCACCGCAGGGGTCGACCTCGCTGCAGTCGGCGTCAGGCTCGGGGCCGATCTGGTCGCGCTCAACGCCGCACGTCTCGCGGCCTGGGAGGCCGCAGGTCTGGTCGCCCTCGACGGCGGGCGGGTGGTGCCGACGCCCCGCGGTCTCGCGGTCGCCGAGGCCCTCGCGCGCGACCTCGAGCTGCCGCGGTCGGTCGGGACGTCCGGCGACGCGTTGCCGGCCGCGTCCGTACCACGAGGGGGAGGCTGAATGGGGAAGCTGCTGCCCGATCCCGAGCTTGAGCGGCTGGTCGCCGAGATGAACCGGATGGATCCTGCGGCGCCGCCACCTGACGACAGCGACGGGCCACTGCCGGTGGGCGGTCTCGACTCGCCAGGCCTGCGCCACGTCGCAGCCGGCGGTCCGCTCGAAGCGCTGCTGTCCGAAATGGTGCGGCTCCAGGCGAGCGACCTGGTGTTGGTACCCGGGTCGCGGCCGATGGTGCGGGTGGCCGGGGAGCTGCGGCGGCTCGACGCGGCTGTGGTCGACGGGCCCGTGGTTCGCGAGCTGTTCGCGCCGCACCTCGGTGAACGCTCCCGCGCCCAGCTCGAGCGCCTCGGCGCCGCCGACCTGTCGTTGCGCCTGACGACCGCGGACGGCTCGACGGCGTGGCGGATGCGGGTCAACCTCCA
>CAZQYU010000665.1:0-1803 GCA_964597585.1 uncultured Thermoanaerobaculia bacterium
TCATAGGCATCGCGAGCGACGAACGCCCGCTCGTCTGGATCAGCGGGGTCGAGAAAGCTCGCCACCGCGTGGGGGCCGAAATGGCCCGGTGTTTCGAACTTCTCGGCCAGGATTCCAAGGGCTCTTTCTACCTCCGGGATGCCGCGCTGCGGACGAAGGGCATCGGCCACCGCTCGGCTCCCTCCCGGCCAGTGCTGGATGCAGTACAGGATGTCGTAGGCGTCCTTCTCGTTCAGGCGTCCCGCCAGCGCGTGGGCCTTCATCACGACATAGGCCTCGATACGAGGTAGTGTGACTTCGACCCGGTTGCGGGCCCCCGAAGGCATGGCCCCCTCCACGGCGACTGCCTGTGTCAGTCGAATCGCGAGCTGCGCCCCGTCCGCGTCGATCGCCCGAAAATCAGGTACGGAACGACTTCCACGCTTCCGTCGGACGCCCTTTGGCACCAGAAAGTCAACCTCAACCGGAATCGTCTCACCACCCTCAAGCAGTACGTCCCGTCTGTACCTGAATGGCTTGTCGGTCTTGCGGTAGCCGCGCTCCTCGATCAGGCGCAGCAGCTCGGCGTACTGTAGACCGCTGAGCGCTTCGGGGTCGAGCAGGAGGTCGACGTCGAGGCTCCCCGTGTGGGGCGGGAGTGCGCCCGGAACGAGCAGAGGGGGCACGGAGCCGCCTATCAAGACCATCGCGTTACGGAAAGCAGCGAGAACCTGCCACAGCTCGACGATCACGCTGTGCGCGGCTAGCACCTGAGGTGCGGTGTAGTCGGACGCGCGCTGAACTCCTTCGCCGTTCACCGGCTGTAAGCCTCTCTGATCAGCGCGTCGAACACCGCCTGTGCCGCTTCCTCACCGCGCCCCGACGAGGAGCGCAGATCGACGTAAGTCTGAACCGGGCAGGTCACGGGCAGGCGGCTTTCTGGCGACGGATAGAGGACCCCTTCGTCATAGGGTACGCGGACCACCACGTTCTCCCCGCTGCCGACGGCCTTCAGCTCGAGCCGGCGTTCGAGGACAGAGAGGTCCCCCAGCCAATAGGCAAAGAAGCGGTGCTGCCGCACGTGCGGTGCGAGCAACTCGGCCGCCGAGAATGAGGCAATCGCCCCCAGTGGCCCCGCACGCCGCTCGTCTGTGACAAGCTCGGTGAAGCGCTCCCTCAGCTCGTCGCCATGATGCGGGCTGTAATAGCGATGCTCCTCGTTCCGGTTCGCCCGATACTCCACCGCCCAGGCTCCGAGCAGCTTCTCTGGCTCCTTCACCGCCAAGCCGTTGCTATCCCGCCGGAGGAACTCCTGAGTCTCCAGGGCCTTCGCCACCTTGTGGGCGTGACCGATGCTGATGCCCGGCCACGCGGCCTCGGCCAGCTCCCGGACTGTCCAGCCCCGACCCACGTGAGCCGGGTCGAGCACCGCCCTCAACACCCTCTCGGCGCCCGCGGTGAAGAGTGAGCGGTGCCGGGCCTGTCTCGCGAAGGCGTTGGCACGACCGCTCCGATCGACCAGGAGTGGACCCGAGGCCAGGTAGCAGTTCCCAGAAAGGTCACAGTGCCCGACGCCCGCTTCCTTGAGAATCTCGGCGGAGCGCTCAGAGACGAAGGGCGCGACCACGACGGCGTAATCGGCGTGCAGCTTAGCAACCGCTTCACCGAGATCGAGTGCAATCAACCGAGCGAGGTTTGGCTCCACTGGGCGGGACTTCAGCTCAACGACCCATCGCTGGCTACCGAGCCCGGAGAGATGCGCGTGAACCACCGCGTCGAGCTTCTTCTCGCCGATGTCGACCTCGCGCTCCACATCGAGGGAGC
>CAZQYU010000666.1:0-1801 GCA_964597585.1 uncultured Thermoanaerobaculia bacterium
CCCCGGTCGGGTAGACGAGCTTGTCGAACGGGCTGGTCTTGACCACGCTGACCGTATTCTGGAGGTCGTCGGAGACCTTGAGCACCGCGTGCAGCGGCAGCGGCGCGATGCCCTCGGCGAGCTCGATCGCGGGCGGATCCGGCATCTTGAGCGAGCCTGCAGCGAGCGGAGCGGCGACCAGGCTGAGCACGAGCAGGGACAGGACGGCATGCCTCATGGGGTGACCTCCGGTTGGGGGCTCGGGCGCGGCAGCGCCACGAGGGCGCGGTCGGACCCGTGCAGCAGATCAGTGACGACGGGGGCGACCTGGTCGGGGTCGGCGAAGTCGACCGCCTTCCACACGCCGCGGTTGACCCACAGGATCTCGCCGCTGCGTGCATCGACCAGGATCGCGTGGAGCGTGATGCCCTGTGCGGTCGAGGGCACGACGACGTTGTAGACGAAGAACGAATCGCCGCGCGACATCGCGTTGGAGTAGGCCGACGCGTAGCTGACCGCGGTGCCGACCATCCCCAGCGCGACCTTGCCGGCGACCATGCTTCCGGCTTCCACGTTCTGCCGGCCGCTGATCAGCAGCAGCGCGTCAGTGCCGGAGCTCGCACCGATCGCGCTGGCCGCGGCCCTCCCGGACCGGGTCTCGAGGTGTGGGGCCTCGGCCAGGTAGGGGAGTCGGATCGGGTCGAGCAGCTCGAGCGGCGTCCTCGCATCGCGCCACAGCGAGCGCTCGGAGGCGCTGCCCCCGACCCCGATTTCGGCCTCGGCCACCCGGTACCGCGTGCCGAGGAAGCTGCGGACGGCGGTCACCAGGGCCGACCTCGCCGCCGCGGAGTCCTCCGGCGAGACCTCCTCGCGCGAGAACCGGCGGTGGACGACCTCCACATCAGGTGCGAGCACAGCGACGGCCTGCGGGGGTGACGGCGGCTGGGCTGCGCCCGACGGTTCCGCTGTCGCGAGCGGCTCCAGGACGGCAGTCACCCGACCCGCGCCGGCCGGGACCTCGAGGGTCCGGGGCGCGAATCCCCTCTGCTCGAGGCGGAGCCATAGTCGGCCCTCGCGTCCGAAGTCGAAGGTCGCGTCGACCGGTGTGACGCCCGCGACCGCCCGCGGACCGGCGTCCGGGGCGTCGGGGTCCGCCAGGACCGTGACCAGCGCTCCCGCCGGATCGCTCTCCACCACCAACCGGGCCGAGTGGCGCTTCGCGGCTTCGCTTGAAGTCGCCGCCAGCAACGCCGTCAGGATCACGGCGAGCGCTGCGGTCGCTGAGCGCGGGGAAACTGCCGTCACGAGCGGACTCGCGGCTCCGTTCCCGGGAGCGGCTGGCGGTGTTCGTTGGGAAAAGCTACTGATACGTGAGTTTCTCAAAATCATGGATCACGCTGTCATACGCTTTCGCACCCGGTGCGTCAAGCGACGCCGGTCACATTCGGGAGCCGTGCAGCGCCGCTCGTACCAGGGGGACGGCCACTGTGCTGGTCAATTTCGGGCGGTGACCCTATACTGTGACACATCGGAAAAGCCAGCGAAGCGTTGCTGGGGAGCCCAGCACCAGGAGGTAAGATGCGCCGGGTATTCATCGTCGGTCTCGCTCTCGGTCTCATCACGGCCGGACCACTGTTCGCTCAGACAGTCAGTCCGAACGTTCCTGTCCTACCATTGTACAACGACGCCAATGACCTGAACGCCTATCTCAAGGGCGACCTCTACCTGCAACGACAGGTGGAGCCGACGATCGCGGTGTCGACCCGCAACCCCGATCACCTGATCTCGTTCTTCAACGACTACCGGGCGGTCGACATCCCCG
>CAZQYU010000667.1:0-1800 GCA_964597585.1 uncultured Thermoanaerobaculia bacterium
AGCTGCGCGGTCGTTTCGTCGTACGCCATGCCGGGCATGAGGCCCAGCGGCATCCCGGTCGCGCGGAGTTCGGTGGCGCCGTCATCGGTCCGCACGAAGGGAAGGTTGTGACCGGCATTCGCGAAGCGGAGCGCTCCCGTGCGTGGGTCCAGGACGCCGTACAGGCAGGTGACGAACATGCGCGAGGGGATGTCGCCGTGGAGGAGATCGTTGACCCGGGCGAGCACGGCACCGGGATCGCCCAGCTCCTCGCCCGCGGCGCGGAGCAGGGACCGGGTGGCAGCCATCACCATGGCGGCCGGGACGCCCTTGTCGGTCACGTCGCCGACGGTGAAGGCAATGGTCCCGTCCGGCCGCTCCAGGACGTCGTAGAAGTCGCCGCCCACCGCGCGCGCCGGGCGATAGAAGGCCTCAATGCTCCAACCAGCAGGCTGCGGCAGCTCGACCGGGAGGAAGTGCTGCTGGATCAGCTGCGCGACGGCGAGCTCCTGCTCCATGCGCTGGCGCTCGCGCGCCTCCGCTTCCTGCTCCCGGACCAGCTGCGCCACGCGAAGCGCGGGTGCGGCCTGTCCGGCCAGGTTGTCGAGGAGGCGCCGATCGTCGGAGGAGTATTCCTGCTCGGAGCGACGCGGACCCAGGTTCAGGGTGCCGATCAGCTCGCCGGAGCTCACGAGCGGAACGACCAGCTTGACCCCCGCGTCGCGGAGCTCGCGCACGGCGGTCGAATCCAGGGTCAGGGTGTCGAGATCTACCGGGCCGTTCGCGGCCTGGAGATAGGCCAGCAGCGGATCGTTCTCGGTGATCTCGACGGCCGGCGTCTCGGCCAGGGTCTCGACCGAAGCTTGGGGTAGCTCGGCTTCCGCGCGTCGGTTGCCGCGTCGCACGACGCGTCGCAGGGCCTGGGTGAAGGTCGTCATCGGCTCCGATTCTCGTTCGGGGGTGTCCGCCAATCGTTACGAGAAGTTGGACCTAGGTCCGGGGAAGATCCGTGGTCGGTCCCAGTTCGCCGCCCTCCATCATCCGCTTGAGATTCGCCAGGCCGCGCTCCCACCCGCGTTCGTACGGGCCCACGAAGAGAGGACCGATGAGCCGCATAAGCCCGCGGAGGCGGAAGGTCGAGTCAACGTCGACCCGCGTGCCTTCCCCGATCGGCTCCAAGGTGAGCGTGATGTCGAACGGCGCGCTGGGTGAGAGCCCGCGCATGCCGGCCAGCCGCGGCGGCTCGTAGGCCGTGACGACCGCGTCATTCTCGCTCGCGCGTCCCAGGAACATCACGCGGGCACGGCGAACCGAGCCCATGCCGTGCGGCGGCGGGGTGGTCCACCACTCCTCCACCTGGGCCGGGTACCAGCGCCCGGTGAGGGTGACGTCAGTCAGGACGGAGAAGACATCCTCGATGGGCCGCCGGATCTCGGCGGTGTGGCGCGTCATGAGCGCGCTGCACCGGCCGGCGATATGACACCGGGCCGGAGGTCGGCGGGGATCATGGTTACCGGGACGGTGCGGCCGCCGACCGAGCCGGCGACCGGTCGAAGGCTGCGGCGCTCCACAGAATTGTGAACAGGAGCTGGACGGCCACAATGCCCAGCAGCCGCGCATCGCCCAGGCCGGATGCCATGGCGAGAACCGTGACAACGGTGCCGGCGGCCCAGGCCACGGCGTTGCCAATCACGATTCCCCGCCACGCGCCGCCATCGGTCACCCCTCGGGCGAACCAGTTGAGCGCGGCATAGCCGATGTAGGAGGCGCAGGCAAGCCGGACGAGCGCCACGCCCGTCGGATCGAGGGTGAGGCCGACGA
>CAZQYU010000668.1:0-1791 GCA_964597585.1 uncultured Thermoanaerobaculia bacterium
GTCGAGCAGCTCGAGCAGGCCGCGGTCGGCGATCCAGGCGTGCTTGACGACCTCGAAGAGCCCGGCGTGCAGCTCACGAGGCGGGAGCGTGGCGAGGGTCGCGACGTCAGCGACCACCAGCCGTGGCGGCCAGAAGGCGCCGGCGAGGTTCTTGCCGGCCTCCAGGTTGATCCCGGTCTTGCCCCCGACCGCCGCATCGACCATCGCGAGCAGCGTCGTCGGGGCCGCGACCCAGTCGATCCCCCGGAGGTAGACGGCGGCGGCAAAACCGACCAGGTCGGTCACCACTCCGCCGCCGATCGCGGCGACCGTGTCGCCGCGGTGCAGACCCCGTTCGAGGAGGGCCGCGAGCACGGTCTCGACCTGCGGCCAGCTCTTGCTTGCCTCCCCGTCGGGCAGCTCCAGCGGCGCCGGGACGGCGAGCTCGGTCGCCGCCGGACGAGCCCAGAGCGGCCCGACGGTCACGTCCGAGACCACGGCTCGCGGGCGCGGCACGGCCGCGGCCCGAGCGAGCTCGCCGAGCCGCGAAAGCACGCCCACACCGACCAGCACCGTGTAGGCGCGGCGCTCGCTCCGGATCGTGCGGCGGATCGGCTCGTCCACTGCGTTGCGCCCCTTCCTCTCGGTCTCACCGCGGTACCCGGGAAGTCTACATTGCGACCTCCCACACGAGCCTGCATGTCTCACATGAAAAGGCCCGGGCGGGAGACCCGCCCGGGCCGGAGAAGTCGCGTCCGCGACGCCCTAGAAGGTGTAGCGGAGTCCGAGCTTCGCGCGCCAGCGCGAGCGCAGGTTGTCGAGCACGAACAGCGGGTTGTCGTTGGGGTCGGTGACCTGGTTGTAGAGCTGGTAGATCGGCTTGCCGGTCGCCTGGTCGAGGCCGAGGTACTTGGCCGGGGTCAGGGTGCCGTAGTTGACGTAGGTCACCCATCCCGACTTGTTGTCGATCAGGTTGAGGAAGTTGAGGATGTCGCCGGTGAGCTCGAGCTCGCCGTAGGGCACCGGGATGTTCTGGCCGATGTGCAGGTCGAGGCTCTGGGTCCACGGCCCGTACTTGGCGTTGCGCGGCGCGATCTGGCCCATGTACTTGTCGTAGCCGGTGGCCTGGAGGAAGGTCAGCAGCTCGTCCCAGGTCCCGCCCTGGAGGATGACATCGTCAGGCCCCGACGGAACGTAGAAGAGGTCGTTGCCGGTCGCGGTGTCGCCGTTGATGCTCGGGAAGTTGGAGCTGAAGATCAAGGAGTACGGGCGCCCGCTCTGGCGGTTGAAGTAGGCCGACAGGGTGGTCGACCAGCGGCTATCGGCGTTGAAGGTGTACGCGATCGAGGCCGACAGGCGGTGCTTGACCTCGAAGTCCGAGGTGCTTTCGCCCGGGTTGTTGGGGTCGATCGCCTCGTTGTACTGCCAGTTCGAGACCGCACGGCTCGAGCTGCCTTCGTTGACCGTCGTGGCCCTGGCCCAGGTGTAGGCGATGTAGCCGTAGGCGCCCCCACTGTAAGGCCGCTCGAGCTTGAAGGTGACGTTCTTCTGCTCGCCCTTGTCGGTGTTGGTGAGCAGGTAGGCTCCGGTGAAGGTGCTGTCGACGGAGCTGAAGGTCGGACGGCCGTCGAACAGTGTGCCGGTCTGCTCGAGGTTGATGTTCTTGTACAGGATGTCCTTCTGGACCCTGGCGTAGAGACCCTCGACCGAGGCGACCAGGTTCCACCACGGCAGCCGCTGGTCGTAGGCGAGGTTCATGCGCCACACCTGCGGGAACTCGAAGTTCGGGTCGATCAGGTTGACCTCCTGGCT
>CAZQYU010000669.1:0-1789 GCA_964597585.1 uncultured Thermoanaerobaculia bacterium
GCGTCGCCCGCGCGACCCGGACGATCGACTATCTGGCAAACTTCGACCCGGTCACCGGCCTGCCCAATCGCCGCGCGTTCCTCGAGAGGGTCGGCCTTGCGACTGAGCAGGTTCGCGCTGAACGTGCCGGCACTCTCCTGACCCTTGACGTCGACGGCTTCAGCGCGATCAACGACACGCTCGGCCGGGCGGCGGGCGACCGCCTCCTCCATGCTCTGTCGGAGCGGATCACGGCAGCCCTCGACACCAACGACCTCCTCGCCAGGGTCGGCGACGATGAGATTGCCGTATTCCTGCCCGATGTCCGCTCCGAGTCCGGGGCTCATGACGCGGCGGCGCAGCTCCTCGATGCGGCCAGATCGCCTTTCGATCGCGGCGGCCGCAGCCTCTACGTCACCGTCAACGCCGGGGTCGCCCTGTACCCCGACGACGGCGAGACAGCAGAGACGCTGCTGCAGAGCGCTCAGGCGGCGCTCCACGCCGCTCAGCAGCGCGGTCGCGACGGCTTCCAGCTCTACCAGCCGTCGATGAGCTCGCTCGCCGCCGACCGACTGGCGTTTGAAATCAGTCTGCGGGGCGCACTGGAGCGGGGCGAGTTCGCGGTCCACTACCAACCGATCGTCGCCCTCCCCGAAGGCGAGCTGACCGGTTTCGAGGTGCTCGTCAGGTGGCACCACGCGAAAAGAGGTCTGCTGCTCCCAGCCGAGTTCCTCGGTATCGCCGAGGGCATCGGCCTGCTTCCGCGCCTCGAGTGGTGGGTCGTGGCCGAGGCGACCCGCCAGCTCGCGGCGTGGCGAAAACGCGGCGCGGTGTTCCTCCAGCTCTCGGTCAACCTCTCGCCGCACGGCCTGCAGCATCCGGAGACGACGACGCGCTTCCTCGAGGCCGTGGCCGAGCGCTCCATCCCTCCCGAGCAGCTACAGGTCGAGATCACCGAGAGCACCGCCATCCCGCACCCGGAGGCGACGCTGAAGGCATTGCAGGAGCTGCGCGCCGAGGGCGTGCGGATCGCCGTCGACGACTTCGGGACCGGTTTTTCCTCGCTCAGCCATCTGCGCGCCTTCCCGGTCGACCTGGTGAAGATGGACCGTTCCTTCGTCCGCGTGCTCGACGCCCAACCGCGCGACACCGCGCTCGCAGCTGGCATCGTCAGCCTGGCCCACGCGCTCGGACTCCCGGTTGTGGCCGAAGGCGTCGAAACGGAGAACCAGCGCGAGGCGCTGATCGAGCTGGCCTGCGACTTCGGTCAGGGTTTCCTGTTCGGCACCCCGCTCGACCCCGCGGCCTGCGAGAGACTGCTCTTCGGCGACGACGAGGTCGCCGGCACCAGCGACGCCGGCTGAGCTGCTACGTGAGCCAGAGAGGCACCATCAGGCTCCGGCGTGGGCCCTCCACGCGAGGGCGCAGCGGGTCGCGCCGTCCACGAAACCTCCGTGGCGCGGCTGCCAGCCGAGCAGGCGCGAGGCCTTGCCAGCCCCGACATGCTGGTTGAGCGTCAAGCACTCCGCCATCGCGCCCATTTCCGTCGTCGCGTCCGCCACGGGCACCCTGATCAGGTCGGTATCGATCCCGATCGCGCGCGCGGCGGCCTCGGCGCATTCCCGGACCGTGAACCGGCTGCGGTCGACGATGTTGAAGACCTCGCCGGAGAAGGGCGACTCGACCGCTCTTCGGTACGCGTCGGCGACGTCCGCCACGTGCACCATCGCCCACCGATTGCGGCCGTCACCGATGACCCGTGGCGCTCCCTCGAGAGCGCTCGCGAACCACGCCCCGGTGAGCCCGCCGC
>CAZQYU010000670.1:0-1788 GCA_964597585.1 uncultured Thermoanaerobaculia bacterium
TCGTCGGCATGATCCTGGGCGCGATCACCGGCGGCCTCGGCTGCCTGATCGCTCTGCTGTTCCCGCTCCTCGGGATTGCGATTCTGGTCATCCACATCATGTGCATCGTGAAGGGCCTCAAGGGCGAGCGCTTCATGATCCCGGGCATCTCGGAGTTCGCAAACCGATTCTGAGCAAGATCCCGCGCCGGTGGCGGCTGCTCGCCGCCACCGGCCTGTTGGTGATTCTCACCGGGCTGTTCCTCGACCTGCGGCGACCGCCCTCCGAGCAGCTCGTCACGAAGGCGGCGCTCGCGGCGATCCACGCCTACCACCGGGTGAGTCCGACCTGGATGAGACCTTTCGGCGCCCGGTGCAGGTTTCACCCGACGTGCTCGGTGTACGCACAGCGGGTGATCCGTGACCGTGGGCTGATCGCCGGCGCTCCCCTGGTGATCCGCCGACTGCTGCGCTGTGGCCCGTGGACGCCGGCCGGGACCGTCGACAAGCCGCCGCCCCTTGCAACCCCCACTCCGCGACCCTAGCCTGCACTTCTCACCACCTCCCTACTGCGGGCGCCGATCTGCCAGCCGGCGCGGGCCCTCTCGCAACTCGTCGCCTGCGACGTATGTACCCTACGACTCGGTGCCTCGTTGCTCGATTGCTCCGCGCTGACAGCCATCTGGGCGCCCTCGCTACGTGACGTGGTGAGAAATGCGGGCTAGAGTAGCCTCCGGCCCTCTGAAAGGGGTGACGGCCGTGCACCTCGCCAGCAAGCTCAGGTCCGATCTGGTGCTGATCGCTCCCGTCGTCGACGGGCGCGATGAGCTCTTCCGGGCCTTCGGCCGCCGCCTCGAGGAGGTCGGGCTGGTGGTGAGCGGCGACGACGTGGTCGAGCGCCTGCTCGAGCGCGAGCGAATCCTCTCCACCGGCATCGGCTCGGGCGTCGCCGTCCCCCATGCCCAGGTCCCGGGGCTCGGCCAGCTCGTGATGATCGCGTCGGTCCACCCGGACGGGCTGCCCTATCCGTCGCTCGACGGTCGGCCGGTTCGGCTCGTGTTCTGCCTGCTCGGGGACGCCTCCACCTCCGCCGACCACCTCGCCGGCCTCGCTCGCCTGGCGCGGCTCGCCCGGCGCACCGACGGGCTCGAGGACCTGGTGGCGGCGAGCGACGGGGAGGAGTTCCTGGCTCGGCTGTCGCGGCTCGAAGGGTTGTAGGTGTTCCTGCTCGCGGTTCTCCTCCACCAGGAAGAGCTGCTCGACGAGGTGCTCTCCGTGCTGGTCGAGCTGGAGCTGCCCGACGCGGTGGTGATCGAGAGCCGCACCGGCCTCGAGCTGCTCGAGCGCGATCTCCCGATCTTCGCCGGCCTGCGCGCCTTGATTCCCGGCGGCATCGACTTCAGCCGTGTCGTCCTGACCGTCGTCGGCGACGAGGCACTGGGTCGCGAGGCGCTCGAGCGCATCCGTCAATGGGCGACCGAGACCGTGACCTCCGAAGGCGGCCCGCCGAACGCGGTGCTCCTGCTGCCGATCGCGGCAGCGGCCTTCTTTTAGCAGCGCGCACCGCAGAGCGCCTTGTGCTACTCCTGGCTCAGAACTTGCTCCGGTTGACCGACATTCTGTCACGGGATGATTCGCGAATCATTGACTGCGTGAGGAGATACGGAGGGAAACCCAACGACGTAGCGAAGCCGGGCGCCGAGAGGCTCCCGGCGCGGCCGGCGGTGCGGTCTGCGGGGGTTCATCGCCTCCATAATCCGCACGGCGCGAGAGCCGGAAGTTGAAACGCAAAGACGCCAAGACGCCAAGC
>CAZQYU010000671.1:0-1785 GCA_964597585.1 uncultured Thermoanaerobaculia bacterium
GGCCGACCTGCATCGACCACACGTGGTGCGGGGTGCGGCCGATGATGATCCCGGGAACGCCGGGCACCGTCATGCCGGAGATCTGCAGCCCGCCACCGTTGATCGAGCCCTCGGTCACGATCGAAGGTGTCATGAAGCCCATCTGCGGGCCGGAGTAGAGGATCGGGTTGCCCGATGCGGTCTTGTCGCCGGACACGACCCAGGCGTAGCTGCCCATCTTGGTCCGGGCGTTGATCTTCTCGAGGCGCGCCACACGGCCGGAAAAGCGGTTGTCGAGGTGCCGGGCCGCCTCGCGCATGTCCGGCAGGCGTCCGAGCTGGGCGCCGGGAGGCGGTGTCGCGGCGTGCGCGCCTGCGGCCGACTCGCCCGCCGGGATCATGGTCTGGGCGGCGGGGTCGTTGGTCCAGCGCAGGTCCTGGAACATCGCCAGCGCCTCCGCCGAGTACGCACCCTGAAGGGCCTGGACCATCGCGGCGTTGTCGATCTGCCCGGTGTCGAAGGCCTCGGGGTCGAACTGGCGCAGCAGTGCGGACACCCACTGCAGGATGTCCCCGGTCGTCCAGTCGGCCGGCACGAAGTCGATGCCGAGCTGGGCGCCGGCCGCCTTGAACTCGAAGGGCAGCTGAGAGCGGTCCGCCTTGACCTCGGCGATGCGCCGGTTGATGCCGTCGACATAGGCCTGGATCACGGTCTTCGACTCGGTGTCGAGGTTGTCGAAGCCGGCCTTGAGCTCGGCCGGCGAGTAGCCGACTGTCCGCGCGAGGACGTCGTCCGACACGTAGCTCGGTCCGAGCAGCGCAGCGAGGGTGCCGTTGGCGCTGCGGCGGAAGGTCTCGATCTGCCACAGCCGGTCGGTCGCGATCGCGTAGCCCATCGCCTCGAAGACGTCATAGAGCGAACCGCCGGTGATGAACCACACCCCGCGCGCGTCGCGCACCGAGGCGACCGGCGCCACCTCGCTCTGCTTCTCGGAGGCGGCAGCGTAGAGGAAGTAGGCGTCGTTGGAGTCGTTCATGACCACCGATGCGTACGCGAACGCGGTCCCATCGCAGCCCTCGGTGCACCGCACCGTCACGGAGCCGACGCCGGTGAGGCCGTCGTTGGTCTTGAACTGTTCGATCGCTCCGGGTGCGACGGTGTGGGTCGTCATCCGCACCGTGTCGCCCGGGGTCGACTGGACGATTGCCTCGAAAGTCTGGGAGTGGGTGCCGGCATTGGCGATGCCGACGTTGGCGCGGTAGTCGGAGGCGTCCAGCGGCATCGGGAACACGACTTCGCCGTCGGTGCCGAAGCCGCTCCCCGGGACCACGGAGGCGATGCCCTGGCCGTAGCTCCCGGTCGATTCGTTGGTGAAGGTCCGGGTCGACAGCGCCACCGGGTGGGTCGACCACCACGTCATGATGTACTTGCCGTCGGGGACCGAGGACGAGGTCGTGCCGACGAGATCGGTGATCTCGAGGGTGCCGCCCGCACCGGGCAGGTCGACGGTCGTCGTCCAGTCGTCGCCGGCAGGGTTGTGCAGCGTCCAGCTCAGCCTGCCGGGGACCGAGCCGCTGAGCTGGGTCGCATACACGGTGGTGGTCCACTGCGAGTCCTTCGCACCAGGACTGTGGATCACCACCGGGACGATGCCGGAGGTCATCGGTTGGATGGTCTGGGCGGCGGCCGGGACCGCCATGGCGAGGGCGAGAAGAATGAGCAGGAATCGATCAGCGCGCATCGGACCTCCTTTTGGTCGGTTGGTCAACGGCGGGCCGCTCGGGGCGGTGAAAGGCCGTCCCCGGG
>CAZQYU010000672.1:0-1783 GCA_964597585.1 uncultured Thermoanaerobaculia bacterium
CTCCGCCGCCTGCAGGGTCACCGGCCGGCGGCGGTCGGGCCCCCGGCTCACCCGGATCGCGCCTCGCCGAGGCCTTGTGGCCGACCCTCCCCCGTCTTGCCGCTGCGGTGGAGAATGCCGAGGTGCGTCTCGAGGGCCCGACGCTGGTGCTCCGTTTCCCGGCCTCGGCTCGGACACTGGCGCGCGTCGCCGACGGCGAGCGGGCACGGCTCGAGGCGGTGGTTGGCAGCGCCATCGCCGGCTGCAGCGCGGTCCGGATCGAGGAGGAGATGCCCGGCGACGACGCCCTCTCCGGGCTCGAGCGCACGGTGGCGGAGGACCCCGGTGTCGAGCTCGTCCGCCGTGTGCTCGGCGGCGATGTCCGCGGGGTGTGGCCCGACCGGGACCCGACGTGACCCGCCGACGCCGGGAACTACGATGAGCGATCTGCGCCCGGCGGCGGTCCGTCACCTGCTCGAGAGGCTTCAGCGCCTGCCCGGAATCGGGCCACGCTCTGCGCGCGGCCTGGTCGAGCACCTGCTGACGGTGTCGCCGGACGAGGTCACCGGGCTCGCCGAGGCGCTGGACGGCCTCCGCGCCGCCGTCCGGCTGTGCTCGACGTGCGCCCTGCTGACCGAGGACGATCCCTGCCCGGTGTGCGCCGACCCCGACCGCGACCACACGTTGATCCTGGTCATCGAGGAGCCGACGGCGGCGTGGGCGGTGGAGGCGAGCCGGGCTTACCACGGGCTCTACCACGCGCTGCTCGGCCACCTCTCGCCGCTGCACGGCATCGGCCCCGACGACCTCACCATCGAGCGCTTGGTTGGGAGGGTTGAGGCTGGCGGTGTGCGTGAGGTCATCCTGGCCACCAACCCGACGGTAGAGGGTGAGACCACGGCGCTGTACATCGCGCGCCGGCTCGCCGGCACCGGCGTCGAGGTCAGCCGTCCCGCGTCCGGGATCCCCGTCGGAGGCGAGCTCGCGTCCGTCGACCAGGCGACCCTCGCCCAGGCGCTCGAGCGGCGGCGGCGGGTCTAGTCCGCACCACACTTCAACGGCGGCCGGCGATGCGCCGCACGCTGCGGATTCTCCTCGCCTCGGCGTGCTCAACGTACTGCCGAGTACGCATCCGCGCCCTTCGGGTCGAAAACCCCACAGCGCACAGCGCCTCGCTGCCCTCGTGTCGAACCCTGGTGAATAATGCGGGCTCGCGTCATCTCGACCCGGTCTCAGGCCGCTATCTCTTGCTCTCGTTTATCTTGCCTGCGCCTCATGAGTGTGCTAGAACGTGAGATCACGAGGGGGTTGTGGACCGTGGACGGCAGTCTGGTGATGTACGAGGAGGAGTTCGATCGCATCACGCTTCTCCTCAATCGCCTCCGAATCGACGCCAGCGCCAAGATCGTGTTTCTGGTCGATAAGAACGGCCAGCAGATCGCGGGCGCTGGAGAGATCGACCAGGTCGACACGACCTCCCTTGCCTCCCTCACCGCGGGCAACGTCGCGGCCACGGACGGCTTGGCCAAGCTCATTGGGGAGAAGGAGTTTTCGATCCTTTTCCACGAGGGTCGCAAGGACAACATCCACATCTCCATCGTCGGTCAACGCCTGATCCTGGTGGTGATCTTCGATGAACGCTCGTCGCTCGGCCTGGTCCGTCTACGCGTCCGCAAAGCCTCCGCGGACCTCGAGCGAGTCCTCGTCGAAATGGAGCGCAAGGCGCGCGAAGCTGGCGCGTCCGACGTTGCCTCGCCGTTCGCCGAGATCACCGACGAGGACATCGACGCACTGTTCTCAGAAT
>CAZQYU010000673.1:0-1782 GCA_964597585.1 uncultured Thermoanaerobaculia bacterium
CGCCGCGGCTCGTTGAAGATTGTGGAGGGTACGGATCAGAAGTCGGAGGCGCTGACAAACCTGTTCGGAGGTTCGTCCAGAATCGGATCGATCACCCGACCGGCTCCCATCGCCGAGGCCACCGCGTCCCGCTTCGGAGCCAGCTCTCTCAGCACGAAGGTGTCGAGCTCCGCCGACGTCACCGAACGATCCGAGTCGCTCGGGGTGAAGGACACACCCAAAGACCGCGCGACAACCGCAAGGTCAGCCTGGGTGAGGGTGTCGCTCGCAGCCCAACCGCGAGGGAACAGCGCGGCGGAACGGACGCGGTCCAGCGCGCTTTCAGCCGTCAGCCCGGAGGCGGGGCCGGTACTGGAGATCCGCACCAACGCCATGGCAAGGTCACCCTTCGACGCCGCCACGGGCGCCTTGAGCGGATGCCCACTCTGAGCATACGCGGGCGCCGCCAACGCAATCGCCACGAGTCCGAAGACCAGAACTACACACAGCCGTTTCATGGACTCCTCCAAGCTGAGAACCACTCTACGTTCCGCGGCCTCGTCTGTCAAGGTGTCTGATCTGTGGCCACGCAATTCGCAAGTCTCGAGAACGGCTCGGCAGCCGCCACTGCAACTCCGTTCAACCTCGTCACGGGCGAGCAGATTCCAACCAACCCCGATCGGCTCGATACCCCGCCCGGACGACGGGCCCGGGCGCCTCACCGTCGGCACCTCAGAAGAAGCGCCGCTTCAGGATCACCAGGTCCCCCGCCATGATCGGGACGTCCTCTTCCTTCCCGCGGCGGATCCGGCCGAGATCGACCTCGAGGATGGTCTTCTTGCCATCCACGTCGCGGTGGATCTCGACGCTGCTCGACGCGAACTTGCTCAGGCCCCCGGCCTGGGAAATGGCCTGCAGCAAGGTGAGGTCCCGGGAGATCTCATACTGGCCGGGCCGTGCGATCTCCCCGCTGATGAAGAACTGCTGCTTCTCGCCCACCGACACGATGTCGCCCGAGACCAGCTCGAAGTCGTTTCCCTGCTCGCCGGAAAGAAGCTTGTCGGTGGAGAAGGAGAAGACCTTGGTGGTGTCCCGGCCGTCGACCTTCTCTTGACGCCGGACCTCGATCAGGGGGCCCGCCGAGGTCCGGATGCCGCCCACCTCCACCAGCACCTGGGTGAGGGTGGTCTTCCCCTTCAGATAGACGGTTCCTGGCTTCGCCACCTCGCCGAGCACGGTCACCGATCTCGAACGGTAGTCCTTGACCTCGACGTTGACCTGGACGTCGACGTAGTAGTCCTTCTCGAGCAGGCGCTCGAGGAGCCGCGCGATCTCGCTGACGGTGAGGCCGACGACCGGCACCCGGCCCAGGAGCGGGTAGATGATCACGCCGTCCTCGTCGATGAGAAAGGTCCCGGAGACCTCGGTGTGGTCGAAGACGAGCACGTTGAGCACGTCGCCGACCCCGACCCGGTAGGACGCCTCGGTCTGTCCGGTCGCGACACCCGCGACGGCGCTGATCGCGATCGCGAGCATCGCCACGACTGCAAGCCTAGAGGATCGCAGCATGAGCACCACCTTGGCACACTAGCACAGCAGCAGCCCCGTCCTCTCGATAACCTTGTGCCTGGATCTGCATGGCGGACCTCGACCTCATCGACCCGCGCCGAGGGAAAGCCCGATCGACGCCAGGACCGAGTTGACGGTGTAGTTGTAGCCGTCATTGGACGAGCGGTCCTGGTAGCGGTACTCGAGCCGGCCCCGAAGACCCTCGCGAAACGCGTAGTCCATGCCCGCGTGCAT
>CAZQYU010000674.1:0-1779 GCA_964597585.1 uncultured Thermoanaerobaculia bacterium
GTCGTCGTCGGCCCATGCGAAGGTGCAGCCCTCCAGGTTCGGCACCTTCGCCCACGCGATGCTGATCCCATTCTCGGCTTCGGCACGGTACTCCGGGTGGATCCGCTCGCCCTCGACCACCGCCTTCTCCAGTCGCTCGGTGGGGCTCAGACCCTCCCAGCGCGCACTGACCTCGTCGTCCCAGCAGTACGCTGCGAGCACGACGCCCTTGGCGCTCTGGAAGCCTTCCGACGGGTACCAGATCTGGGTGATGTCGTCGTCGCTCCAGGTGATCCCGCCATAGATGCCGTAGCGTTCCTCCCAGAAGCGCGAGCCCATCTGCAGCGCGACCTTGAAGAAACGGTGCGCCGTCATCGCGTCGATCGCCTCGCGCACCGGCGCCGAGTAGTCGTGGTCGATTCGCCGGTGGAGAGGGAACGGAATCGCGTCGATGCAGTAGTCGGCCCTGAGCGTGCTCCGCGAACCGCTGTCGAGGTCGATCAGGCCGAGCTCGACACCCTGCTCGGAGTGGCGGATACGCTCCACGGCCACCCTTGATCGCACCGGACCCCGAACCGTCCGAGCAAAGCCGGCGACGATGCGGTCCATACCGCCGACCGGCTGCAACATGGTCGCGGCCTGGTCCGGCATCTCGGTGAACAGCGTCGGCACCTGCCACAGCTTCGAGTTGATCAGCTCGCCGAGCTCGATCGGCTCGTCGGCGAGGGCTGCGTCGAGCACGCCGGTTCCGAGCCGACGAGCCCGGATCGAGCCCGTGAAGCGGTCGTCGTCGCCGAGGTCGCCGAAGGCCCTGACAAGGCCGACCAGCCGCTCGCGCTCGTCGTCGTTGAGGCCGAGCTCGGCGGAGCGTCCCGCGATCCCCTTTGCCGCGAGCTCTGCGATATAGCCGCGGATGTCGGCGGCGACCTGCATCTCGCGAACTGGACGCCCGCCACGAATCGCAGCATCGCGGCAGAAGGCCATTCGACTCTCGTTGACCTTGACCTCGAGCGGAATGGCGAAGGTCCGGCAGTAGCCGAGCACCGTCGAGTGGTGCCCGGGGATGCGCGCCGGTCCGAGGTTGAAGTAGAGCCCTGGGTCGAACCCGCAGCGCTGGGAGCTGTCGAACTCGCGGATTTCGGTACCGCCGCGTACGGTCCAATTGCGCCCGCCAAGACGCGAGCTCGATTCGATCAGCACAACGTCGAAACCGAGCGCCTCGAGCTCGTAGGCCGCACACAGCCCGGCGATCCCGGCACCCAGGATCGCGACGCTGACGCGGCGCGCTCCCTCGAGGGGGACCATCGGCAGCTCGGCCGCCGCCGCCCCGCGGGTCAGTGCGCCGAAGACCGCGTTGACGGCCGCGAACCCGCCCGCCTGCCCGACGAGGAGAAGAAGCTGCCGACGGGACAGACCCGTCCCGCCCAAGATGCGACCGGGACCGTTGCTCCCGTCCTCGTTCGCCGTGTTCTCGAATCCTGCGATTTGACCACCTCGTCGCGAGCTGTCGCTCACCATCGTTCCTCCACACCCCGGGGGCCGACGACGTGCCTTTTCCGATTGTTCTCGCGACAGGGTATCACTTCTTCTCGGGTCTTCGACCGGCTGGGGAGGACGTCCTGATCACGGCAGACGGGCCGCCCTGGGGCGGCCCGTCACGCGTCGTGGCACCGGCGAGGCAGAGACCTATTCGAGCGGGATCTTGCCGGCGTTCGCCGCCAGCCACTGGTCGAAGGACTGCAGTGCGGGGTTGAGACCCCTGGCGACCTTGGGATCGCGTGCACCGCGGAAGTCGGCTTC
>CAZQYU010000675.1:0-1774 GCA_964597585.1 uncultured Thermoanaerobaculia bacterium
GTCGAAGCCGTCGAGAGCGTCGCTCATGTGGCCTCCGCCGGGAGTATACCGGCCCCCCGCGGAAGGACTACCACCAAGACACCAAGACACCAAGCCATCGCAGAGACGGGGCGAGCAGAGTTGGTAACGGACCCCAGCCCATTCGCGAGTCGCTCGACGCGAACCACTCGGTGACATGTTGCCTCACGCTCTGCGTGTCGCACCCCGCTGCGTCTCGCGCACCACCTGTTCACCTTCTGACCTCCTCACCTCCTCACCCGGCGACTTCCGTGTTTCCCCGCCGATCGTCGTATCATTCCGTGCATGCTCAGCGTCACCTCAGAGGTCGGCCGCCTGCGCCGGGTCCTGGTCCACGAGCCCGGCGCCGAGGTGGACCGCATGGTCCCCGCGATGATGGAGGAGCTGCTGTTCGACGACATCCTGTTCGGCGACAGCGCACGCGAGGAGCACCGCCGCCTGCAGCGCCTGCTCCAGCTTCTCGGGGTCGAGGTGCTCGACCCCGGCGACCTGCTCGCCGAGGTGCTCGAGATCGAGGCGGCGCGGAGCTGGCTGCTCGAGCTTCTCGCCACCGAGCTCGCCGCTCCGGTGCGTGAGAGCCTGCGCGCCCTGTCGTCGCCGGCCCTGGCGGAGGCGGTGGTCGCCGGCCTGCGCCATGACCGTGCCCCTGCCGGCGTCACCCCCGGTGACCTCTTCGGCGTCACGCCTCTGCCCAACTGGTGCTTCCAACGTGACCCTCAGGTGGTGATCGGCTCTGGGGTCGTGTTCTCGGCCATGGCCACCCCGGCGCGCTGGCGCGAGGCGCTGCTGGCGCGGCTGCTGTTCCGCTTTCACCCCGAGCTTGCCGATGCCACGGTGGTGCTCGACCCGCTGCGTCCTTCCCAGGACCAACCGCTGTTTCTCGGCCTCCACCGCCCGCGCCTCGAGGGCGGCGACGTGCTCGTCCTGTCACCCGACGTGGTCGCGGTCGGTCTCTCTGAGCGCTCGAACGAGGTCGCCGTCGAGCAGCTCGCCGCCGCCCTCGCGGCTCTGCCCGACGGCCCGCACTGGCTCATGGTCGTCCACCTGCCGCACCGACGTGCCTACATGCACCTCGATACGGTCTTCACCGTGATCGACCGCGACGCCGCGCTGGTCTTTCCCCAGGTCGTACTCCCCGGGGCCACCGAGACCGCCCAGGTCTTCGAGGTCGACCTCACCGGAAATGACCTCGCGCCGCGCCACTGCGGTGATCTCCTCGCCGCGCTCGCGGCCCGCGGCCTCGACCTCGAGCCGATCCCGTGCGGCGGCGACGATCCGATGTCTCAGCAGCGCGAGCAGTGGACCGATGGCGCCAACGCGTTCGCTCTTGCACCCGGGGTGATCACGCTGTACGACCGCAACCTCGCCACCGCGGACGCTCTCGACCGCCGCGGCTTCCGCGTCGCCCACGCCGACGACGTCCTGCTCGGGCGGGACGAGGTCGATCCCGACGCCGGCGAGCGAGTGTGCCTGCTGCTGCCCTCCCACGAGCTGTCCCGTGCCCGCGGCGGGCCGCACTGCCTCACCCACCCGCTGGTCCGCGACCCGCTCGGCTGAGCGGACCCTGTCACGTCCTGGCGACGGGTCGTCAGACGCGCGAGGGTGAGGTGGCGCTCGTCGGCGAGGGGAGGGCGTGTGCGAACGCCCGGTGCCGGGCTTCAAGAAGGCGGCACGTTGAAGCTCGACGCCGCAGCGGCGCTCGGCTCACCGGCCCCCGCACGACCACCCCGCGTCATCCTGAGCGAGGGAGCCCGGC
>CAZQYU010000676.1:0-1770 GCA_964597585.1 uncultured Thermoanaerobaculia bacterium
ACATCGGCGGGCTCGAGCTCACCCCAGAGCGCCTGGGGGACGGCGGTGGCCGGCGTGTTGCAGGTCGAGAAGCCACAGCTGTCGCTCGGGCAGCCGCTCTGGGCCGCTGCCGGCTGCGGCGCGAGGAAGACGGCAGCCGCGACGAGGCCGATCACGAAGTGGATGGACCGGAGTGCGTTCAGGGGTCGAAAAAGAGACTGCATCAGAGAATCTCCAGCACGCTCCGGCCACGGATCACCCGAACCGGGAAGGCTTGAAGGGGGTCCCTTCCACGCGCGGTGGCGAGGGGGAGAACGCGGACTCTTACGGGCCCGAGCCGGTCAGCGCTCGGCGCCGGCACTCTCGAGCCACGACCGACGGGTCGCGGACGCCAGGGGCTGGCTAGGACAAGGGGCGTCGAGGCGAACCGGAAGGCGGCGCGGTGGTTCGACTGCTCGGCAACGCGCAACGGAATCGCCTCCGCCCTTTTCAGGAGAGACGGGGTGGGCCCGGCACGCCGAGCCCACCCCGGTTCAACAGCGGTTAGTTACCGATGACGATGGTGTTCGGGTTGCAGGCGCTGTCGAGCTGGATCGCGTCGAAGCCGACGCTGAACCGACCCTCGGCGCTCATCACCGTGGTCACCCAGTTCTGCGAGAACGGCGCGTACAGCGAGCCGGGCGATGTCTGGTTCAGGTTGAGGTAGATCCAGCCGAAGTCGAACGGCACCGGCAGATCCGAGCCACCGATCGCGACGTTGTTGGTCTCGTCCGGGAACGGGATGATCCCCGGATTGCCCGGAACACCGGACACCGGAGCCGTCTCGGGAACGTTCGGCTGCTCCTGCTCGTCGAAGATCACGATCTGGGTCTGACCCAGCGGCCACCAGTCCGGGGCGGTGCCGCAGGTGACCGCCGAGAACGCGGCCTCCGCGGTGTCGCGCCAGACCACCAGGTTGGTGCCACCGGTGAACAGGCCACCGTTGACGTACCGGCTGGCGAACGTCGTCGCCAGGGGCTCGCGATCGTCGGCCGAGCTGGCGGCCACGTAGCGGCCGTAGAACGTGTAGTCGCCGGGGGCGAAGGAAGCCGCGTCGGCCTCGATGTGCACCAGCGTCTCACCCTGGGCGAAGTTGTTGTCGGCGTCCACGTAGAAGTAGTCGCCCCAGAGCTGGTTGCGATCCGCGGCGATGCCGCTGCCGCCCTTGACGAAGTAGCCGGCCGCCGTCGGGAAGTCCCGGGAGCAGGCGTTCGACACGTCCACGGTCACGTAGCCGCGCATCACGTTGTCGCCGTGGTCATCGGCGGCGCAGGTGCCGAGGAGGTGCGACTGCTGGCCGGTCAACCACTCCTGGAGGTGGGCTACGAAGTCGGAGGTGAGCTGGGGGTTGGTGAACGGCAGGATGCCCTGGCAGCTCGCGAAGTTGATGTCCTGCGAGAACAAGCCCTTGGGGCTGATGGTGTCCGAGGGATCCTGACCCGCGGAGGCGGTGATCGGCAGGTTGCCGTCCACCAGGATGTCGCGCAGGTTGATCGTCTGGACGTCGTAGCCGGTCAGGTAGATGTCGAAGTCGAGCACCGGCACCGACCAGTCCGACCAGATCGTCACGTGGGCCAGGGTCGCCGTCGCCGAAGCGTTGTTGACCGAGAACAGCGTGGTCTGGCCGTTCGGGTTGTCCAGGTCCACCTGGAAGTACGGAAGCAGCAGGGTCGCCGCCGGAACGTCATCGACGCTGCAGATCGCGGCGAACGCCTGACCGCCCATGGCCAGAAGGCCGAGAAGGGCGATGCA
>CAZQYU010000677.1:0-1764 GCA_964597585.1 uncultured Thermoanaerobaculia bacterium
TTGGGATCGGCTCCGGCGAGCACGTCTTCCAGCCCTTCGCGGTGACCGTGATCTCAGGCCTCGTGGTCGGGACGCTCGTCACCCTGACCGTGCTGCCCGCTGCGGTGTGTCCGTCCGTCGCTGCGCGCTGACAGGGATTGTCCTGCCCTTCGCGACCCGCGCGGGCGATAATGGCGTCATGATGGATCTCAGTTCCACCGTCACCTCAACACTCTCCCGTCGAGGCGAACGCCTGCTCGCCGACCAGGCGGTGCCGGAGTACCTGGCAGAGCACTTCCGACGCGCAGACGATCCCGGCTACATCCCGCTGTGCGTCGCCGAGAACGCCCTGGTCTGGGACCTTCTGAAGCCGAAGGTCGAAGCTCCCCGGGAGGTTCCAGCCCGCGCCTTCGCCTACGACGCGATGATCGGGGCGCGCGACTTCCGCGCGCGGCTCGGGCGGTTCATGGCGCGGAGCTTCCTGGGCCGTGAGTTCTCCCCGGAGCAGATCGCCGTGCTCTCCGGGGCAGGCAGTGTGCTCGAAGTTGTGTTCTACCTTCTCGCCGATCCCGGTGACGCGGTGCTGGTACCGACCCCGAGCTACGCCGGCTTCTGGATGGACCTCGGGGTTCGGGACGGTCTCGAGATCGTGCCGGTCCACCGCTCGGCGGAAGACGGCTTCCGACTGACGCCCGCACTCCTCGATCGTGCGCTCGCCGCCGCGGATCGACCGGTTCGGGCGCTGCTCGTCACCTCGCCCGACAACCCTCTCGGGACGGTGTACGCGGCGGCGGAAATCGACGCCGTCGTCGAATGGGCCGCGGACGCGGGGATTCACGTCGTGTTCGACGAGATCTATGCCCTGTCGGTGTTCGGGGACCGGCCCTTCACCAGCGTTGCCGCGCTGCGTTCGAGCCTCGGGGAGCGCGTCCACATCGTGTGGGCGTTCTCCAAGGACTTCGCAGCCAGCGGGCTGCGCTGCGGCGTGCTGGTGAGCGAGAACGAGCGCGTGCTGGGGGCGGTCGACGGGCTCGCCTACTGGGCGTGCTGCTCAGGGGACACCCAGTACCTGCTGGGGGAGATGGTGTCGGACGCGGCGTGGGTCGACGGCTACGTCGCGACCATGCAGGGCCGCCTGGGCGATGCCTATCGGGCCGTGGCCGGGGCGCTCACCGAGGGTGGAATCCCTTTCGCGGCCGCTGGGGCCGGCTTCTTCCTGCTTCTCGACCTGCGCGGCTTCCTGACCGGTCCGACGTGGGAGGCGGAGCGCGCCCTGTGGCAGAGGCTGCTCGACGTGGGCGTCAATGTGACCCCGGGCGCCGCACTGCGCGCCCCCGAGCCCGGCTTCGCTCGGCTGTGCTTCGCCGGGGTCTCTACCGAGGTCGCGGTCGAAGGCGTCCGCCGAATGGCCCGGACGCTGCGCTGATCCTGGATCGAAATCCCGGCAACCCGCCGGCCGTGAGTCCGTACCTCCTGCTCGAGCTGATGGAGTGCGTGAGAGCCCGCAGGATGTTCGACCTCTCCGGCGACCCCGCGCCGGATGCGGAACCCGTAATCAACTCGCGAAGGAGGACCCGATGACACTGCGACGTTCGACCACCACCCTGGTCGTGGCCCTGCTCCTGGGCATGCTGGCGGCCACCGCGGCGCCGGCCAACGCCCAGGTCCACGCCAGGATGTTCCGTTACCCTGACGTCTCCAAGACCCAGATCGCCTTCGTCTACGGCGGCGACATCTGGGTGGTGGACAAGGCCGGCGGCGTGGCGCACCAGCTCAGCACGCCAT
>CAZQYU010000678.1:0-1761 GCA_964597585.1 uncultured Thermoanaerobaculia bacterium
TCGCTGGCGGGCGACGAGGCTGCCGTGGACCTCCCCGAGCTGCCCAAGGTCGCGGAGGGGGAGTAGGGAGATGACGACTTCGGCGCTGCCGACGTGGGCCGAGGAGATGCGGCGCCTGTTCCGATCCGGCTCCTCGAGCCAGTTCGTGCTCTCCGGCAACGTCCACGACCTGGTCCCGGCGCCGACGGAAGACGGTGTGCACTTCGTCTCGTTGCCAGACTTCCTCACCGAGGTGATGTTCGCGCCTTTTGACGTGGTGATTCGTTTCGACCGCGGCCACGGCATCCGGGTGGCCAAGGGCGGCGACGCCTTCCACCGCTTCCTCAAGGCCTTCGACAGCTTCCAGGGGACCTCGTGGGCGGCCCTGCCCGACACGGGGCCGGACCGGGTGGCGGCGCTCGACCTCGGCAATCTGCTGCCGCGCGAGCCGCGCCGCGCGCTCGAGCTGATCAACCGCTTCCTGCGCGCGAGTCTGCAGCGGGTCACGGTGGGCGAGGACGGGACCCGCCGCCCCGATCCGCTGAAGGTCGCCGTGCTGCTCGAGTACGCCCACTTCATCGCACCCCGAGGCGAACCGATCAGCCTCTCGGGCGAGCTCGCCCAGAGCCTGATCCAGCTCCTCGACTGGGCGTCCGACCCGGCGATCGCGGGCGCTTTCGTCGCCACAGTGCTGGTCACCGAGAACCTCACCGACCTCCACCCGCTGCTGGTCGAGAGCCCGTACTCCGCGAAGCTCAAGATCGCCCTCCCCGGCGAGGCCGAGATCGGCGACTTCGTGGCGGAGCTCACCGCGGGGCGGCCCGAGTTCGTGTCGCTGTGCGAGGTCCCGCCCGAGCGGCTCGCCGGCCGCCTGGTCGGGCTGTCCCGAGTCAACGTCCGGACCCTCGTGCTCGGTGCCCTCGGCGGCGGCGAGCGGATCACGATGGGCTATCTCACCCGGATCAAGAAGGAGCTGATCGAGAAGCAGGCGGCCGGGCGGATCGAGTTCATCGAGTCGCGCCGCACCCTCGACGACGTCGCCGGCCACGACGAGGCCCGCGCGTGGCTGCGCCAGGACGCCGAGCTGCTGCGCCGCGGCGTGCTGCGGGCGATCCCGATGGGCTACCTGCTGTGCGGGCGCATCGGCACCGGCAAGACCTACCTGGTCGAGTGCTGGGCGGGCGAGGTGGGCGTGCCGGTGGTCGAGATCAAGAACTTCCGCGACAAGTGGGTCGGCGCCACCGAGGGCAACCTCGAGCAGGTCTTCACCATCCTGCGCGCCCTCGGCCAAGTCATCGTGTTCGTCGACGAGGCCGACCAGATGACCGGCAAGCGCGACTCAGGCGCCGGTGACTCCGGGCTCTCGGGGCGCATCTACGGCATGCTCGCGCGTGAGATGAGCGACACCGCGAACCGCGGCCGCATCATCTGGGTCTTCGCCACCAGCCGGCCCGACCTGCTCGAGGTCGACCTCAAGCGCCAGGGCCGGCTCGATGTCCACGTGCCGCTCTTCCCGCCCGGCGACGACGCCAGCCGCCACGCCCTGTTCGCAGCCATGGCCCGCAAGGTGGGGATCAAGATCAAGCCGGACGAGCTGCCGCCCCTGCCCGACGACCCCAACCTCGGCGGCAACGAGATGGAGGGTCTGCTGGTGCGGGCGCTGCGCGCCTTCGAGACTCGACCCGAGGGCTCGACCGCGACCCTGCCCGAAGTGATCGCCGAGGTGATCGCCGACTTCCGTCCCTCGGCGCACGTCGAGCGGCTCGAAGCGATGGACCTGCT
>CAZQYU010000679.1:0-1759 GCA_964597585.1 uncultured Thermoanaerobaculia bacterium
GCATCGACTACCAGTGGCGATTGCAGCGCAGCTCAAGCGTTCTGTTCGGTTTCGCCTACTTTGACGGCAGCGGCACCAACGCCTACCGCGACTACGTCGACGGGAACGGCAACGACATCCGCCATACGACGACCCTCGAAACGTGGGAAATCACCGTGGCCTGGATCACCGAGCTCGGCCAGCCGCGGGCCGCGATCAAACCCTATCTCGGCGCGGGGACAGGGCTTCTCGGATGGCGTCTGCGCGAAGCGGGGGACTTCATCGACTTCGCCTCGGCCGAGTTGCCCATCGTGCCGGCCGGATATCAGGCGGAAGGGACGACATACGAGTTCTTCGCCCTCGCCGGCCTCGACTTCAACCTCGGTCCCGGGTGGTCGTTCTTCATCGAGGGCCGGTGGCGGAACGCGGACGACACCCTTGGAGACGACTTCGCAGGATTCGGCAAGCTCGACCTCTCGGGCTTCGAGTACTCGGGCGGTTTCGCGTTCAAGTTCTGATCGCAGCCCCTGACCGTTGGACCTGCACGGACCCCGCCTCGGCGGGGTCCGTTGCTCAAGGCGTGCGTTCCCCTATCGCGGCGGCAGGCGCACGACGACCTCGCCGGCGACCTCCCACGCCTCACGTCGGGCACGATCGGCCGGATCGAGCTCGGACTCGGGCCGGGCCGAGAGGCGTTTGCGCTCGTTCTCTCCGGCCGACCACGCCGCTCGAAGCGCGCCTTCGAGCAAGCGGGCGTAGGCCTGGGTGGAGCGGCTCACCGTGTCCAGACGCGTCAACTCGTCGCGAACTTCGGGCGGAAGTGCGTCCATTTCGAAGCTGGCGTCCATGTCACCTCCTCGCTTGAAAGCAACAACCGGAGCCGGCCTCCCGCTCTTCCTCCTCGACCGGCGGCTTGCCCCACGCCGCCTCGGCACCGACACACCTGGGCACAGTCCGGAACACACGCGGAGCAGTCCCTGTTGACCGGATCGTCCGCCAGAGGGCGGACGAGACACTCGACCGGGAGGATTCTCATGGCCACAGCCCTCGTCACCGGCGCCAATCGCGGAATCGGTCTCGAACTCACCCGACACCTCCTGGAGCGTGGCGACACCGTCTTCGCCGCCTGTCGCACGCCGTCGCCCGAGCTCTCGGCGACCCGGGCGAAGGTCGTCTCTGGCATCGACGTGAGCGACGCCGAGTCCGTCGACCGCCTGGCACGTCAGCTCGACGGGGCTACGGTCGACGTCCTTGTCAACAACGCCGGCATCCTCAGCCACGAGACCCTGGAAAACCTCGACTTCGACCGTATCCGCCGTCAACTCGAAGTGAACGCCCTCGGTCCCCTGCGGCTCACCGCCGCCCTTCTGTCCAACCTCCATCGAGGCGCCAAGGTCGCCTTCGTCACCAGCCGCATGGGCTCGATCGGCGACAACTCGTCCGGCAGCAGCTACGGCTATCGGATGTCGAAGGCGGCGCTCAACATGGCCGCTGTCTCCCTGGCCCACGACCTGGCCGATCGCGGGATCGCCGTCGCGATCCTCCACCCGGGGTTCGTTCGCACCGAGATGACCGGCGGCCAGGGGAACGTCGGTCCGGAAGAGGCCGCCGCCGGCCTGTTGGCGCGGATCGACGCACTCACCCTCGAGACCTCCGGCAATTTCTGGCACGCCAACGGAGAGCCACTGCCCTGGTAGGCCGCGACCGGAGTTTGAACCACAGAGACTCAGTGCGGGCTCTGCCCGCAACCCAGCGCCGCCGGGCGGACGTACTCCAGATC
>CAZQYU010000680.1:0-1759 GCA_964597585.1 uncultured Thermoanaerobaculia bacterium
CGGCGGGGTCCTTTCTGCTCGTGACCCGGAGCCTCATCACCAACCTCGGCGGCGACTATGCTGCCCAGTACGCCAGCCGGAAGAAGGGCGAAATCCTGGCGAAGATCGACCGCGAGGTCGTGCTGGCGCGCAAGCTGGCCGACTCGTCGATCCTGCGCCGGTGGTGCATCGACGAGTCGAACCCGGAGCTCTGGTCCCTCGCCATGGAGGAGCTCGAGAGCTATCGCAGGCTGTTCGCCGAGCACAGCGCGTTCTTCGTGGTCGACGCCAGCCGTCACTACTACTTCGCCGATGCGAGCGTCGGCGGGGGGGAGCCCCAGCTCCGCTACACGATCGAGCGCGGCGACCCCACCACCGCGTGGTACTTCGACGCTCTCCAGCACATCGAGGACTTCGCCCTCCACGTCGACAACAGCGCACAGCTCGGAGTCACCAGGGTGTGGATCAACGCGGTGGTCAAGGACGGCGACCGCAAGGTCGGCCTCGGCGGGACCGGCCTCGACCTGACCGAGTTCATCAAGGATGTCGTGCACTCGACCCAGCCGGGAGTCGAGACGATCCTGGTCGACAGCCGTGGATTCGTCCAGGGGTACTCCGACATCGCGCTGATGGAGGCGAACGCCAGGATCCTCGATGAGTCCAAGCGCCTCCAGGTGTTCAGCCTGCTCGACAGTGACGTCGACCGCGCGCTGCTCAGGGAACGCCTCGCGCGCCTGGCCTCCGGTACGACCGCGGTGGAGACCTTCAGCCTCGGCTTTGGCGGTCGCAACATGCTGGCTGCGGCGACCTACATGAAGGGTATCGACTGGGCCGCACTGATCCTGGTTGATCCCTCGCAGGTCATTCACTTCAGCCGTTTCGCTCCGATCCTTCTGCTGCTCGGCGTGGCCCTGCTCACGACCATTCTGCTGGTTTCATGGAGCCTTGATCGACTGGTCCTGACCCGGCTCGCGCGGCTGACCAGTTCCACGCGGGAGATCGCGGCGGGGCGCTTCGACCTTGCGCTGCCGGTGGACCGTCCTGACGAGATCGGTAGCCTGACCGAGTCCTTCAACCACATGACGGCCACGGTGCTCGACTACACCCGAGACCTGGAAAGAAAGGTCGACCAGCGAACCGCGGAGCTGACCGAGACGAACCAACTCCTCGACGCCTCCAACAGGATGCTGACGGACAGCATCAGCTATGCCCGCTTGATCCAGGGCGCCCTGCTCGCCAAGCCGCAGGAGATCGAGGCGCTGCTGCCCGACTCGGTGGTGATCTGGCGGCCGCGGAACGTCGTCGGCGGCGACTTCTATGCGCTTTACCCGGATACCTCGGGTGCGTTTCTGGTGGCGGTCGCCGATTGCACCGGCCACGGGGTGCCCGGCGCCTTCATGACCATGGCTTCGAAGGCACTGCTCGATCGAGCCGTGGCTGAGCACGGAATCCACGACCCCGCAGTCCTGCTCACCGAGCTCAACCACAGCGTTCGAGCGTTGCTCGCGCGGGAGGGGCAAGGTGGACGCAACGGCCTCGACCTCGCGCTCGTGACCGTCGCCCACGATCGCTCGTCGCTGCGCTTCGCGGGCGCCAGGCTCCCGCTCTGGGTCCAGACCCCGGACGGCCGGATCACGGCGGTGCCCGGCGACCGCCAGAGCCTGGGTTACTCGGGCACCGACCCCGACTTCGTCTTCTCCAACCGCGATCTCGCCGTCGACCCCAACGACCGGGTCTTCCTGCTGAGCGACGGAATACTCGACCAACCGTTCGGATCAAA
>CAZQYU010000681.1:0-1753 GCA_964597585.1 uncultured Thermoanaerobaculia bacterium
GGGGAGGTACGCGGCGCCGCCCTCCCGGTTCGCCCCGTGCTGCCCTCCGGGGGTCGCGTTGCCGCCACACCCTCGCAGCGGCTGCCGAGGGATCGGGCGCGGCGCGGTGCAATGGTGTCCGCCAACCCACCCCAGCCCGCGGCACCGGGACTCCGTAGACCCATGGGCGCCCCCAGGCATCGAGCAGCGTGACACGCAGCAGATAGTCCTGAGTCGGATCGGCACCGCGCCATGTGCCGAAGGTGGCCTCCTCGACGTTACCGTCGCCCTCGGCGATGATCTGCCCCAGTCCGTCGCGCCGAGCGAGCGCGTCCAGCCGCCAGCGACCGGGGGCCGGTCCGCCGTCGAGGGCGAACAGGGCCGCGACGCCGTACAGGGTTGCGGATTTCCCGGGTGGCGGCGGTGCGGCGGGCACCCCGCCGAGGAAAACGCCGCCGAGAAGCCCCTGTCCGGCGAGAGCGGGGTTGGTGGCAATGGTGGTGTTGGCGGCGAGCAGCCGCGCACGATCGTAGGCGCCGATCCGGGTGAAGGCGCCCGCGGTGTCGAACGGGTAGGGCTGCACATCGCTGTCGACGAGCTCCAGGGACGCGTCCTGAGTGGCCTCGACGGTGCATGTGACCGTCGAGCGACGCAGCTCGAGCACGGAGTGGTCACGAGCGCCGAGGAAGCCTCCCGACCCGTCCACCGTCGTGTCCTCGACCCTGGCGTGGGCGCCGCCCATGGTCAGGATCTCGCCAACCAGGCTACGGCGGACCAGCACCCGGGCATCATCCTCCGGGTAGAGGTTCCAGGTGTCGACGCTCGCGTGGTCGAGCACCAGCCGGCGGTCATCGATCTTGACCCGACCATCCGGCATCGCACCGTTGAGCAGTCCGTCGACAACCGCGTCGTCCGGAAAGTGGAGTCCGACCACCACCCAGTTGTCTTCGGGAATGTCTCTCAGCACCAGGTCCGTCCCCTGACGGACCAGCATCGGCCACAGCTTGGCCTGGCAGCGGCGCATCTCCACACGCTGGAGGATTCCCGTCGCACCCGGCGGCGGAAACGACCAGGTGTCGATGAAGCCGGGCATCGGCGGCGTGTAGACCGCGGTGGAGCCGGGCGGAAACTGCACCCAAACCCACAGCTCGCCGGAGTCCGCGGTGCGGGGGATATCCGCCAGCTCCATGCTCGCGTCGTGCTCGACGATCACCTCGAAGTTCCCGTTGAGACGCTCGCCGGTAAAGCGGGAGGTCTCGGCGGCAATCAGCTGCACATCGCCGAAGTCCGTGTCGCGGACGTCGACCACCGCGTTGCCCGCCGAGATCAGCCCGTGTTGGACGCCGCGTGTCACCCGGTAGTCGCAGCCCGAGATCTCCAGGCTCGCGTCATCGCTCGCAACCACTGCGTACTGCCCGTGGTAGACCGACTCGATCCGCACCACCGAGCTCTCGATCACGACCCTGCCGGTGCCAACGGCCCACAGGTTTCCGGACAGTCGAACCCCGGGCTCGGGAACGCCCGAAATGTGCAGCACGCCGCCCGAAGCGACGACCACGTCTCCCAGCTCGGCGGGCTGAGTCACGGCCACCGGCGTCGTCACCACCCAGGGATCGGCGGCGGATCCAACGGTGGCGGCAGCGAGGAAGCCGACAATCGAAAGGTAGTCTGCAGCTGTTCTGCGGAGCATAGAGCCATTATGCCGGTACCACCTCACGAGCTCACGCCGCCGTGCGGCTTGACAGCGCCGTCGAAGGATCCCATCTTGAGAGTG
>CAZQYU010000682.1:0-1753 GCA_964597585.1 uncultured Thermoanaerobaculia bacterium
TCGAACGCACCGAGCGCACGCCGGGGACCGCGCGCACCGCCTCCTCCAGCGGCCGCGTGACCTCGACCACCATCCGGTCCGCGGGCCGGTCGCCGGCGTCGGCACTGACCACGATGCGTGGAAAGGTCGTGCGCGGGAAGAGGCTCACCGGCAGGCCGAGCAGCGAAGCGCCGCCCGCGCAGGCCAGCACGGCGACCGCGAACAGGATGCTGCGTCGGTGGTCGCGCAGCCAGTGGGCCGCTGTGGTCACGACGTCGTCCCGGACGCGGTCTCGGCGATCGCCATGCCGTCGCTGAGCACCGAGCGGCCGGTGGTCACCACTCGCGCTCCGGCGGTGACGCCGCGCCGCGCCTCGACCACGTCACGACCCTCGATCCCGAGCTCGAGCGGCGTCCAGTGCGCGGTCCCGCCGTCGACCACGAACACCCCCCGGGTTCCATCACGGGCGAGCAGCGCGGCGCGCGGCACCAGGACCGCCTCGGCTGCGGAGCGGACGACGACGCGCACACGAACCGTGGTCCCTGGGAGCATCCAGGCCGGAGCGGAGGACGTGTGCAGCACAGCCTCGACCAGCTGGGTTTCCGGGTCCACGATCCGGTGCATCTCCGCGAGCGTGGCCTGGACCTGGACCTCGCCGTCGGAGTCGAGCACCGGCACGATGGTGGCAGCAAGACCGGTCTCCAGCTCGCCGAGGTTCTCGGGCTCGAACCCGGCTCGAACCACAACCCCTTCGGCGGGAGCGAGCAGGACCGCCGGCTCGCCGGCGTGGACGATCGCACCCGACGTGACCAGAACTTCCCGGACGATCCCTGCGAACGGTGCCCTGGCGTTGCGGTCGTGCTCGCCGGGATCCGCGGCACCCATTCCCGCGAGCACCGCCTCTGCGCTGGAGACCGCCTTTTCGGCCAGCTGGACCTGCTCGTTGGTCGCCAGCCGGTTGTCACGCATGCGCTTCAGGCGCTCGAGCTCGCGGCGCGCGTACTCGAGGTCGATGGTGGCCTGCTGGACCTCGAGGCTGTCGCCGGGCAACGGGCCGAGAGCGAGGAGCTCGGTCCCCTGGGCGACCCCCTGGCCGGGTGTCACCAGCACCTGGCGCACCTGGCCGGACGCCACGAACGCGACGGTCCGGGTCCGTTTGGGGTCGAACTCCACGCGGCCGAGCGTCTCGAGCGTCTCCTCGACCTGACCGGTCGCGATCACGGCGGTTGAGACCGAGGCGACAGGCTTGGGCGGGGCCGAGCTCGTCGGGGCG
This sequence comes from uncultured Thermoanaerobaculia bacterium, assembly GCA_964597585.1. Taxonomy (GTDB): domain Bacteria; phylum Acidobacteriota; class Thermoanaerobaculia; order Thermoanaerobaculales; family Sulfomarinibacteraceae; genus CAVSIS01. The sequence continues at coordinate 1,253 of CAZQYU010000682.1, forward strand.
CCGCCCTCGCAGGCGAGGAGCAGGGACACCACGCCGGAGAGGGCGAAGCCGAACACGTGTCGGTAAGTTCGTCTCATGGCTGCCTTCGTGGGCCGGGCGCCGCGACGCTGCCGAGCGGGCAGCCGACCGCGGTCTCGAGCCCGGTCAGGGTCTCATCGCGAGCCTGGCGCAGGGCCGCCAGCTCGAGTCGGGCGTCGGACAACGCGGTCCGCACAACCTGCTCGGAGAGCCGGTCGACGTCACCCCGGACGGCGGCGTCCCGTTCGGCCTTGGCCACCGGTTCGAGCCGGTCGACCGCCGTCTGGGCGCGCTGCAGCTGGACCGCGAGCTCGTCGAGGGTCGCGAGCAGCGTCCGGATGTCGGCCCGGACCGCAGCCGCCCGCGCCTCAAGCTCATCGCCGAGGCGAGTCCGGGTGGCCTCCTCACGGGTGATCACCGCCCGCGGATGGCCGAAGATCGGCAGCCCGAGCGTGACGTAGCCGCCGAGGAACTTGAGCGCCG
>CAZQYU010000683.1:0-1749 GCA_964597585.1 uncultured Thermoanaerobaculia bacterium
GCTCCGCTCGCTCGGGATGACCGTCTTGGGGGCTCCGCGTCTCACGTCTTACGTCTCGCGTCTCGCGTCTTGCGTCTCGCGTCTCGCGTCTTGCGTCTCGCGTCTTGCGTCTCGCGTCTTACGCAGGTGACTCCTCACCCGTCCCCGTCGTCCGGCGGTCCCACCCACATGAGGGGGTTGTGGGCAATCTCCCAGAGATGACCGTCCGGGTCCTGGAAGTAGCCGCTGTATCCGCCCCAGAACACCTTCTGCGGCCGCTTGACCAGGGTCGCACCGGCGGCCAGCGCCTCGTCCATGGCGGCATCGACCTCGGCCTCCGAGGCGAGGTTGTGCGCCAGGGTGAACGACCTGAAGCCGGTTCCCTCGGCCGAGACCCCGGCATCCTCGGCGAGCTCGTCCCGCCCGTACAGACCGAGCCAGGTGCCGTTCAGGTTGAAGAACGCCACGCTCGGCGGCGACTCCAGCCGCGGGAGGCCGAGCCCCTTCTCGTAGAACGAGATGGACCGCTCGAGGTCGCGAACGCCGAGCGTGATCATGCTGATCCGAGGCTTCATGCGGCACTCCTTGAATTCACGTCGAGCCTATCCCATCGAAAGCTCGCGACCGCGGGCGGCGAGTTCATCGGCCGGGACGTGGCGGGCGTCGACGGCTGCCGCGGCGCGGACGATCAGCTCGGACTCGTCTGCATCGGGACCGAGGAAGAAGAGATGCCCCTCGCACCTGCAGTCCGATGACCCGAATCCCGGGACGCACGAGTGGGCCCTCTCGGCGAGCCACGAGGCGAGAGCGCACTCGAGCCGCTGCGGCGACTCGACGACCAGGGCTCCCGTGACCCTGGCATGGGGCAGCAGGTAGTCGATGTGCCAGTGCTTCCGTGGTGACGGGGAGGCATGGCGGGCGAGCCGGGCCCGGAGCCCTCCGGGTCCGAGAGCGCTGCCGACGTAGCCGTACAGGCCGGGGCGCAGGTCGACCGCGCCCAGGCGCCCCGCCCGGAGCGCGCACCCGTCCTCCAGCACGAGCAGCAGGATGTAGCTTCCAGGCGTGCCCTCGTGGAGTCCCGCGCTGCGCATCAGGTGCTGAAGGCGATTCCAGACCTCGCCCTGTTCCGCACCAGAGATCGAACCTGACGTATCGCCTCTCATGACTCGGCCACGGGTCGGTCGCCTTCCCCGAACGCCCGCCAGAGCTCGGCGGCTCGTGACTCGCTCACCGGCAGGATCCGGTTGACCGGGGGATCCAGCTTGACCTCCCAGCCCTCGCCGCTCCTCGGGCGGATCGTCCTGATCCGAGCGATGTTGACCGCGTACGACCGATGTGTGCGCACGAAGCCGTGCAGCGCGAACCGCTCGACGAGCTCGCCGAGAGGCCGGACATCCACCAGAGGGTGGGCGGCGCGTGTCCGCACCCGCGTCTCGTCTCCATCGGCCTCGAGCAGGTAGATGTCAGCCGGGTCGACCGGCGTACGAGTTCCGTCCTTGTGGTGCAGCAGGACTCGAATGGGCGGTGCCATGGCCACGATGGTACCCCGGCATTCATGAGCTGGAACGGCCCTTCATGAGCTGGAACGGCCGTTCATGAGGAGGAGCGGCCGCTCATGAGCTGCATCGCAGGTTCATCACGGGAGCAGACGAGCTGCTCCCCTACGACCGTTACACGCGAACGCACGCACCCCGAGAGGTCAGTGAAGCGGTGCTCCTGCGATGGACGTCGCGCGTCTTACATCTCGCGTCTCGCGTCTTACGTCTCGCG
>CAZQYU010000684.1:0-1748 GCA_964597585.1 uncultured Thermoanaerobaculia bacterium
CGCGGAACCGGTCATGGTCGCGAAAGCCCTTGTGCTGCGTCATGCGGGAACCTCCGATCGCCCGGGCACATGATAGCCCGGGCGATCGGGGTGAGGAGTGAGGAGTCAGGAGTGAGGAGGTGAGCAGGTGAGAGGGTGAGGACGTCAGAAGGTGAGGGGGTCGGCAGGCCGGCGAGCTGAACCTCCCATGCTGTCATCCCGAGCGAGCGAAGCGAGTCGAGGGATTTCCCGCGGCCTGAGGAGATCCTTCGACTCGGTCGCTCCGCTCCCTCGCTCAGGATGACGCGGAGGGGGCTCGTGCGGGGGCCGGTGAGCCGAGCGCCGCTGCGGCGCCGGGTCCTCGAGCTTCAACGTGCCAACTTCTTGAAGCCCGGCACCGGGTGCGAGGCTGAATCGCCGTGGGCGGACGCCCACTGATCGCCTATTGCCACCGATTGAGCCAGCACACTCCCCGTCCGGACCGTCGACTCGCCAGGCCCGTCGCCGTCCCAATCCGGGGTCCGATGCCTCTGTGTCCCTCTGTGCCTCCGTGCCTCTGTGGTTCAATCCAGGAAGCCCGCCGTGCGCACGATCTCGGGCCTGCGAGAGCCCGGGCAGCGTACTTTCTACCTGTGTAGCGGCGCCGTTTTCAGGTAGAAAGTGCGCTTCACGGCGGTGGGCCCAGGCACTAGTGTCTTGTGTGGGGAGATCGGTGTCCTCTTCGCGCAGACGCGATGGCCCGCGGAGAGCGGATCGGGATTCTCCCGCCAGGACGCTCGATTCGAGAGCGTCCGAGAAAGGGACAGGTGTCTGATGAAACGCATCCTCGTCACTGCTCTCGTCGCTGTGGCTCTGCTGGTGCTCGTCGCGGTGGCGGCAAGCGCCGGGGAGCTCACGGTCAACTCCATCTTGACGGCCCAACAGGCTGGCGCTCCGGCCGAGGGCATCATCGCCATGGTCAACAACCCGGCCAACACGATCACGTTGATGACAGGGGACCTCATCACGCTGCGTCAGGCAGGCGTGCCGGAGGACGTCATCTCCGCAATCTGGGCCCGGATCCCGGCGCCCACGCCGGCGCCCGTGCCACTCCAGCCCGACGATGCCCGTCTGGTCGACTTCGTGCGCCTGACCCGCTCCGGGACGTCGGAGCCCATCATCGTCGAGCAGGTGGAGAGGTCGAATGAGGCCTACAACCTCTCGGTCAATGACCTGCTCTACCTGAAGCAGAACGACGCCCCGGAGTCGCTGATCATGGCCCTGATGGCGACCAGCGCCGCAGCCCCTGCACGGCAAGTCGCTCCTCCAGCTGAGCTGGTCTTTGACGACATGGTGCTCATACGACCGGGGTTCTGGAAGAAGAACCGCACCGGTCGCCTGGTCCTGAACGGCGACACCCTGACGTGGCAGGGTGACCGCTATCCGGAAGAGAACTTCACCTTCCAGACAAAGGGCCTCGAGGAGGTGTGGTACACGTGCGATGCAGCATCTTCCGGGAACTTCTGCTACCAGATCAACTTCCAGATCGTGAAGGGCGACCGCTACCGGTTCCAGGACGGCAGCCGCGAGTCGGGATCCAACGTCGCCGTCCTTAAGGTCATGGATGCTCTGCGCACCTACTATCCGCGCCTCAACTTCGGAACGCCGAGCGTCGACGGCTGACCTGCTCGAGCGGCCCCGTGCGTGAAGCAGACGGCGTGGACGAGGGACCCGCGGGAACCGCAAGGGAGACACCATGGGACAAGAAGCACGCGGCAAGCTGAAGAAGC
>CAZQYU010000685.1:0-1745 GCA_964597585.1 uncultured Thermoanaerobaculia bacterium
CCGCCGTTGCCTACGACCGCGACAAGCTCGCGGCCGCTATCGAGACCCTCGCCACGACGATCGACCAGACCCCCGCGGACGCCTCCGTGTCGGCCGGTCAAGGCGGGACGTTCAGCGTCTCCCCGGGGAAGGACGGTCGCACCGTGGACAAGGCGGCCCTGCTGACCGCGCTCGACCAGCAGCTTGCGGCGCCCGGCACGCCGGCGGCGATCACGATGGCCGTGCCGGTCGTGTCGTTGGCACCCGCCGTCACCACCGCCTCGGCCGAGGCGGCGGTGACGGCCGCGGATCGAATGGCCGCCGACGTGGTCGTCGCCCGGGGCGAGGACACCTGGACGATCCCCGGCACGAGCCTCGCGCCGCTGATCTCGTTCTCGACCGCGGCTGACGGGAGCATCACCCCGGTCTTTGACGAGTCGGGCCTCGACCCGATCCTCAAGACGCTGGCCCAGAAGGTCAACCAGACCGCGAAGGACGCGGGCCTCAAGCTGGTCAACGGACACGTCGTCGCCACCGGCACCAGCCGCGAGGGCCGGACGCTCAAGGTTGCCGACACGAAGGCCGCGATCCTCGGCCAGATCCAGGCCCGCCAGGCGGGCGCGGCGGCGTCGCCGGTCGAGGCGGTCGTCAAGGCCGTCGATCCCAAGCTGTCGTCGGCCGACGCCAAGGCGTTCGCCCCCAAGATGAAGATGATCAGCTCGTACAGCGTCTACTACTGGGTCCTCATCAACAACCACTGGGGCGGGAACATCGAGGCGCCGGCCACGAAGATCAACGGCACCGTCGTGCCCGCAGGCGCAAAGTTCGACTTCTGGAAGGTCGTCGGCGACCTGCACAAGCTCCCGGGCGAGGGTCCGGGCAACGCGATCGAGGGCGGCAAGATCACCGTCACCGGCGCGTTCGGCGGCGGCGTCTGCACCACGTCCACGACGCTGTTCAACGCGGCGTTCCGGGCGGGCATGGTGCCGCTCGCCCGACAGAACCACAACGAGTTCATCAACCGGTATCCGCCGGGCCTCGATGCCACCGTGTGGATCGTCGGCAACACCAAGCAGACCATGAGCTTCAGGAACGACACCGAGTTCCCGATCCTCATCACGCGGACCGTCACCCACGCCGGCAGCAAGCGCTGGCTCACGTTCAAGATCTGGAGCGTGCCGAACCACCGGAAGGCCAAGGTCACCAACCTGGTCATCCAGCCGGGCCAGCGCGCGATCGACACGACCGTGAAGGATCCGACCAAGCCCGTGGGGTACTACTACCGCAACAACTCCCCGGTGAACGGCGCCAAGGTGTGGGTCACCGTGTCGATCTACGACCACGGCAAGCTCCACTGGCAGAAGCGGTACTTCTCGAACTACCCGGCGGTCAACGGTGTCACCATCGTGGGGACCAAGAAGACCTGACGCCGACAGCCGAGCTGCAGGCCAGAAGCGATATCATCCACCGACCATGCATGACTCCCAACGCCAGAGGCTGAACCGAGGCCCGAGCCGGCCCTAGTCGCGGCGTCGCAGGGCGCGCGGCCAGGGCCGATGCGTCCACGCCTCTCCGTTCAGCCCGGGAGACCCGCATGTCGTCCAGCATTGCTTCACGCGCGACCGAGTTCGCGCAGTGGTATCTCGACGTCGTTGTCGGCGGTGACCTCGCCAGATACGCACCCGTCCGAGGTTGCATCGTCGTTCGGCCGTATGGCTTCGCCCTCTGGGAGCGCATCCGGGACGCGCTCGATCGCCGGATCAAGG
>CAZQYU010000686.1:0-1743 GCA_964597585.1 uncultured Thermoanaerobaculia bacterium
CTGGCGCCGTACCAGCCGATCCAGCTCAACCTGAGCGACCTCGGCAGCGGCCTCTACGTGGACGGTGGACGCCTCGACGTCGAGGTGCTCTCGGGCTCGGGCCGCGTGCTGACCTTGGCCTCCATGATCGGCAACGGCACGCTCTCCCAGGACCCGTCGACCCTGGACATGACCTATGAGCTGGCCCAGGAAGTCGGCGGCACCGGGGACATCACCGCCGTCAACGCGGGCTCCGGTCTTTCCGGCGGCGGCGCCTCGGGTGACGTGACGCTCTCCATCGCCGGGAGCGGGGTCACCTCCGGCATGATCGCCAACGGTGCCGTGACCACCTCCAAGATCAGTGGTTCCGGGGCTTCCTCGGGCCAGGTGCTGAAGTACAACGGATCGTCGGTGGCGTGGGCCAGCGACGAGACCGGAGGAGGAGGCGGCCTCACCCTTCCCTACAGCGGCCAGGGCAGCCTGTCCGGCAACCCGCTGTTCGCTGTGACGAACTCGGCGAACGGAACGACGATCTCGGCCCGAAACAACAGCAGCGGATACGCTGTCTATGCCAACTCGTCGTCGGGCACCGCCATCCATGCCCTCGCCTCCGGGTCGAGCCACAGCGCGCTCGACGCGCACGCGACCAACTCCGGCATCGCCGTCACCGCGACCGCCGACTCCGGAGCCACCGCGGCCATGTCCGCGACCAACGGGAACTACGTGGCGATCGTCGCCAACAGCAACTACGGGATCCAGGCATTTGGGGCGCCGCCCGCGAGCAGCCGCGCCGTGATCTACAGCAAGGCAAATGGAACCAAAGGGTATGCCATGTATGCCGTCGGCGATGCCAGCGGCCAGAGGGGCGTGTTCGGGAAGAGCGACCACGGTTATGCGGTCGCCGGCCAGACTTCCGACGGGTACGCCGGCTACTTCGCCGGCGACGTGACGGTGGTCGGAAGCGTCTACAAGCTCGGCGGGACCTTCCGAATCGACCATCCGCTCGACCCCGCGAACAGGTACCTCTCCCACTCGTTCGTGGAATCGCCGGACATGATGAACATCTACAACGGAAACGTCGAGACCGACGGCAGCGGCTTCGCAACGGTGGAGCTGCCGGCGTGGTTCGAGGAGCTCAACCGCGACTTCCGCTACCAGCTCACCGTGGTGGGCGGCGGCGAGAGCTGGGCCATGGCCCGCGTGGTGCGCGAGATCTCCGGCAACAGCTTCCGTATCCAGACCAGCGTTCCCAACACTCGGGTGTCCTGGCAGGTGACGGGAGTCCGCCACGATCCGTGGGCCACTGCACACAGGGTCGAGGTGGAGCAGGAGAAGCCAGAGTCCGAGCGCGGCTTCTATCTCTTCCCAGAGGGCTACGGAGCGGCACACGAGAGTGGAATCGCCTATCGGCAGCTCCACGACAAAGCTGCCGGCCCCGCGCAGTAGCCTCCAATAGAGAAAGACACCCCAGCCCCCGGCCGCCGGCCGGGGGCTTTCTCTTTGCAGATCCCCTCGCTTTGCTCGGGTCTCTGCTTGTGGAAAGCGCAGACGAGCGGCCACCTCCCCCGCCGGGGTCCGCCATCCGGCCGGGGACAGACTCCGCAGCCACGTCTCATCGGCGGCGAAGCCGCCCAGCTTCCTACCCTCGACACCAGCAGAGACGCGAGCCCTCGAGCGAATCTGCTCGCAGATCCCCTCGCTTTGCTCGGGTCTCTGCTTGTTGAGAGCGCAGAGAAGCGGCCACCTCTCCCTCCGGAATCCGTC
>CAZQYU010000687.1:0-1738 GCA_964597585.1 uncultured Thermoanaerobaculia bacterium
GTCACCAATTGACAGTCGCATGGAGTCCAACCTAACGTGGAGTGCATCACAACCCCCGCGAGGAGGTCACGATGCGCACCAGGACAGCGATTCTCGTCGTCATCGCCGCCGCGCTCGCCGTCGGCGCCGACGCCGTGAAGGTCGGCGACGACGCACTCGGCACGCAGCCCTACGACCGATTCGAATCCGATGCGGTGTGCGTCGAGTGCCACGTCGACATCACGCGCCAGCACCACCAGGCGATGATGTCCCAGTGCTTCCCGCACCCCTGGGACGAGATCGAGTACTTCGAGCTCGCCCTGCCACACTCACAGCAGGTCGAGAAGGTCGCGGGCGTCAAGGCCGGCTGCAACGGCTGCCACGCGCCGCTCGCCTTCCTCGCCGGCGACATCCCGCCCAAGCGTCCCGCCGCCGGGACCCGGGCCAACGAGAGCGTCGCCTGCGACGTGTGCCACTCGATCACCGGCTTCGAGGGCGAGGTCCCGTTCAACTTCAACTGGGTGATCGCTCCGGGCGGGCCCAAGCAGGGCGTGCGCACCGGCACCGAAAGCCCCGCTCACGAGATCGCCGCCAACCCCTTCCTCAAGACTGCGGAGCTGTGCGGCACCTGCCACAACGAGAAGGATCCCTTCGGGCAATGGGTCAAAGCAACCCACCTCGAATGGAAGGAGAGCCCATGGGCGCGAGGCGGGATCGTGTGCCAGGACTGCCACATGCCGCCCGCTGCGGGCAACAGCGCCCCCGACGCGGGTGGTCAGGAGCATCCCGACGTCCGCCAGCACCTGTTCCACGGCGCCCATGACCCCGGCAAGCTCCACGGCGCGGTCGAGGTCAGGATCCACCCCTCGCTGCTCGAGGCGAAGGCCGGGGACACCGTCACCCTCACCGCCACGACGGTCAACGCCAAGGCGGGCCACATGATCCCGTCCGGCTCGGCCGAGGAACGGGTGGTCTGGCTGCATGTCGAGGCGGTCGACGCGGGCGGTCGCAGCTACCACCTGCCGGTCGACGCCAAGGGCTTCGAGGGCGAGGCGATGACGATCGCCGACCCGGCCGCCCGCGCCTACTTCGTGATCGGCGAGATCAAGAAGATCGAAGGCTTCCCGGGCCTCGCCCGTGACGGCGAGGTACCGGCCGGGGACCGCATCTTCCGGCTGCCCTACCTCGACCCGCAGGGACGCATGACCGTCGCCCAGTGGTACACGGCAGGCTTCGGCCCCGACTACCGGCTCGCGCCGCTCAAGGCTCGCAACGAGACGTTCACCTGGAAGCTCCCGGCCGGCGTCGCCCCCGGCGAGGTGACGGTCACAGCAACCGTCTGGTACTCACGACTGGTGTCCTCGGTGGGGCAGTACCTCGGAGTCCCACCCCAGGAGTGGGCCCCGGAGAAAATGGCCGAACACGTGACGCGCTTCGCGGTGAAGGCGGCGGGTTGACGCGGGTCACAGCTTGGCGTGGCTGCCGTCGCAAAACGGCTGCCCACCGGTGTGCTTGCACATGCAGAAGGCCTTGCGGCCCGCCTCGGTGAGCTCGATCTTGACCGGCGTGAACCCGGTCCCACGGTGCGAGCCGTCGCAGTACGGCTGGTTGGCAGAGCGGCCGCAGGCGCACCACCAGTAGGTTCCGGGTTCGACGTCGAGGACCTTCGGCGTGCGGTCGGCGATGTTCGGTTCGGGCGTCACGGCTCACCTCCGTGTGTTCAACCCCGAACCTGAACGCCACCCTTCCCGGCGACCGC
>CAZQYU010000688.1:0-1733 GCA_964597585.1 uncultured Thermoanaerobaculia bacterium
CCCGCTGCGGGTAGGGGATCGAGCAACCGGCCGCCTCGAGATCCTCCTTCAAGCGACGCGTGAGGTCGAACCTCAGCGCCCAGTAGTCGGCGACGGCGCACCACGGCCGGACGACGATGTCGACCGAAGAGTCGCCGAGGTTGGAGACGGCGATCTGGACCTCGGGGTCGGCCATCACGCGGGGGTCCGCGGTCACCACCGAGCGGATTGTGTCGAGGGCAACCTGGAGATCGTTGTCGTAGGACACGCCGATCACGAGGTCAATGCGCCGGGTGTCGTAGCCGTTGAAGTTCTTGATCGTCTGGCCATAGACCTGGGAGTTGGGGAGGACGATCTTGATGTTGTCGGGGCTCTTGAGGGTGGTCGAGAAGATCCCGATCTCCATGACAGAGCCCATGGTCCCGGCGGCGTCGATGAAATCGCCGACCTTGAAGGGTCGGAAGATGAGCAACATGACGCCGGCGGCGAAGTTCGACAGGGTGCCCTGAAGGGCGAGGCCCACGGCAAGACCCGCGGCGCCGAGAACCGCGATGAGGGATGCGGTCTGGACACCGAACAGGCTGAGCACTGCGATCACCACAAAGCTGAGGACGAGGTAGTAGGTCCCGTTGGCGAGGAACGGCACGAGGGTGGCATCGATGTTCGCTCGCTCCAGTCCACGGCGAATCGCGCGGCGGACCGCCGCGGCCACGAGGCGGCCGATGATGAGCACGGCGATCGCGCCCACCACCCGCAGGCCCCAGTTCGACACGAGGTTGACGCTGGTGTCGATGACGTTTTGCATGTTCTCGCTCATACGTTCCTCCCGAAGATCTCAGAGGTTGACGACGAGGGATACCGTGCTCGTCGTGTCGGTTCCCTTGAGGTCGTCGATCGGCTGGTTGCGGTAGCGTACCTCGAAGCCGATCTTGACGGCGAGCCGCTTGTTGAGCGCCGCCTGCAGCGCGGTCGCCGAGCTCAGCCGCCAGTCGTTGGATTCCTTGAAGTTGGGGAAGAAGTCGAGCCGTTCTGTGAATGACGCGGTGTCGCTGAGCTTCCAGGCGTAGCCCAGCCCGACGATGGCGCCCATGTAGTTCACGTTGGGTGCAGGCGCAACGCGGTTTTCGTCGGTATAGGTCAGGCCGAGGTCGAACGACAGCGTATGCACCGGGCCGAGGAGCGCGTTGTAGGTGACGCCGGTTTCGACCACGGCGAGGAGGTCGTAGCCGGAGAAGGTGTCCTTCTCCCCGGACAGACCCGCGAAGGCCTGCCAGCGCTCGTTGAAGGCGCGCGACCCGCGTACCGCGGCGAGGTAGCGTTCGGCGGTCGTGTTGCCGCTGTCAGAGGCGCGGTTGAACGCCGCCTTGAGCTCGATGCCCCACGGATCGGGTCGTCGGGTCATGTTGAAGTCGAGGCCGAAGGTCTGGGTGTCGGAGTTGCCGCTGGTGGCCAGGTAGGCGAGGCCCAGGCTGCCCTTCCACAGCGGCTCCGCAGGCGGTGCTCCACCCTCGTCGGCGAAGGCGGCTGCGGCGGCGAGCACGACGAGCAGCAACACGAGCACGGACAGCGCGGGGTGTAGACGTTTCACGTTCCTTCTCCTCAGGGGTGTTCCGCACGTGACGAGCCGATCACACGCTTCACGATTCTCACCCACAACTGCCGAGGTCGATTGCGACATTCCCTCCACCGGCTGGTGTGACTTGCCAGGACAGATGGGGCGGGCGACACTGCGCGCCATGGCACGCAACACCCGT
>CAZQYU010000689.1:0-1725 GCA_964597585.1 uncultured Thermoanaerobaculia bacterium
TGGCGATGGCGTCCGCGAACTTCAGATCGGCCGGTGCATCGTAGGCGGGGTTGCCGCCGATCACCACGAGCGTGTCGACCTGGCCGGAATGGAGGCGGTGCGCCAGCTCGGAGATGGCCTCGAGGTGGGTGGAACGATCCGGCTCGGGGTCCTCGACCAGGACCAGGCCCTCGCCGAGGTTGCCGAGTGCGCGATTCAGCGCCAGGGCAAGCGCGATCACAGCAGGCGGCTGCCGGGTGCCGACGAGGATCAAGCCTTCTCCGCGCGCAGCGGCGAGGTCGCGCGCAAGCCCGGCAGTGAATGCGTGCTCGGTCTCGCTCACGCGTACTGCTCGAGTTGTGTTCGCGAGGCCCGCGGCCTCGCGGGGCAGTGTGATTCCGTGGACCGATTCCAGCTCGCGGGCGAGCTCGGCGAGGAGGCGGGGCGCGGCGCTCGCTGCGAGAGCGAGCCGGTGGTCGGCAACCGCGCCGGTGCTGGTGTACCCACCCTCCGCAACCCATAGCCGATTGAAGCGCGCGGGATCGGGCTGCCGGCGCCCGGCAAACTGGCGGGCGAGCGCGACCGCCGCCGGGTGGTCGACCAGCGGGTCGGCGTCGATGCAGGCCACGACCCGTGCCCGGTCGAGCCGCGGGATCAGACGCAGCGGCCGGCCGAAGGCCATCCGGGTGGCCTCGCGCTCGGCGTCGCGGGAGATCGCCTGGTACTCGGTCCACACGGCCTCCGGCGTGACTTCGCGGAGTCTCTTCCTCAGGCGCGCCAGGGTGGGCGAGGACGACGGCTCGGCGAGCACCGCCAGGCCACGGCCCCGGGCCGCGCGTAGCTTGGCGAAGTGGTCGCCGGCGAACGCGTCCCACTGGGTCCACCCCGAGGGAATCTCCTGGCCGCTGCGACGCTCGAGGGGCGTTCTGCTGCGGTCGGGATCCCAGACCTCGAGCACCGTGGCCTGGAGCTGGGCCGTGGCAGCGCCGAGGCTGTCCGGGTGGCGGGGATTGCCTTCGACCTTGGTCGGTCGACCGTCGTTGCTGGTGAGCAGCAACCCAAAGGCGGCGCCGTCGAGCTCGTAGGAGGTGGCAAACTGACGGGGTTCGCCGGGGACCCGGTCCTCGGGGCGGTGAGCGAAGGGGACGATCTCCTCCTCGGGCCAGCGACATGCGGTGAGTCCGGCGAGCGCGAGCGAGGCGCCCATCACCCTCAGGAATTGCCGCCGGGTCGCCGGAGGCAAGGTGTCCCAGGAGTCGTCTGGGAACTCCCGGCTCACCATCTGCTGGAACTCCGGCGTCTGAGCCAGCTCGTTGAGGCTCCGCCAAGAGGTGCGGGCGGACCAGCGTCGGTCTAACGATGACATGTGTAGCAATCCTGCGGTGGGTTGATGTTGTAGGTTTCACGCAGCCGCCGGCCGAGGACCAGCTGGTCCTCCTCGGGGACCCAGTCGAGCTGGGTGACGAACTCCGGCGGGCGCAGGTACTTCTCGGGATTGCGGTGGCAGTTCAAGCACCATCCCATGCTCAGCGGCTCGACCTGCCGGACGACCTCCATGGTGTCGATCCGTCCGTGACAGGAGACGCAGCCGACCCCACGACGGACGTGGGCGCTGTGATTGAAGTAGACGTAGTCGGGCAGATCGTGGATCTTGATCCATTCGACCGGCATTCCCGTCGCGTAGCTGGTGAAGACCGGCGTCAGCTTCTCGCTCGTCTTGCGGATCATCGAGTGGCAGTTCATGCA
>CAZQYU010000690.1:0-1725 GCA_964597585.1 uncultured Thermoanaerobaculia bacterium
TCGACGGGCTCGGCAGCGTGGTCGGCCGGATCGGCTCCGGCCCGGTCACGGTGCTCCTGGACGGCCACGTCGACTGCGTCGGGGTCGGCGACCCGTCCTCGTGGTCGCATGACCCGTTCCGCGGCAGCCTCGAGGTAGGCGAGGTCTGGGGCCGGGGCGCGGTCGACGAGCTGCCCGCGGTGGCGACGATGCCGTGGGCGGCCCGGCTCGCGGCGGACCGCGGCCTGCTCGATGGCGTGACCCTCTACGTGGTGGCGTCGGTGATGGAGGAGGCTTTCGACGGCTTCCCGCTGCAGTGGCTGATCGAGCGCGAGGGCGTCCGCCCCGACGCGGTCGTGCTCGGCGAGCCCACCGACCTCGCCGTCTACCGCGGCCACCGGGGCCGGATGGGGATCGAGGTCGTGGCCCGAGGCGTCTCCGCGCACGGTGCGCACTGCGACCTCGGCGTCAATGCGGTCACCAAGCTCGCGCGCGTGGTGCTCGACGTCGACGCCCTCCACGCTCGCCTGCCCGGCCACGACGTGCTCGGCAAGGGCTCGGTCACGGTGAGCTTCATCGAGTGCACGACCGCCTCGCTCAACGCGGTCCCGGACCGCGCCCGAATCGTCCTCGACCGCCGGCTCACGGCCGGCGAGACCCCCGAGTCGGCGCTCGCCGAGATCCGCTCGCTGCCCCACATCGGCGACGCCGAGGTTCGCACCCTGGTCTCGCGCGGTCGCTCGTGGCGCGGCGTCGACGTCGAGCTCGAGGAGGCCTACCCGACCTGGCTGCTCGACGCCGACCACCCCCTGGTCGAGGGCGTCGCCGAGGCCGCGCAGGCGGTGCTGGGCGAGGCGCCGCGGCTCGGGGTGTGGACCTTTTCGACCAATGGCGTCGCCACCCTGGGCCGGCTCGGGATCCCGACCGTGGGCTTCGCACCCGGACGGGAGGAGCTCGCCCACACCACCGAGGAGCACGTCGCCGTCGCCGACCTCCTGCGCGCCACCGCGGTCTACGCCCTGATCCCCGCAGCGCTCGCCAGGAGACTTGGATCCGAACGGACATGAACCACGAAGACACAAAGACACAAAGAGGGGCTCTCTGGCGGGTCTCTCCAGAAGCTGAAAGCGCTGCCACCGAGATTGTTGATGCTGCCTTCTCCGTCCACAGCCAGCTCGGACCGGGTCTCCTCGAGAGTGTCTATGAGGCCTGTCTGGCGCGAGAGCTCGAACTGAGAGAAGTGCCCGTCCAGCGGCAGGTCCGGATCCCCCTCCACTACAAGGGAGCCGAGCTCTCCGAGTTTCTGCGGCTCGATCTCGTCGTAGCAGAGCTCGTGGTCGTCGAGGTCAAGGCGGTCGAAGCGCTTCTTGCAGTCCACACCGCTCAGATGCTGAGCTACCTCAAGCTCTCGGGTCATCGCCTCGGGCTCCTGATCAACTTCAATGTCCCAACGATCAAAGACGGAATCCGGAGGCTGGTCCTATGAGCGCTTCGGAAAGTCTGAGCGGATCCCGCTTCGTGTCTTTGTGTCTTCGTGGTGAATTCATGCGCGTGGAGGTTCCGTGATGCAGACCAAGCTGAAGGGCAAGCACTTCATTACCACCCAGGAGTGGTCGGTCGAGGAGGTCTCAACGGCACTGGAGCTCGCCGCCGAGCTCAAGCTCGCCAAGGCGACCGGGCAGCCGCACCGGCTGCTCGACGGCAAGACCCTGTACATGATCTTCTTCGACGCCTCGACCCGGACCC
>CAZQYU010000691.1:0-1720 GCA_964597585.1 uncultured Thermoanaerobaculia bacterium
GCACAGTGCGCTTCCTGCAGAAGCCGTTCGGCGTCGACGCTCTCTCGCGCGAGGTACGCGCAGCGCTCGACGAGCGCCCTGCCGCCGGCGAGGCATAGCAGCGAGGGGCCAGCTGCGCCGTCAGCTGGACGACCGTTTCGAGGACGCACCACAGGCGACGGCGGCCGGGACCATTCTGTGGGTCCCCGTCCCCGGGGTCGCTCCCGAGGAGTGTGCAGCCCATGCGCTGGCACCTACTCCAGCGCGCGCCAGGGAGCGCCCGGGTCCCTCGGCCCTTTTCCCGGCCAGCTCCCGGCCCGGGGTTAGGGGTCGTCACATGACGTGCCAGAGGCTGTATTCAAACCTACTTTGCCGCCTTGGCGGCCTGCTTCTTGGCCTTGGCCGCCTTCTTCTCCTTGGGCGAGAGCTTGGGCTTGTTGGTCTTCTCCTTCTTCGCATCACCCTTGGCCATGTCGTTGCCTCCGTTCTCGGCGCCGGGACGGCTCGGTCGCGGGGCGACCGATCGTTATGGATAGCCACTTTACACGCTCAGGCCGGTTGATTGTGGTTGGAAGGATGTGGGGGCGGGTGGCGGATTGCAGAGGGAGCCATCGTGCCGCAGATTGAGGTTGTCCCCAGCGTCGACGACCTCGTGCGCCATCACACCGCAGTACGGAGGTGGTGAGAAATGCAGGCTAGAGCAGCATCTCCAGCGCCACTGCCGTCATCAGCCGGACGCCCAGCGGGAGGACGCTCTCGTCGATGTCGAAACGGGCGTTGTGGTGAGGGTGGGGCCTGTCGTCCCCGATGCCGAGCAGCGCGAACGCTCCCGGGATGTGCTGCAGATAGTAGGCGAAATCCTCCCCACCCATGACCGGCGCGATGATCGCGACGGCGTCCTCGCCCAGCTCCCGCGAGGCCACGCGGCCCACGAGCTCCACCGATGCGGAATCGTTGATGACCGGCGGGTAGCCGTCGTGGTAGGTGAAGGTGGCGGTCGCGCCGAACAGCCGGCACGTCGCCTCGCAGACCTCGCCGAGCCGCTGTTTGACGGCGCGCTGAGTCCCGGGATCGAGCGTCCGTACGGTGCCGGTCAACGTCACCGAGTCCGGGATGATGTTGTGGATCCGGCCGCCGTGGATCGTCGTGAACGACACCACCACCGGCTCGAGCGGGTTCGAGAACCGGCTGACGATGGTCTGCGCCGCCACGACGATGTGAGAGGCGACCACGACGGGGTCGGTCGTCCGGTCCGGCTGGGACGCGTGGCCCCCGCGCCCCTGGACGACCACCTCGAACTCATCGGCCTGGGCCATCGAAGCGCCGGCGCGCAGGCCGACGACGCCGCTCGGCAGCGGCTGCCAGAGGTGGAGTCCGAAGATGGAGTCGACCCCGTCGAGTGCGCCCTCCTCGATCATCAGCCGGGCGCCGCCCGGCGGGTTCTCCTCCGAGGGCTGAAACAGGAGCACGACGTTCCCCGACAGCGTTTCTCGACGAGCGGCGAGGACCCTTGCAGCGCCCATCAGGATCGCCATGTGGCCGTCATGCCCACACGCGTGCATGACGCCGGCATTCTCGGACCGGTAGTCGTGTTCGGCGAGCTCGGCCACCGGCAACGCGTCCATGTCGGCCCGCAGCGCGACGGTCCGCCCCGGTCGTCCACCGCGGAGAATGCCGCGAAGCCCCGTGCGGCCGCAGCTCGTGACCTCGATCCCCTCCGACTCCAGGAACGCCCGGATCA
>CAZQYU010000692.1:0-1718 GCA_964597585.1 uncultured Thermoanaerobaculia bacterium
CACGGTTGGAGCGTCCAGAACACCGACACCTACGGGCGGCTGCCCGAACGCCTGATCCGCGAGGCCGCCGCACGCGGCGTCACTCTCGACGCCCGCAACCTGTGGCTCTCGCGCTACGTCAGCTTCCGCGACGAGGTCCGCCTGCCCGATGTCTCGCGGGGTTTTGCCGCCGCCGTCGAGCGCGAGCTCGGCGACCTCGCCGCGCGCGGTGAGCGCTTCGCCTGCATCACCCACTCCACCGGCGGACCGGTGGTCCGCGACTGGTGGCACCGGTACCACCTCGCACGTCCGGGTGCTCCGCCGTGCCCGATGAGCCACCTCGTGATGCTGGCGCCGGCCAACTTCGGGTCTGCGTTGGCCCAGCTCGGCAAGGCCCGCCTCGGGCGGATCAAGGCGTGGTTCAACGGCGTCGAGCCCGGCTCTGGCGTGCTCGACTGGCTCGAGCTCGGCAGCCCGGAGTCCTTCAACCTCAACCGCGCCTGGATCGAGACCACGGACGACGTCGTCGAGCGCACCGGCGTCTACCCGTTCGTCCTCACCGGGCAGACGATCGACGCCAAGCTCTACGACCATCTCAACTCCTACACCGGCGAGCCCGGCTCGGACGGCGTCGTGCGCGTCGCCGCCGCCAACCTCAACGCGGCGTACGTCCGCCTCGAGCAGGAGGCGGTGTGCCTGGTCAACGGCGAGCCGAGCGCGCCCAAGCTCACCGCCACCCAGATCGAAATCGCGCCGCCGACCGCGTTCAAGATCGTCCCAGGTCGATCACACTCCGGGCGCGACATCGGCATCCTGCGCAGCGTGATGAACGACGGCCGGCCGCATCCCACGGTCGACGCGGTGCTCGCCTGCCTCGAGGTCTCGAACCCAGCGGAGTACCACGCCCTGCGCGAGCGGTTCTCCGGTGAGAATCACGATGTCCAGGAAGCGGAGCGGGCCAGAATCCACGACCGCGTGGTGCTCCATGACACCGTCACCATCACCGACCGCTACGCCATGGTCGTCTTCCGCGTGCTCGACGACACCGGCCAGCAGATCGGCAGCTTCGACCTCAAGCTCACCGCGACCTCGCCGCTCGACCCCGCAGGCGAGGCGAGCCCGGACCTTCTCCCCAAGGGTTTCTTCGGCGACCGCCAGCGCAACCACCGTCACCTGGGTACGCTGACCTACTTCCTCGATGCCGACGTCATGCGGGGATCGCCCGAGGTCCGACATCCCGACCAACCGGATCGCGTGATCCGGCCGGCGCTCCCCGGGACGCCCGCCCTCGGCCTCACGCTCGAGCCGCACGCCGCGGACGGCTTCGTCCACTTCCTCGAGGCCGGGCTCGTCGCTCGCGAGGCGACCCTCGAAAACGTCGTCACGCCCAACCAGACGACGCTGGTCGACATCGTGATGCGCCGGGTGGTCCGAGAGGGCGTGTTCCGGATGGACCGGGACTCGGAGCGCTCCGACCGCGATTTCTCGAAGGACGACCCGGGCCCGCCGCTGGGGGTTTGACTCGCAGGGCGAACCACCAAGACACGAAGACACCAAGTCATCACAAAGCCATCGCAGGGCTTCACAGGTGAGGACAGGGGCCGAACGCAACCCAGTCGGCCGATCCGCGCAGGTCGGGATGACTCGACGGCGCTGCGATGTTCTCGTTGATCATGAGACACTGGTTCAACTCCAGAACGGAGCAATCCAGCGACATGGGAGGTTCTCGTTGATGTCCG
>CAZQYU010000693.1:0-1717 GCA_964597585.1 uncultured Thermoanaerobaculia bacterium
GCTAGGTCGAAAGATCCGCCTCGAGCACCAGGCGCGGGACCGGGGCGAGCCCCATGCGGCCGAAGAATGCCACCAGCTCGTGGTCGTCCCACGCGACCTCGGTGCGCACGCGCTCGATGCGCAGCGCTTGCAGGTTGCGGACCAGCTGCTCATACATCGCGCGGGCGATGCCGCGCCCGGCGAAGGCACGGTCCATCAGCACGGTGTCGAGCACGGCGAGCGGCTCGGGCAGGCCGAACTCCCCGTAGTGGACCTCGGCGAGCATCGCTCCGACCAGGAGGTCGTCGACCTCGGCGCCGAGCGACACCCGCACGTCGCTGTCCTCGAGCGCGCGCTTGAGCTTGCCCTCGAACCACATGGTGCGCCGCCGACCGGTGATGCGCTCGTCGATCGCGACCAGGCGGGCACAGTCCGCCGGGGTCAGGTTGCGGATGACGACTCCTGGGGGGGTGGTGTACTCGCCGTCCATGCGGCTCCTCCGAGCTCGAGTTTGTCGTGGCGGAAGGCGCCCCAGATGGCGGCGCCGACCGCTCCGGCGAAGATGCTGAGCGGATGATCGACGACGCGCAGCTTCGATCCGAACCGGGTGTCCTCGTCGAGAGCGTCCTGGAGGGCGGCGAGCAGGCCCCGATCGCTCGCCAGCCCGCCGCTGACCAGGACCACGCCGGTCGCTCCGATCGACCGCAGCAGGCGGGCGAACCTGAGCGCCATGCTCTCGTGGATGCCGCGCAGGATGTTCGCAGTCGAGATCCCGCGCGACACCATGTTGATGACGTCGGTCTCGGCGAGCACCGCACAGATCGAGGAGACCTTCTCGGGCGCATCGGCAATGAGCGACAGCTCGCCGATCTCAGCCTGGGACACCCCCAGGTAGCGGGCGATGTTCTCGAGGAACTGGCCCGAGCCCGAGGCGCACTGGCTGGTCATCTTGTAGCTCAAAACCTTGCCACGGCCGTCCATCAGGATGGCCCGGCTGTGGAGCGCGCCGACGTCGAGCACCGCGCGCGCCGCGGGCTCCAGGTAGAGGCCGCCCCGAGCGTGGGCGGTCATGCCGTAGAAGTGGCCGGTCGCGAACGGCACGTCCTCTCCCTCACCCGTGGTGGCGACGTAGTCGAGGGCGTCCACCGCGGCATGCTGGGTCGCGGCCCCGAACACCTCCTCCACCACCCGGGCAACGTCCCGTCGTCGGATGCGGGAGGCGGCCCGAGCGAGGATCCGGTGCTCGCCGCCCGAGCACTCCATGATCACCGCCTTGACCGCCCCCGAGCCGACGTCGATTCCGGCGGTCAGAGTCATGACCGGGTCTCCCGCAGGGCGAACAACGCGCCCCCGAGGGCGCCGGTGTAGATGCTGTCGGCCGAGATGTTGAGCGTGCGCTCGCCGTAGGTCTCCTGGCACAGCTGGCGCAGTGCCTTGACGGCAGCCGGGTTGCGCGCGACGCCGCCGGTGAAGGTGAACTCTTCGCGGATGCCGCCGGAGCGCGCGAGCAACGACATCGCCCGCAGGATGATCGCCCGATGGAGGCCGGCAAGGATGTCCTCGCGCGCCTCCCCGAGGGACAGCCGCTCGCGTAGCTCGGCGCCGGCGAAGACGGTGCAGGTGGAGTTGATCCTGACCTGGCGTGTACTCGCCTCCGCGAGCGGACCGAGCTCGTGAAGGCCGATGTTCATCTCGTCGGCGATGTAGCCGAGGTAGCGGCCGCAGCCCGCGGCGCAGC
>CAZQYU010000694.1:0-1715 GCA_964597585.1 uncultured Thermoanaerobaculia bacterium
GGTTGAGGGAGGCGAGCACCCGTGCCTCGCGCTCGAAGCGGGCGAGGCGCTCGGGGTCCAAGGCGAAGTCCTCGGGCAGCAGTTTGAGCGCTACGTCGCGGCCGAGCTTCGAGTCGGTGGCGCGCCACACCACCCCCATCCCCCCCACGCCGAGCTTGGCGGTGATCACGTATGGACCGAGGCGGGTGCCGTTCATCGATCTCCACTCATGGCCTGGAAACCAGCTTCGTCCAGTTGGTGATCAGGGTCAGAGCCGCGTCGGATGCCTCACTCGCGCGCAGGTCGACGACGAAGCGGTCGCCGCCGGGGGCGACGTCGAAACCGTCCGCGGCGGCTCGAAAGAGTTGACGCGGCGTCGAGCTCCGGATGGTCATGCCCCCTTCGACCTCGATCCCTACCGCCATCAACCGGTCCGGTGGCTGCATGTAGAAGATCTCACGGCCGTCGCGACTCCACATCGGCTGCGTGCCGCCGGCGTTCGATACCTGCCAAAGGCCGCTCCGGCCGACCGTCGACTGCACGAAGATCTCCGGGCGGCCCGACTGCTCGGAGACGAAGGCCAGCCAGCGATCGTCCGGGGAGATGCGGCCGAGGCTGTCGTTGAAAGGAGTCTGCACGAGGGGCGTGAGCTCTTTCGTGGCGAGGTCGTAGCGCTCGAGGTCCCGGCCGGTCTGGTCGTTGACCATCTCGACGACCAACCAGCGCCCGTCGTGCGACCAATCCGGATTGAAAGCTCCCTGCGCGGTGACCAGCACGGTCTCGACGCCGCCGCTGCCGTCGGCGTTGCGCGCGTAGAGGTTGCCGTCGTTGCTCCGGGTGCTGACGTAGAGGATGCGGCGATCGTCGCTGGACCAGACCGGATAGACCTCGTCCCCTTCCTCGAAGGTGAGCCGGCTCGTGCTGCCCCGCTTGAGGTCCAAGACCCACAGATCGCAGCTCGGCGAGCCCTGCTGGGTCAGGCCGACGGCCAGCCGCGTCCCGTCGTGGGAAAGAGCGAACCCTCCCTCGATCACGCTCGGAGCCAGGATCTGTGACAGCTGGCGTCCCGAGCGATCGGTCCAGTCGAGGCTCGTGCGTCCGCCTGCGGAGCCCTCCTTGAACAGCAGATCACCCCGCCCGGAGACCGAGGCGTCGCTCATCTCGTTCACCGTGTACACGACCGGAGTGGCGATCGCTCTCGCGACCCCGGAGAGCTCGAGCCGCTGCGGATCGAAGGGCTGGGCGAGCAGCGAGCCGCTCCGCCAGAACAGCAGATAGCCCTGGGGAGCGAACATCGGCGACGAGTTCGCTGTGACCAGGGCTCGCCGCGAGCCAGTCGCCAGCTCCAGGACTTCGATCGCGCTGGTATCGTCTTTGGTCCCGCCCTCGGCGGTCTGCGCCAGGAAGAGGAGGTGCCTGCCGTCCGGCAGGTGGACCGGCCAGCGGTGACTCTTCTCTCCTCGCTCGGCGTCGAGCGTCGTCAGCTCCCGAGGCGCGCCGCCCGCGGCGGAGACGACCTCCAGCCCGGATCGGAACGACCCAGAGAAGACGATGGTGTCGTCGAACCCCCAGCTCCCTCCGCGCGCCGTCGGGGCGTCGCAAAGCACCTGGGGCGGGCCGCCGTTGGGGTCGATCCGCTTCAGCTTGCCGTCGGCGAAGAACGCGAGCCAGCGGCCGTCCGGCGACCAGAACGGGCGTCCGCCGTCGTTCTCCGACGGCGCCAGCCGGACGGCGTC
>CAZQYU010000695.1:0-1711 GCA_964597585.1 uncultured Thermoanaerobaculia bacterium
GCCGGGTCGAGTACACGGTCACGGAGTACGACTACGACGGCAGCGTGAAGTGCGAACATGATTGGGTCGATGACGAAGTTGTCCTCATACCGGGGCTGATCTCCTTCTGCGGGTACATTTGAGACGTCGGTCCGTAGCTCCCGGCCGCAAAGAGGTTGCAGCGGCTCCGGTCGGAGCCGCGCTCAGGGTGCGACCTCTCGACGTGGTCACCGTCCTCAACCTGGGTCTGTTCGGTTTCGCGTGTGCGACCAAGTTCTGGGATCGGTGGCTGCAGTACCGCGGTCCAGGCAACTTCGCGGAGTTCCTCATCTATGCGGCGGTCATTGCGGCCGGCTTCGTGGTGTTCTGGTACGGTCTGCGCGACGGTCCGTGGACGTGGGGTTTCGTTGCCCTGGTCGAGGCGCCGGCTCTGCTCCACTTCGCGGGGGTCTTGGTCCCGGTCGACGGGGCGAGGTTGTACGACTGGGTCGTGCTCGGCATTCGATTCGACAAGGTGGTCCACCTGGCGTCCGCGGCCGCCGTCGCAATCGCCCTGCGCCGCATCCTGCGTTGGTTCAACGTACAGCTCGGCGTCCTCGAGCCGCTGGCGATTCTCCTGATAGTGATGGGCTTGGGCGCGTTCTGGGAGATCGTCGAGTACATCGTCATGCGGACGATTCCAGGCGCGGGCGTCGGGTTGTACGACAATAATCTCCAGGACATGATCGCCAACATGCTCGGAGGTGGGACCGCCGTGCTCCTCGACCGCGTGCCGCTGTCGCGGGTACCAAAGTGAAGAGCCTGTCGCTTCGCGACCTCATCCGCCGCCCCCGGCGTGCGGGGCTCAACCTGCTCGCGCTGACCGTTGGAGCGGTGGCCTACATGGTCCTCGTCGCCGCGGCCGACGGAGCGCTCGCCCAGCTCGATGCCGTTGCTTCGGTGCTCGGCGGAGAGCTGGTGGTCCAGCGGTGGGGCGCAACGTCCCCGTGGGGATCACAGCTGCGCCCCGAGCAGGTCGCGCCGCTGGCCGAGATCGAGGGCGTTCGTAGTGCAACCCCAGTGGCCCTTGGCAAGACTCGTTTCCAGTCGAGCCGGTACTTCCTCGTGTTCGGCGTGGACGCCGAAACACTGCCGCCGCCCGGTCTTGGGCGGGTCGTGGGCCGCATGCTGGTACCGGGACAAGGCGAGGTGATGGTCGGTACGCTGGCTTCGCGGCGTTTTCTGATCGACGTTGGGGAGACGGTCGAGGTCGCCGGCGAGCAGCTGCGGGTCGTCGGCGTGTATCGAACGGGTCGCTCGCTCCTGGACAGCGGCGCAGTCACCGATCTGGCCGCGGTCCAGCGTCTGTTCAATCACCGCGATACGGTCAACCTGGTGCTGCTCGACCTCGAGCCGTGGGCCGACGTCGACACCGTCGGCCGGGAGGTGGTGCGGCGGGTGGAAGGGGTCGAGGCAGTGCGAGCCGAGTCGTGGGTGGAGGCCTACGGTCAGCTCGCTGCGCTCGAGGGTTTCGTGCACCTGGTCGCGATCATCGCGCTCGGGATCGCTGTGCTCGGGGTTTCCAGCGTGATGCAGATCGATGTCGCCGAGCGTACCCGGGAACTCTCAGTACTGCGCGCGATCGGCTGGAGCCGCTGGCGGGTCGCCCGCCTGATCCTGGGCGAGGGCGCATGGCTAGCGGCGACTGCGGGTCTGCTCGCGATCCCGGTGTCAATCCTCGTGCTGCGACTGA
>CAZQYU010000696.1:0-1705 GCA_964597585.1 uncultured Thermoanaerobaculia bacterium
AGCAGCCGCTCGAGGATCCGGTAGTGCTGGCCCTCCCAGTCCGCGAGGAAGCGGAAGAAACCCTTCGCCTGCGGATCCTCGCTGCCTTCGGCCGCGGCGGTGAAGAAGGCGACCGCATTCGCCTCGAGCTGCATTCCGATCGAGAGCACGGCCGGAGCGGAAGCCACCCCACGCGCCTGCTCCCGGAACTCGTCGGTGAAGATTTGGGACGAGAACTCGCCAAGGCCGGGGTCCTTCTGCTCGACGAAGAAGCTCCCCCCGCCGAGCTCCTCCAGCCTGCGCATCACGTTCTTGAGGTACGTCTTGTGCTCGATCTCGTCGCGAGCGAGCCTCAAGAAGAGACTTTGAATGGCGGGCTTCGTCGCCTGTTCCGCGGCCATCGAGTAGAAGGTGTGGCCGTCGACCTCGACCTGTAGGGCCTTCTTGAGTATCTCTCGGACGGGTCCCACCTCGATGCTCATGGTGTCCTCCCGGAAGCCGTGGGCCGGCCGGCAATGGCGGTCCTACGTGGTGTCCTGATGGCAGGCTACCATGTCTGCCCGCGGTATGATGGGCGCCCGGTTGCGAGATCGAATGCATGGACGAGAGCGGCCGAGCCGCCGCCACGAGGGACTGACGATGCGCGAGTTCGAAGGTCTGGACCTCTATGATATCGACGGGTTGCTCAGCGACGAGGAACGCATGGTTCGCGGCTCGGTGCACGACTGGGTGCAACGGCGCATCATGCCCCACGTCGAGTCGTGGGCGTACGACGGCGTTTTCCCGCGCGAGCTGGTCACGGAGATGGGCGAGCTCAACCTGATCGGGGCGAGCTACTCCGACTACGACCTCCCCGGCCTGTCGAACGTGGCAAACGGCCTGATCTGCCAGGAGCTCGAGCGCGGCGACTCGGGGCTGCGGTCCTTCGTGTCGGTCCAGACGTCGCTGGTCATGTACCCGATTCTGATGTGGGGCAGCCGGGAGCAGAAGGACCGGTGGATTCCCCGGCTCGCGCGCGGCGAGGCGGTCGGGTGCTTCGGGCTCACCGAGCCAGACTTCGGCTCGAACCCCTCGGGGATGCGGGCCAAGGCGGTGCAGGACGGCGGCGACTGGGTTCTGAACGGCGAGAAGGCGTGGATCACGAACGGTGGCATCGCCGACGTCGCCGTGGTCTGGGCGCGCACCAACGACGGGGTGCGCGGCTTCCTGGTCGAGCGCGGGACCCCGGGCTTCAGCACCGTCGAGCACAAGGGCAAGTACTCGCTGCGCTTCTCGGTGACCTCGCAGCTCGTGTTCGAGGACTGCCGGGTCTCGGCCCAGAGCATGCTCCCGGGAACCAGCGGGCTCAAGGACGCGCTCATGTGCCTGACCCAGGCGCGCTACGGAATCGCCTGGGGCGCGATCGGCTCAGCCATCGCGACCTTCTCGGCTGCGCTCGACTACGCGACCGCCAGGATCCAGTTCTCAGGGCGTCCGATCGCCGCCCACCAGATCCAGCAGCAGAAGCTGGTCTGGATGTACAACGAGATCGTCAAGGGTCAGCTGCTCGCGCTCCAGCTCGGCCGCATGAAGGACAACGGCACCCTCCGCCACGAGGCCGTTTCTCTGGCCAAGCGGAACAACGTCTGGGTCGCGCGCGAGTGCGCGAAGCTGGCGCGCGAGATCCACGGGGCCAACGGGATCGTCAACGAGTACCCGATCATGCGCCACCTGATGAACCTCGAGG
>CAZQYU010000697.1:0-1694 GCA_964597585.1 uncultured Thermoanaerobaculia bacterium
TCACCGCGCCTTCAGCGCCTCGGCCCAGTTCATCACGACCGTCATCGGCACCGTGCGGGCGGCGCCCTCGGGCTCGAGGAACAGGAAGCGTTTCCCGTCGCGGCTGGCGACCCAGCGGTTGCGGATCACGATCGGCGCCAGGCGGACCGAGAGCAGCGGGGTCGGGCGGCCGGCCGTGAAGGTGACGCCGGTGGTCACCGGCACCGCCATGAGCTTGCCGCCGGGAGTCAGGTACAGGATCTCCTTACCGTCGCCGCTCCAGGTCGGCTCCTCACCGCCGTCGATGGAGACCTGCCACTTGCCGCCCGGGCCCGGGAACGGTTGCACGTAGATCTCGAAGCGGCCGGACTCGTTGGACTGGTAGACAAACCAGCGGCCGTCGGGGGAGAACGCCGGGCGGATCTCGATGAACTGGCTTTCGACCAGCGGAGTACCCTTGCCCTTGTCCGGCCCGTCCATGGCCAGCGCCCAGATATCGAAGCCGGTCGTCTCGCCCATTCGGTTCATGAGGATGAAGCGCCCGTCTCGCGACCAGTCCTGGGCGGACAGGGCGCCCGCCGACTTGAACAGGAGGGTCGGAGATCCCCCGCCCAACGCCGACTTCGTGTACAGCGCGGTGATGTCGTTGCGGGTCGAGGTGAACACGATTGTCGCCCCGTCCGGCGACCACACCGGGGCGAAGTCGCGCGCCGCGTCGAAGGTGAACCGCGAGGTCACGCCGCGCTCGAGGTCGCGCAGCCAGATGTCGCTGTTGTCTGAGCGGGAGTCGGTGATCGTGACCGCCAGGCGGCGGCCGTCGGGGGCCAGCGACATCTCGCGGTAGACGGCCGGCTCGTCGGCGTCGCCCTGCTCCGCGCCGCTGCGGTCGACCCACACCAGGCGCCGGCGTGCGGTCCATCCGCTGCGGTACACGAGGGTCCCGTTGTCCGAAGCGGAGAAGTCCGCGAGGCCGACGGAGGTCGTGCCGAGCTGCTCGGCGAGCGGCACCGCTTCGCCACGGGCTTCGCACGCCACCGGGTCGAAGGGCTGTGCGAGCAGTGAGCTCTCACGCACGTAGAGCAGGTAGCCCGGCGGCGCGTACTGGACCAGTGACTCCACCTCGAGCAGCTTGCGCGGGGCCTCCTTGCCGTCGAGGCTCGCGACCATCAGGTGCCGTTGGCCGCCGCCGCTGGCGTCGGCGACGTAGAGGAAGTGTCTCCCGTCGGGCAGGAACTGGGGCCATGCGACCGACGTGACCCCGCTTGAGGCGTCGGCGCTGACCGCCGGCTGCGGCGTCCCGCCGGTGGCCGGCACCTTGAGAATGGGGTCGTTCGACTGGCCGTCGAACAGGATCAGACCGGTCGTGCTCCAGCTGCCGTCCGAGCCGGTCGGGGTGTCGGCCAGGGTCTGCGGCGGTCCCCCCGCGAGCGGCACCTTCTTGAGCTTGCCGCCGGCGACGAAGCCGAGGTAGCGGCTGTCGGGCGACCAGAATGGCCGCGTCGCACCGTCGGTGCCGGGGAGAGGACGCGGCTCGAGATCGTCCAAAGACCGCAGCCAGATCTGGGTCACGCCCTTGGCGTCGGTGGCGTTGAAGGCGATCGCCCGTCCGTCCGGGGAGAGTTTGGGCGCCCCGACCTCGGACAGCGCCTCGGGTGCGGTGATGTCGAAGCGGACGACTCGCGCGGGCGCCGGTCGGCGCATCACGAGCACGCCCA
>CAZQYU010000698.1:0-1692 GCA_964597585.1 uncultured Thermoanaerobaculia bacterium
GTTCCGGGAAATCCTGCGGCCGAAGGGATGAGTTTTCGAGCGGTTGTCTCGAGATGCTTGCAGAATCGAGACCGACGACCCATCTTGTGATCACGAAACTGCCATGTGAGAGAGCGACCCGGTGTTTCGTTCCGGGCCAGAATTTCGAGGGCCTCCGCTTTGCCGGGACCGAGCCAGCCGGGGCGCAGCCCGAGGGGAGGAGCCATGACGCGCCCCCGCACCCGGTTGCCGCTGGTCGTGATGCTCGCCGCTTTCCCGGGTGCTCTCGCTGCCCAGGAGACAACTGGTCGATTGGTCGTCAGGACCCACGTGGAGAGCGGCGAAGCCCTTCCCGGCGTCAAGGTGGCCATCGCGTCGCCGTCCCTGATCGGCGGCATCCGGAATGGCGCGACCGACGCGCTCGGGGAGGCCCAGTTCTTCAGCCTCGCGCCGGGCGTCTACACCGTACAGGCCGAGCTCACCGGATTCGGTGCGCAGGAGCGGCGCGAGGTGCAGGTGCGGCTGGGGTCGCTGACCGCGCTGACAGTGGTCATGCCCGAGGCGCGGTTCGGGCAGGAGATCACAGTGCTCGCCGAGACACCGGTGGTCGACCCGCGCCAGGTGGGCACCGAGCAGGTCTTCGACGCCGAGTACATCAGCCGGACCACCATCGGTTCCTGGAACCGCTTTCTCTGGAGCACCGCGCAGGAGGTTCCCGGACGGTCGGACGGTCAGACCTTCTTCGGCTCGGCCTTCTCGGAGAACGCGTGGTTCGTGGACGGCATCGACCTCACCACCTCGGCGACTGGAGACATGGGGGCCACGGGTGTGGCCTCCTACGGTCTCGAGGGCTACCAGGAGGTCGAGGTCAAGACCGGCGGGTACGAGGCGGAGTTCGGCCGCGCCCTCGGCGCGGTCGTGAGCGTGGTGATGAAGTCCGGGGGCAACAGCTTCTCGGGCAGCGTCGACACCCGCTACCGGGTCGAAGCGTTCCAGGAGGGCGGCGACCACTTCGACCCCAACCTGCAGGACGAGTCGGCGCTCTCGGTGGACGCGGCCCTGGGCGGCCCCATCCTGCGCGACCGGCTGTGGTTCTTCGCGGCCCTGTACCGAGCCGAGGCCGAGACGACGCCCGAAGGCTCTCCGACCACCTCGAGGCCGACGGTGACCGCGCCCAAGCTCAAGTTGACCTGGCAGGCCTCCGAATCCTGGAGAGGGTCCGCCTCGTACCTTGGCAATACCCTGACCATCGAGAACAACGGATCCTCGCGGTGGAGGCAGCCGGAAGCGACCGGCTTCGTCAAGTCCGAACCCTCCGCCGTGACGGTGGGCTTCGACGGAATGCTCGACGAGTCGCTGCTGTGGAACCTGCGGGCCGGGCACGATCGCTCGGGCTTCGAGGCGAGACCCTCGAGCGGCGACCTCGAGACCATCGCCCACATCAACCTGATCACCAATGTCCGGTCCGCGAACTTCGACTACCAGGAGTACGACGAGGACGAACGCCTCCAGGCGGCCACGGACCTGACTTGGCTGGTGACCGGTTTCGGGGGCTCCCACGAGGTCAAGGGGGGGCTCGAGCTGTCCGACATGCGGGCGAAGATCTCGCTCTGCACGACGGGCACGGCGGGCGGGGTGCGCTGCGCGCCGGACGTCAACGGCCACGTCTTCTACGACGTGCGCGTGGCGGGCGGGGACTTCCCGTACCGGATG
>CAZQYU010000699.1:0-1692 GCA_964597585.1 uncultured Thermoanaerobaculia bacterium
TGTCCTCCTGATGGAGAGCTGGCATTGATGGGCGTATACCGCGCCCCGGCAGAAGCGCTGTCCGGAGTGGCAGTTATGGCGCGACGATACTCTGCACTTGGCGTGCCACTGGAGGTCACCGGCGAACGCAGCACGCAACGCGCTGTCGTCAAGGCGTTTTGTCGTACATGGTTGAACGTGCTTCGCCGCCGAATGTTGGATCGAGTGGGGGTAACCGCCCCCATCAAGGAGGCCCAATAGCCCCACCCTGTCTCTGAACTAGCTGGGGCACGTCGACACCATCGCCCACGTGATCAGCGTTCGGTTGAAGTTCGCGTACTGTCGTATTTCGAAGCGCAGGCCCAGAGCCAATGCTTGACGCAGGTAGTGCGCCACGGGGTCACCGCCGCCACCGCCTCTCGTCGTGGCCTCATTCACGTAGAGTGCTGCAGCACCGTCCGAGTTGTTGCGTTGCACGCCCGGTGACGCTGGGCGTTGCACTCTGGTTGTCATCGCGTGAGTGGAGTGTGTGAGTGAGAGCCGGAGCTGGATCGTGGGGCGCCCTGTGCCCCCAAAATCCACAGGCCCGGAGGGCCGGTTGGGAGGCCCTGGCCTGTGGATTTGGGGACAAGGGCGCGGCGCAGGTGAGCGAAGGGGGTGGCATCGAGCGCAGATGTGCCCCGTGCCCCCACTCCGGGCGCGGGACTTGGCAGCCGGGCGTACCGTTCCGAGCGCGCCCCCTATGGAGAACGCGGATACGGGTGTCGTGGAGGGCAGCGAGGGGCGAGGTCGGCGTACGTGAGGGGCTTACAGAGACGTCAGACGGTGAGGGAGAGCTGCCGAGGTTCGGT
This sequence comes from uncultured Thermoanaerobaculia bacterium, assembly GCA_964597585.1. Lineage (GTDB taxonomy): Bacteria > Acidobacteriota > Thermoanaerobaculia > Thermoanaerobaculales > Sulfomarinibacteraceae > CAVSIS01. Next base: position 831 of record CAZQYU010000699.1, read on the forward strand.
TTGGTCCGGCAGGGTCCATCCCCGCGGGGTGCGCTGGGCGAGGCCGCGACGCTCCAGCAGGGCGAGGGCCTCGCCAAGGCGGCTGTTGTTGACCCGGAGGTCACGGCGGAGGGCGGCCCGCGAGCGGGGCTGATCCGCCCGTCGGAGGGCGGCGCGCACGGCATCGGCCAGAGGGGGAGGCGGCTGGTCGGTGCCCGCGATTTGCAACCTGAGCGGATGGTCGGCGCCACCGGCCAGGTGCAGGAGGATGGGCTCGGGAGGGGGAGCGGAGCGGTGCTCGACGGTCAGTCGCACGTGGTTTTCGGGGGCGTGGACGAGGTAGCAGGCCGAGTCGGTCCAGGCGTGCAGGTCGGAGCTACCGCGCAGGGCCTGACCCAGATCGCGGCGAGCCCGCTTGGCCATGTGATGGACCAGGACGACGGCGACGTCGTGGCGACGGTTGAGCTCTCGCAGAAAGCCGAGCAAGCCGGACAGATCGGCGGCGCTGTTCTCGTCTAGGCGGTGCAGGCGCACCAGGGGGTCGAGCAGCAAGAGCTTGGGTCGCAGGGCCGACAGGGTCGCATCGAGGGCTCTGCGGTCGCGCTCGAGGTCGAGGCGGACGCTGGGTGCGGTGATGACGTGCAGGTCCAACTCGGCAAGCGGCAGGGCGCGATGCTCGCAGATCTGAGCGACCCGGTGACGGACCTGGGGCAGCGCGTCCTCGGCGAGGAAGACCAGCGCCGGGCCGGGGGCTTCGACCTCGAAACGACCGAGACAGGCCGTCGCTGAGGCGACCGAGAGCGCGAGGTCGAGACCCAGCCACGATTTGGCCGCCTTGGGCGGGCCGCCGATGACCCCGACAGCCGCCGCGCTCCACAGATCG
>CAZQYU010000700.1:0-1690 GCA_964597585.1 uncultured Thermoanaerobaculia bacterium
CCTGCGCAAACAGCTTCCCGATCTGAAGATCCGGGTCGTCAACGTGGTCGACCTGATGAAGCTCCAGCCGGCGACCGAGCATCCGCACGGCCTGTCGGACCGCGACTTCGACGCCCTCTTCACCACAGACCGGCCGATCATCTTCGCCTACCACGGCTACCCATGGCTGATTCACCGTCTCACCTACCGGCGCACCAACCACGACAACCTGCACGTCCGGGGCTACAAGGAGGAGGGCACCATCACCACGCCCTTCGACATGGCCGTGCTCAATGACCTCGACCGCTTCCACCTCGCGGGCGATGTCATCGACCGCCTGCCGCAGCTCCGCAGCAGCGCCGCCTACGTCAAGCAGGAGCTGCGCAACACCTTGATCCGCCACCGGGAGTACATCACGCGGTACGGCGAGGACATGCCCGAGATTCGAGACTGGCGGTGGACCGACGATCAGTGAGCGGCACCCGAACCGGGCGGGCGCCGCGCTCGGGGCTGGAGCCGCCTACCGGCCCTTCTCCCCCTGCTCGATGACCATGACCTCCTGCGAGCTCCAGAACGGCTCCTCGGACACGGTCAGACCGACGATCGTGAGCGTTCGGTGAGTCGTACAGGCAGCCGACCTCCTTGGTCGATTCTGCCTCCCTCGAGACGATGGCTCGGATGTAGCCCGGCTGAGACATCTCGATATCCACGCCGCAGCCCTGCGCCGCGAGGAGCCTCCGGTCGCGAGCAGACGCCTCCGCCAACTGCTCCTCCGAGTCGCGAAAATAGTCGAGGGCGTCGCTGATCCTCGTGCCGTTCGGCTGGAGGTGCAGCGCTGACCTGCCGGCGAGGTAGCTCTCCGGCGTCTTGTGGCTCGCTGGAAGTCGAACGAGTGCCTCCTGGAAGCCCGTCATCGGCACAACCGCGCCCCCACGTCCCATGCCTCCCGCCCGCCCTGCTCCATGAGCTGATCCGCGACCCGCGGCCCGTCCCCGAGGCCCACCAAAAAGTGCGGGTCCACCACCAGAAGCACTGGGCGTGAAACTTCCCGAACGCTCGGCGCGCCTCGCGCACCCGTACCATGTCCCGGGCGCTCTCCGGGGGAGCCTGCGCCGGCGGCGTTCGATGCCCACGGCCGAGCCGCGCGATCAGACGTCGGGCCGCACACCGATGTACGAGCCGGCGATGTTGGAGGTGTTGCGCTCGTTGCCCGAGTCCTCGGCGAAGCTGCGTTGGAACAGCTCCTCGGCGTGCTCGCGCTCGCCGTGGAGGTTGTAGTAGGAGCCGATCTCGGCCAGCCAGTCCTCATCCTCCGGCTTGGCGCGCAGCACCTTGTCGAACATCTCCTTGGCCTTGTCCCACTCGCCGGCCTGCTCGTAGACCCGCCCGATCCGGACCAGATCGGACGGATCCTGATGCCTGGCGGTGATCTGGTCGAACACAGCCTGGCCATCGGTCTTGTTGCCCGACAGGTAGTACACCCGGGCGACCTTGATCCGCTCCCAACTGCCCTTGCCGGCCTGCACCATCGCCAGCTCGAGCAGCTGCGAGGCGGCGTCGGCAGGCTGCCGGCCGACGTACAGCCCGCTGTCCACCGGCCTCGACTTCGCGAGCACCACGCCGACGGTGGCGCCGGCGAGGAACATCACCAGCAGGGCGAGCGTCACCTTCGTACTGCGCATGGAATCCTCCTTGTTGTCAGCGGGAAACA
>CAZQYU010000701.1:0-1687 GCA_964597585.1 uncultured Thermoanaerobaculia bacterium
GAGCCTCGCCGAGCTGTCACTGCCTCGCGGCCTGTCACATCTGAGAGACCACCTGGTCCGGGCCGCCGAACAACTCGCGGCGAGCAGCCCAGCGATTGCTTCGTCATCGCGAAGCGAGGACGACAGCAAGAGCGGGCTGATCGGGGTGAGTCACAAGCCGCGAAGCGGCGCAGTAACACCGCGCTGCGGCTATCGGAGGCGAGCGGGCGGACGCTGGGCAACCGGTATCAGCATCTGGAGGCAGCGTATGCAGAAAACCAGGAAGTGCAGAGCGATCTCGTCCTGATGCGAGCTCGCGGGGTCGAGATCCCCGCAGCGGTCCTCCATCACGCTGATCGCTTGGGCGGTCTGATTTACGGGCTGCTCCGCGCAGAGCTGCGGGATGCAGGCAGGTGAGGGCCACTACCCAAGCGATGGCTTGGTGTCTTGGTGGTTCATCACTCCGTATCTCGAACGCGCCGGGCATCAGTGGCGCGCTCGCGCGGTACCATGAGGGCTCGGGGAGGGACGGTCGATGACGATCAGGTGGCGGCAGCGGCTTGCGGTGCTCGGTCTGGCGGTTGCGGCGGCGGCCCCGGCCGAGGCGGTGTCGCCCGGACGCGAGGTCTGGCTGCCGGCTGCTGCCCGGCTGTCGGGATGGGTGACCGACCTGACGGTCCTCAACCCGGGTGATCAGCCGGCCGAGGTCGAGCTGACCTGGCTCGACCGCGACCGCGACAACCGGACCTCGGCGCCGGTTCACCTGACCGTGGCCTCCGGGGCTACCGCGGTCCTCGACGACGTCATTCTGGACGTGCTCGGACGGACCACCGCAGCGGGCGCGATCCGGATCGTCGCCGACCAGCCGGTGGTCGTGAGCTCACGGATCTGGAACGGCTCTGGCGGCGACGGAACCCGCGGCCAGGGCTTCGAGGCGGTGCCGGCGGCCGCGGCGCTCGTGCCGGGAGGGGTCACCCACATTCCGGGCCTGGCGTCCAACGCCGCCTTCCGCTCCAACCTCTTCGCGGTCAACACTGCGGCCGCGCCGACGACTCTCCAGCTCGAACTCCTCGATCCCGACGGGACGGTGCTCGCGACCTCGCCGATCTACACGCTCGCGCCGTGGGCCGCCTTCTACCGGCCGGTGACCGACCTCGGCGCGCCCGACTTCGACCGCGGCACCGTCCGCGCGCGGGTGCTCTCAGGGTCGGCGATCGTGGTCGGGTCCAGGGTCGACAACACCTCCCTCGACCCCACCACCCTGGAGGCCTGGTGGTCGGCGACGCCCGCCGGGTCGAGCGCCGGGATCTGGTACGGCACGGTCACCGATGCGGGCGGCTTCCTCGGCGGGGTTGCGCTCGCGGTCGGCGACGACGATACGGTCGACAGGGTCGATCTGACCTACCCGTCGCCGGTGTGCGACATCTTCTTCGCCGCCGGCGCGGCGTTCTCGCCCGCATTGCCCCTGGCTGACCTCGCCGGCGGCGTCGACCTCGAGGAGTCCTACCCCGGAGGCGGCCATGTGCTCTTCACCGTGAGCCTGGCCACGACCGACGACGCGACCCTGTTGGCCGGCACCGTGGTCGGCATCGGCAGCGGCTTTACCGGCGACCTCGTCGGGTGCAACGGCGCCCAGCCGGCGGCCCAGGTCCGGCTTGGGAAGGCGAGCCGGTGACCCAGGTCAACCTCGAGCGTCGATTCGACGTAC
>CAZQYU010000702.1:0-1678 GCA_964597585.1 uncultured Thermoanaerobaculia bacterium
TCCTGGCGCGCGCCTCGGGCTACCCGCTCGAGCCGGACGCGGTCAAGGTCGAGCCCCTGTTTCCCGGCACTGACTGGCAGGGGCTCGGGCTCGACGCCCTGTGCGCGCGCCTGGCCGACAACGTCGATGCGGTGTTCGTCGAGCGTGCAGCGGCTGCCCGCGCCGTGGGGCGCACGCTCGTGATGCTCGGCGAGGTCACCCCGGCCGGCGCGCGGGTGCGGCTTGCCGACGTCGAGCTGACGCATCCTGCGGCAGGGTTGCCTGCCTCCGATAACCTGGTCGCCTTCACCACCGACCGCTACCACGTCACGCCGTTGGTCGTGCGCGGGCCCGGCGCAGGGCCTGAGGTGACTGCCGCCGGCGTGCTCGCCGACGTGCTGCGGGCGGCCGCGACGGCGCGCCGAAGGGAGCTCGGCTCATGACCGCGCGGATTCCGGTCGCAGTCCTCGGCGCCACCGGTTCGGTGGGGCAGCGCTTCGTCTCCCTCCTGGCGGCCCACCCGTGGTTCGAGCTCGTCGCGATGACCGCCTCGGACCGTTCGGCGGGGAAGCGCTACGGCGACGTCGTTGAGTGGGTGCTCGAGATGCCGCTGCCCTCGGCGGCAGCTCGGATGGTCGTCCAACAGACCGAACCCGTGCTGGGCCTGCCACTGGTTTTTTCGGCGCTGGACGCCGCCGTGGCAGGGGAGGCCGAGACCGCGTTCGCCGCCGCAGGCGCGGTGGTGGTGTCGAACGCCCGCTCGCACCGGATGGATCGGGACGTGCCGCTGGTCGTGCCCGAGGTCAACCCGGACCACGTGGAGCTCGCCCGCCGCCAGACCTTCTCGCGCGGCGCGATTCTCACCAACCCCAACTGCTCGACCATCGGCTTGGTGCTGGCGCTCAAACCACTCGCCGACGCCTTCGGGCTGCGCCGGGTGGCGGTGACGACGCTCCAGGCCCTGTCAGGGGCGGGTCTTCCCGGTGTGCCGTCGATGCGCGCGGTGGACAACGTCGTGCCCTTCATCGGCGGCGAGGAGGACAAGCTCGAGCGCGAGCCGCTCAAGATCCTCGGCCGGCTCGGTCCGGACGGTGTCGAGCCGGCAGCGATTGCAATTTCGGCGCAGTGCACCCGAGTCGCGGTGCTCGACGGTCACACCGAGTGTGTCTCGGTCGAGACCGTGGAGCCGGTCGACCCCGCGGCGGCCACTGCCGCCTGGCGGGCGTGGGCCTCCGAGCCCCAGCGGCTCGGCCTGCCCTCGGCGCCGCGCCCCGTGGTCGTGGTCACCGAAGCCGCTGACCGGCCGCAGGCGCGGCTTGACCGCAGCGCCGGCGGCGGCATGGCGGTGACCGTCGGCAGGGTGAGGCCGTGCCCGGTGCTCGGGCTCAAGTTCGTTACCCTTTCGCACAACACCGTACGTGGGGCCGCCGGCGGCTCGATCCTGCTCGCCGAGCTCGCGGTGGCGCGTGGAGTGGTGCCGGGAGTGGAGAAGCCATGACGGACTGGGTCCGCGTTGTCGCGCCCGCCTCGATCGGCAACCTCGGCGTCGGCTTCGACGTGCTCGGTGCCGCGCTGCCGGGGCCCCTCGACGAGCTCGTCGCCCGTCGCAGCGCGACGCCGGCAGTCGAGGTCGTCGCGATCCGCGGCGACGGCGGGCGCCTGCCGCGCGAAGCCGAGCTCAACACCGCCGCGGTCGCCG
>CAZQYU010000703.1:0-1677 GCA_964597585.1 uncultured Thermoanaerobaculia bacterium
GCGGGCTCCGGGCTCATCGAGTCACCACCCGCACGTCGCGCCCGCGTTCTGCTGGTCGAGCCACGCCTTCAGCGGCGCGAAGTACTCGAGCATGGCCGCGGCGTCGATCTGTCGCTCCCCGGTGACCGCCTCGAGGGCGTCCGGCCACGGCTCGCTCTGGCCCATTTCGAGCATCGCGGCGAGCCTCTTGCCGGCCTCGGCGTTGCCGTAGATCGAGCACCGGTTGAGCGGGCCCTCGTAGCCGGTGGCGCGGCACAGGCCGCGGTGGAGCTGAAACTGCAGGATCCCGGCCAGGAAGTACCGCGTGTAGGGTACGTTGGCGGCGACGTGGTACTTGGCACCCGGGTCGAAGTCCGCCTCGCTGCGCGGGAGCGGCGGGCGCACCCCCTGGTAGCGTTCGCGGAGCTCCCACCATGTCCGGTTGTACTCGTCCGGGGTGATCTCGCCGGAGAAGACCTTCCACCGGTACTGGTCGACCAGGAGCCCGAAGGGCAGGAACGCGACCTTGTCGAGGGCCATCCCGAGCAGAAGGCCGATGTCCTTGGAGGGTGGGGGAATCCTGTCGATGAGGCCGATCTTCTTCAGGTACTCGGGCGTGATCGACAGCGCGAGGGTGTCGCCGACGGCCTCGTGGAAGCCGTCGTTGGCCGAGTCGCGGAACAGCGCAGGCTGCTCGCTGTAGGCGCGCTGGTAGTAGTTGTGGCCGAGCTCGTGGTGAATGGTCTTGAAGTCCTCGCCGGTGATCTCGATGCACATCTTCAGACGGAGGTCGTCCGCCCAGTCGATGTCCCACGCGGACGGGTGGCAGACCACGTCGCGGTCGCGCGGTTTGGTGAACATCGAGCGCTGCCAGAAGGTGTCGGGCAGCGGCGCGAAGCCGAGCGAGGAAAAGAACTGCTCGCCGTAGCGGACCATGCCGAGCGTGTCGGTCCCGGTCGCGCGCAGCCGCTCGGTCAGGTCGAAGCCGGGGTCGGCGTCGGCGGGCGCCAGCATGGGGTAGAGGTTGTCCCAGGTCTGGGCCCACATGTTGCCGAGCAGGTGCGCCGGGATCGGCTGGTCGAGGGGCACGACTGAGCTGCCATAGGTCTCGTTGAGCTTCCGGCGGACGAAGCAGTGGAGCGAGTCATAGAGGGGCTTGACCTCGGACCACAGGCGGTCGACGTCGGCGGCGAAAGCGTCCGGGGGCATGTCGTACTTCGCGCGCCACAGGGCGCCCAGGTCGGAGTAGCCGAGGTTCCTGGCGCCCTCGTTGGCGAGCTCGACGTAGCGACTGAAGTCGTCGCGGATCTCGGGAAAGGTCGAGCGCCAGCCCTGCCACACCGCGCGCAGACGCGCCTCGTCGCGGCTCGTGGCCATAATCGACGACAGCTCGCCGAGGTCGAGGCAGTCGCTGCCGCCGTGGGGGCACCACTTCGCCCGGCCGTAGAAGCCCTCCATTGCGCTTGTGATGCGAGTCAGCTCGGCGGTGTGGGTCGGGTCGGGTGGCGCCGGCAGAGTCAGCGAAAGGCGGAGCAGCTTGAGCTCACGGGCAAGGTCGAGCGGCAGATCGACGCCGTCGAAGCGCCGCGAGCTGGCGATCAGCGCGGCGGTGGCCTGGATTCGGCGCTCGGCCGCTTTCGCAGCGAGCAGCTCGGTGTCGCCGGTGATGAAGGTCGCCTGCACCCAGGCGGCGCGCTC
>CAZQYU010000704.1:0-1675 GCA_964597585.1 uncultured Thermoanaerobaculia bacterium
CGTCGAAGGCGATCTACCACTATCGAAGGGCGTTCAAGTTCGCTCCCGAGCTCGCGGACCCGGCGGTCAACCCGGAGGTCCTGTACTCGCACCTTCAGCTCGCGGGAGTGATCCAGAACAGCGCGCGAAACCGCTTCGGCCAGGACCTCCCGCTCGGCTTTCTGCAGCCGGAGCGGGTCGCGGCGGTCCGGTCCCAGTTCGAGGCGACCCCCACGCCCGAGGCGGAGGCGACGCTACCGGCGTCACAGGGCACCTCACCGACGCCCACTCCGACGCCGATCCCGCTCCGCTCCTCGGCCGCGCCGCCCGGCTCTCTGCCGCCCGGTGCCGAGGCCCAGCCGCCCCATCGCGAGGTCGCGCCGCGGGTGCGTTCAGTCTCAGCCGAGGCCGGGCCGATCGCCATTCGGCCTCGTCGTCCGGGCATCACGCCGGGCAGCCCCGCCAACAGCGGAACAGCGCCGAGCCCGACAGGGGGCTGAGACCTCAGTCCAACCACGGATTTGCGACGCGAATCCTGAGCAGCACGTCCCGCAGAGCCCCTCCGCCCGCTGTTCGCACCGGCGTGCCTGACCAGGGCTCTGCGGAACGCGGTGCTGCTAGACGTTGAACCGGAAGTGGACCACGTCGCCGTCGAGCACGACGTAGGTCTTGCCCTCCAGCCGCAGCGTGCCGCGCTGGCGGCACGCTGCCAGTGAACCGGCGTCCAGCAACTCTGTGCACGGAGCGACCTCGGCGCGGATGAACCCCCGCTGGATGTCGCTGTGGATCTCGCCGGCGGCGTCGACCGCCTGGGTGCCGCGCGGGATGGACCATGCTCGGCACTCGTCCTCGCCGACGGTGAAAAACGAGATCAGCCCGAGCAGCCGGTAGGACTCGTGGATGATGCGGTCGAGCGCGCGGTCACTGAGGCCGAGGTCGTCCATGAATGCGCGGGCGTCGTCGCCGTCGAGCTGGGCGAGCTCCCCTTCGAGGGTCGCCGAGACCCGGGTGGCGGCGGTGCGTGAGCGGCCGAGCCAATCGGCCCACTCGGGGGCCGCGAAGGGATCGGAGGAGACCTCGCTCTCGTCGAGGTTGACCACGGCCAGGAGCGGCTTCAGGGTCAGGAAGGTGAATCCGCGCAGACGCTTGAGCTCGTCTTCGGAAAGGGCCTCCGAGCGTAGGGGGCGCTCCGCCTCGAGCACTGCCAGGCAGCGCTGCAGCAGGTCGCGCTCGGCGGCGAGCTCGGGGGCCTTGCGCTTGGCGAGGTCGCGGTCGAGGCGCTCGATCCGACGCTCGACCACGAGCTGATCCTGGATCAGGAACTCCTCCTCGATCCGGCGCAGGTCGCGCACCGGGTCGAGGCTGCCGAGCGGATGGGACACCGCGTTGTTTTCGAAAGCACGCAGCACCACCATCACGACGTCCATCGTCCTCAGTTCGGGGAGGTTGAGGCTGGAATCGGCACGGTGCTCCTCGGGCAGGCCGGGGATGTCGACGTAGCGGATCGTCGCCGGCGTGGTCTTGCGCGGCGAGAACATCGCGCTGAGTCGATCGAGGCGCGGATCGGGAACCCGGGCGATGCCCATGGTCGGACCGTCGCGGCGCGCTCCGGGCTGGTCGCCGCGCGCCCCGGTCAGGAGATTGAACAGGGTCGTCTTGCCGCTCGCCGCCAGCCCCAGGATCCCGATCTCCATGC
>CAZQYU010000705.1:0-1671 GCA_964597585.1 uncultured Thermoanaerobaculia bacterium
TGCGCCCTGACCTCAAAGGGCTCCCGTGCTGCAACGGGCGCATCACCGGCACTCAACCCTCGCCGCAACGCGCTGTTGGTGACCTCCTTGAAGCTCCGCCCGGACTCCCGGGAGAGCTCCTTCAACCGGCTGGCCAGGTCGTCGTCCAAGGTCAGGGTCGTTCTCATGCGGACATCATGATGCGCATATACTTTGATGTCAAGATGCCTTCGTGAGCAACCCGCGAGGAACTCGGAATCTGGTTCGTGCCGTGGAGCCCGCTTGGGCAGGGATTCCTCACCGGAGCGATCGATGCGGCGACGCGCTTCGACAGCTCCGACCTCCGAGCCGGGTTTCCGCGCTTCACCTTGGAAGCCCGAGAAGCCAACCAGGCCATGGTCGATCTGCTCAAGACGATCGCACAACGAAAGGGGGCGACACCGGCCCAGATCGCCCTCGCATGGCTGCTAGCCCAGCGGCCCTGGATCGTGCCGATCCCCGGGACCGCCAAGCTCCACCGGCTGGACGAGAACCTCGGCGCCGCTGCCCTCAACCTCACATCCGACGACCCCCACGAAATAGACAGCGCCGCATCACGGATTACCGTGCAGGGAGATCACCTCCCCGAGGAGATTCTGAAGCTCGGCGGCCGCTGACCCCTGGCCACAACCTCCAGGGGCGTCACCAGAAAGCGCTGGAGCCGCCCAGCTCACGACAGCAACCGGGCCCGCGCGCCCCCAAACCAGCTTGAACGAGGAGAGACATGTCCAAAGCCAAAGCCTACTCCGCCGCCAGTGCGACCGCTCCGCTCGCTGCCACCACGATCCAGCGGCGCGAGACCACCGAACGCGACGTGCAGATCGAGATCCTGTTCTGCGGCATCTGCCACTCCGACCTCCACACGGTCCGGAACGAGTGGAGCAGCTTCATGCCCACCACGTACCCGTGCATACCCGGACACGAGATCGTTGGCCGGGTCACCAGGGTCGGTTCCGCGGTCACCGGGTTCAAGCCGGGCGACCTGGTGGGGGTCGGATGCCTGGTCGACTCGGACCACACCTGCAGCCAGTGCCGGGACGGGCTCGAGCAGTTCTGCCACAACGCGACCTTCACCTACAACTCCCCTGACAAACACCTTGGCGGCGTCACCTACGGCGGCTACTCGGAGAGCATCGTGGTCGACGAGAGCTTCGTGCTGCGCATCCCCGCCAACCTCGACCTGGCCGGAGCCGCGCCGCTGCTGTGCGCCGGGATCACGACCTACTCCCCCATGCGCCACTGGGGCGTCACCGCCGGCAAGAAGGTCGGCGTCGTCGGCCTTGGGGGCCTCGGGCACATGGGAGTGAAGTTCGCGCGGGCGTTTGGCGCCCACGTCGTGGTCTTCACCACCTCTCCGAGCAAGAAGGACGACGCGCTCCGCCTGGGTGCCCACGAGGTCGTCATCTCCACAAACGTCGACGAGATGGAGCAGCACGCCGGCACCTTCGACTTCATCCTCGACACCATCGCCGCCGAGCACGACCTCAACGCCTACATCAACCTGCTCGCACGCGACGGCAACATCACCCTGGTCGGCGCGCCGGAGCAGCCCCTTCCCGTGGCCGTCTTCGGTCTCCTGTTCGGCCGGCGCAGCCTCTCCGGCTCGCTCATCGGCGGCATCGCCGAGACCCAGGAGATGCTCGACTTCTGCGG
>CAZQYU010000706.1:0-1663 GCA_964597585.1 uncultured Thermoanaerobaculia bacterium
GCCACATCGCGGAGATGAGGTCGGTCCTCCCTCGCTCCAGCTCGGCTTCGTCGACCATCGTGCGAATGCGGTCGAAGTTCCCTGCCGCCCGCTCGAGGAGTACTTCGCCTTCGAGATTCCAGAGCCGGCCGTTGAAGAGCTGGGTCGTCGGCAACGCCTCGCGTGCGGCGTCCAGGCGGCCGTGCAGCACCTGGACCTTCGACACCACGCTCCCCATGCCCAGGAAGCGGTGCTCGACGGCGGAGCGAGCCAGTTGCTCGGCCTCGTCGAGGCGGCCGAGCTCCAGCATCGCGAAGGCCTCATTGCCCAGGTACCAGGCCGCAAAGCGCCGCTCGACACCGTATCGGACCGCAGCCCGCCGCGCGTCCGCCGCCAACCGCGCGCTGTCCTCGAAGCGACCCACGTGCCAGAGCACCCAACAGCCGGACACGGCCGAGAAGAACCGTCTGGCACTCCCATCGAACCCGCTCCACGATCGCGACGCCTCGTCCACGAGCGTCTCGGCCCGACCTGCCCGACCGAAGGTTGCCCAGTCTGCCGCAGCATCGAAGGCAGCAACTGTCCAGAGGCGGTCCTCGTTCACGACTCTTGCGATCGCCATCGCCTGCTCGTCCATCACGGTGGATTCCCTGATGTGCCCGTTTGACCAACGCTCGTCGCCGATGACGATGAGCGCGAGCACCTTGAGTCGTGTTGGCGCGAGGCGGTCAACCAGGCCGTGCAGTCGCTTCGCAGTGTCCCAGGCGATCTCGAACGCTTCGGCTTCAAACGCCACGTTGTAGGTATCCATGAGGAGCTCGGCCATGCGTTCGGGGGATGCCGACGGCTCGAGCTCGGCCATGGCCTCTTGCGTGTGGGCGAGCGCCGGGCCCGCTCGACCCGAATTGGCCGCCGTCTGTCCGGCGATGGCCAGCAGTTCCCCGTGGCTGATTCCGGCCCGCGTCTCAGCGTTGGCGACGCGCGGCCACAGCTCGAGGGCACGCTCCGCGTGCCCCAGCGCCTCGCGGAACGCGCCGACGTTGGCGAGCGCATGCACGGCGCGGACCGCTGCACTGAGCGCCCGCGGCTGATCGCCTGCGTGGTACGTATGGACAGCGAGGTCTGCGACCAGGGCCGGCTCGTCCCCGGCGTTGCGGGCAAGTGCGTCGGCGAGATGGTCGGCGAGCCGCGCATGGCGGCGGACACGGTCGGCGGGCAGAAGCTGCTCGTACGCCGCCTCGCGGAGGAGCGCGTGGCGGAACGCATAGGTCGCCTCGCCGGCAGCCTCGGAGGTCACGAGCACGCGAGCGTCGATTGCCTCACGGAGCACGGGGAGCAGCGCGGTCTCGTCGAGGCCGGCGACGGCGGCCAGCCGATCCAGCGGGAACCAGCCGCCGATCACCGCCGCCGCGCGCGCGAGCGCGAGCGAACGGTCAGACAGGGCGGCGAGGCTCAGCTCGAGGATGTCGCGGAGCGATCCCGGGACCACGTCATCCGCCGCGTCGGTGGCGACGAGCTCCTCAACATAGAAGGGCAGCCCGTCGGACCGCGCCGCCATGGCATCGACGACCGATGCCGGCGGGTACTGCCCCAGGATCGCGGTCAACTGCTGGACGACCTCATCGCGATCGAACGGGAGGACCTCGAGCCGCTCCACCCGATCCGAGCGCTCGAGCTCGGAGAG
>CAZQYU010000707.1:0-1659 GCA_964597585.1 uncultured Thermoanaerobaculia bacterium
AGCATCTCGGTGATCTCGTCCGCGGTCGCAAGCTTCTTGCGCTCGCGTCCGGGCTCGCCGTGGATGCCAATGCCGATCTCCATCTCGTCGTCGCCGATCTCGAACGTCGGCTTGCCGGCGGCCGGCACGGTGCAGCTCGTGAGGGCCATGCCCATTGAGCGGACATTGGCCTGCACGCGCTCGCAGAGCGCGGTGACCGAGGCGAGGTCCTGCCCCTCCTCGGCTGCAGCTCCGACGATCTTCTCGGCGAGGACGGTCCCGCCAACGCCACGCCGTCCGGCGGTGTAGAGCGAATCCTGGACGGCGACGTCGTCGGCGATCACCACGCTGGTGACCTCGATCCCCTCGGCTTGCGCCAGCTCGGCGGCAAGCTCGAAGTTCATGATGTCGCCGGTGTAGTTCTTCACGATGTGCAGGACGCCCTTGCCACCGTCGACCGCCTTGGTGGCGGCCAGCATCTGGTCGGGCACCGGCGACGTGAAGACGGCGCCGGGGCAGGCGGCATCGAGCATGCCCATGCCGACGAAACCGCCGTGCATCGGCTCATGCCCCGAACCGCCCCCACTGATGACGCCAACCTTGCCCTGGCGCGGCGCGTCCTTGCGGACGACCACGTTGGGCTCGATGACCCTGACGCGGTCGGGATGTGCCGCGGCCATGCCGGCCAGGGCGTCATCGACAACCGTTCCCGGATCGTTGATGAGCTTCTTCATCGACTACTCCCTTGCCCGCAGGCATCGACTGACAAACGAAACGACCCGCTCCCCGCGGTTGGCCGCGCGACGAATCTCGCCGCGCGGCGATCAACCGCGACTGAGCGGTGTCAATCGGTGCGGTCTACAGGCCCACCAGGATGAAGTGCGTGCCCAGGTAGTTGAACACGACCCAGCCGAGTGCTCCACCGACCAGCGGACCGACGACCGGGATCCACGAGTAGCCCCAGTCGCTGTCGCCCTTGCCAGGGATGGGCAGGATGGCGTGCATGATGCGCGGCCCGAGGTCACGGGCCGGGTTGATCGCATACCCCGTCGTGCCGCCGAGGCTGAGGCCGATCACCAGGACCAGCAGGCCCCAGGAGAGCGCGCCGCCGATGGCAGGCGTGCTGCCCTTCGCCAGGCTGAAGCCGACGAAGACCAGCATGAAGGTGCCCACCACCTCAGACCAGAAGTTCCATCCGGTGTTGCGGATGGCCGGACCCGTCGAGAACACGGCCAGCTTGAGGCCGGGGTCGTCGGTTTCCTTCCAGTGCGGGTAGTAGTGGAGGAACACGATGAAGGCACCGATCATCGCGCCGATCATCTGGGCGACCCAGTAGAGCAGCAGCTGATCTGTGCCGAAATCGCCGTTGTTCGCGAGGCTGTCGAGCCATACCGCGAGCGTCACCGCCGGGTTGATGTGTGCGCCGCTTGTCAGGCCCGCGACGGCGATGCCCGCGAAGACGGCGAATCCCCACCCCATGGTGATCACGATCCAGCCGGCGTTCTGTGCCTTCGACTTCGCCAGCAGGACCCCTGCAACGACGCCATCGCCGAGCAGAATGAGCGTCCCGGTGCCCAGGACCTCGGCGATGAACTTTTCCATTGTCATGCTCTTCTCCCTCGTTGTGAGGATGGCTTTGCGTAACGACTGCCATGACGCCATTCGATGAACAGGGCGACA
>CAZQYU010000708.1:0-1658 GCA_964597585.1 uncultured Thermoanaerobaculia bacterium
GCCGCTCGGCAAGATCAAGGGGGTGCAGGTGGCGCACCATCGTCATCCAGCGGTTGGACAGCACGCACGCCTCGAGCTCGACCGGCCGCCGCCAGCGCAGGGGCCCACGCCCGGTGCGCGCGCCCGCGCCGCGTCCGTGCTCTGCGACCGCATCAGGCAGAAGCTCGATGTGCCAACCTCGATTGGTCAGCCGCCATCCGAGCTCGAGGTCCTCCCAGAAGCAGAAGAAGTGCTCGGCCCACGCCCCGTCGGCAAGGGCCGCGGTCCGGAAGACCGCGAGCGCGCCACACGCCGCCAGCACCGGTCCGCGAGCGAGGTCGAACGTCGCCGCCGGCCGCCCATAGCCCCGGTCCCGCACCTCCAGGGTGAGCCGGTCCAGCGTCTGACCGGCGCTGTCGACCGTGACGCCGTCGCGGCGCAGCAGCAGCGGCGCGACGCCGCCGAGGGCTGGGTCGGCGGCGAGCGCGTCTGCGGCACGGGCGAGGCAGTCCGGCCGGACCCGAACATCCGGGTTGACGAACGCGACGGCGTCGGCGGCGTCGCCGACTGCCTCAAGGCCCCGGTTGCACCCGCCGGAGAAGCCGCTGTTCTCGGGTAGAGCGAGCACCTTGACATGGCCGCCGGCGCGACGCGCGAGCTCTGCCGAGCCGTCCTCCGAGGCGTTGTCGACCACGACCACCTCGGCCAACCCGTCGGCCTCGGCGAGCGCGGCCAGGCACGCCGGCAGATCGACCTGGGAGTGGTACGACACCACCACCGCGGCGAGCCGCGACCGGCCGCTCACCGCACCTCCACGTCGGTCGTGATTGCGCCGGGCGGTGCCAGCAGCAGCTCGCTGCCGAAGCGGCGGCGCACGGTGAAGCCGTCGCGCACCAGTGCCTGGGCGAGCGCCGGCTCCTCGGCGAGGTCGACCAGTGCCGCCGCCACCGGGTAGACCGCGAGGAAGCCGCCCATCCGCGTTCGGTCGAGGGCGGCCATCGGCGCCGCACGGACGCCAACCACCCGCGTCCGCGGGTGCCCCGCCCAGTACAGCGTGCCTCGGTTCGCCTGCAGCATCACCGGACCCTCCTCCCCCGCCGCTTCGACCAGGGCGGCGGTCGCCGCATCGGAGTAGGGCCGCAGCGACCCCAGCGATGCAACGGTGTCACGGTAGCGCACCGCCGGAGGGAGGAGGCCGACGACCAGCACCGCACCGACCGCCCACACGAGCCAGCGCCTGGGGTCCGCGAGTGCAGCTGCAACCGCGGCGGCGCCGAGCGCCGCGGCGAGGCAGACCGGGACCAACCAGTAGCGCAGCTGGAGCGGCTCGGCGAGGTGGAGGCTCCCAAGCCCGGCGATCGTCGCGGTGATCAGAGCGAGCATGACCAGCAGCCGGTCGACAGCCTCGCGCTGCGGCCCACGACGCAGGACCAGCACCGCCACGCCGGCGAGCAACCAGGTCGTCGCGAGGTCGATGAGCGCGCCGCCGGTCAGATGCAGACCGAGGGAGACCCGAGCGGCGAGGGCCGCAGCACCCTGTGCGAGCAGGCTGCCGCTGTGGACGTCGAGGGTGGGAAACAGGAAGTAGACGAAGTGCTCACCGTCGATCACCCCGGGCACGTTGCGCCCGACCATACCGAGCCGGGCGGGCGCCGCCAGGGGCACGCCGAGGTCGGCCA
>CAZQYU010000709.1:0-1657 GCA_964597585.1 uncultured Thermoanaerobaculia bacterium
GCTGTTGGGCCACCGGCCGGCGGTGATCGAGGTCTCGGACCCCGCCCTCGCCGAGCGGCTGCGACAGCGCCGCCGGTGGCGGGAGTGTGAGGTCAGGGTGTGCGACGACCTCCTCGACCTCCGCGCGGTCTACCGCGCGATGCGGGAGGGGCTGAACCAGGACGACCCCCGCCCGCCCCTGCTGTCGGGCCCGGGGATCACGGTCGACCGCGTGCGGCGCTTCGCGGAGGCCGCGCTGCGGTTCTGGAACGCGGAGCCGTGGAGTCTGTTCGCGGCGACGGACATGATCGAGCTCGAGCCGCCGGCGGGCGCGCCCGACCTGAGGGTATGCCTCGTGATGGGGCAGGGCGGCGATCAGTTCGGGATCCTGCTCGGAGCCAGCCCGGCGGCGTTCACCTTCTCAGAGGAGGACCCGGATCACCCTGCCCCGCACGAGACCCTGTGGTCGGTGAGCTTCGACGAGGCCCCGGAGCTTCCCGTGGCCAACCACGACCTGTGGCTGGAGCACGACCTGCCGGCGACGCCCGACGGCCTGATTCCCTGCACACGCGGCTTCACCCCGACACCGCAGGAGGTCCTCGTCCCCGACGCGGCGCGGCTCGCGGTGCTGGAGGGGCTGCTGGACGCGTTCGCGACGGTGTCCGAGGAGGAGGCGGACTCCGGCTCCTGGTCCGCCGAGGTCGAGACGGAGTCGGGCCGGCTCGTGCTGCGCTTCGGTCTTCCCGAGATCGACGACGGCTTCCTGGAGAACCTCGCCGCCGATTTCGAGCTGGAGGACGACGAGGACGAAGAGCCCGCGCAGACTCTGCCGCGACCGTGCGACAACGTCGAGCTGCTGGTTGACCTTTCGCTCGCGACCGAGGGCCGCCTGTCGGCCCGGCTCGCGGCGCGCGCGCTCGAGCTCGACTCCCGCCACCCCATGGCGCACTTTGCCGCCGGCGCCGCCGCGGCCGATCCCGAGCACCGGCTGGCGGGGATCGCCCGCGCCGTCCAGGAGATGGAGCGCGTCCTCGGCAAGCGCGCACTCGCCCGCCACCGCGGGCGCGTCGTGGAGCTCGACGGTGGCCGGACCCTGCTCCGGCTGCGACGCGTCCTTGCGATCGAGCTGTGCCGGTCGGGGCACTTCGAGGAGGCGTTGGCATGCGACCGGGAGCTGCTCGCCCTCGACGAGATGGACCGAATCGGCGCCCGCCACCTGCTGCCGGCGCACCTGATGGCCGCCGACCGCGACGCCGAGGCCGAGGAGTGGCTCGCGCGACCCGAGCACGAGGAGCCGAGCGCGGAGTGGCACTACTTGCGGGCTCTGTCGAGCTTCCGGCTCGAGCGGCCCGGGGACGCGGCGAACAGGGTCCTGGCGGCCGCGTTCGCGTGCAACCCGTCGGTCCCGCCACTGCTGATCGGGCTGGCCCCGCTGCCCGACTCCGAGCCCGAGGTCTTCAGGCCGGGAGGCCCGGACGAGGCCGCGATCTTCGTTATGCACTACGCGTGGCTGTGGTCGACGACGCCTGACGCGCTCGAGTGGCTGGGCGAGAGGTTCGCCCGCCACCTGGCCCGGCAGGCGCGGTCGCGCTTGGCGGGCGCCACCAAGGCCAAGCGGACACGCCGGAGGTAGCGTGCCTCAGTGGCAGCGAAGCGGCCTGCGATAGACTCCTCGCTC
>CAZQYU010000710.1:0-1639 GCA_964597585.1 uncultured Thermoanaerobaculia bacterium
TGCGGTCCGACCTGCGGGACACCTTCAAGCTTCTCAGCGAGAAGGAGCCGGCGGTGGCCGGCCTCGCCGACACCGCCTTCGCGGACGTCATCGCGACAGTCCAGGAGGCCGCGGTCGAGGATCACAGCGTGTGTCTCGCGCTGCGGCCGCGGATCGGTCGCTGGACCCACCTGCGCTGGCAGGCGGATCCACTCGTGTTCGAGGCCATCGACGTCAGCGCGTTCCTCGCCCTCAAGGAGCGGATTGTGCTCGGGCCCGCTGCCGGCCGCAACGCCTGGCCGCTCGAGATCGACCTCGAGCCATTCGCGCGCGGCCTGCCACGGGTCAAGGAGCCGCACTCGATCGGGCGCGGCATCGACTTCCTGAACCGGCAGCTCTCGAGCCAGCTCCTGGTCGACTCGGACCGCGGTCTCGACGAGCTGTTCCGCTTCCTGTCGGTGCACAGCTGTCAGGGCCGACACCTGATGATCAGCGAGGGAATCGGAGACGTCGAGGTGCTGCGTTCGGCCGTGCGCTCAGCGACCGACCTGCTCGCGCGGGAGGATCCCGCCGCCGAGTGGGACGCCGTCGCCGGGCGCCTACGCGCGCTCGGCTTCGAGCCCGGGTGGGGGCGCACGGCGGCTCGGATGCTGGAGACCCTGCGCCTGCTCCAGGACCTGCTCGAGGCCCCGGAGCCGGCGACCTTCGCCGCGTTGGTGTCGCGCATCCCGATGATCTTCCGGGTGGCGATCCTGTCGCCGCACGGCTACTTCGGGCAGACCGGCGTGATGGGGCTTCCGGATACCGGCGGCCAGGTGGTCTACATCCTCGACCAGGTGCGCGCCCTGGAGCGCGAGATGTCGCGGCGGCTGGATGCCCAGGGAATCGACTTCGAACCCGAGATCGTCGTCCTGACAAGGCTCATTCCGGAGAGTCGGGGCACGAGCTGCGATCAGCGCCTCGAGCACATCGCGGGTACCCGCAATGCGCGGATACTGCGCGTACCGTTCCGCTCCGCTACCGGTGAGGAGGTGCCGTACTGGGTCTCGAGGTTCGAGATCTGGCCGTATCTCGAGCGCTTCGTGCTCGACGCGGAGAAGGAGCTGGTGGCCGAGCTCGCGGGTCGGCCCGACCTGATCATCGGCAACTACTCCGACGGCAACCTGGTCGCGACCCTTCTTGCGCAGCGCCTGGGCGTGACCCACTGCACTATCGCCCACGCGCTCGAGAAGACGAAGTACCTGCTGTCGGACCTCTACTGGGCCGACAACGAGGAGCACTATCACTTCAGCTGTCAGTTCACCGCCGACCTGGTGGCGATGAACGCGTCCGACTTCATCATCACGTCGACCTACCAGGAGATCGCGGGCAACGACGACAGCGTCGGCCAGTACGAGAGCCACAGCTCGTTCACGCTACCGGGGCTGTATCGGGTGGTGCACGGCATCGACGTCTTCGACCCCCGCTTCAACATCGTCTCACCGGGGGTCGACGAGTCGATCTACTTCTCGCACACCGCGCACGAACAGCGGCTCGAGTCTCTGGTTCCGGAGATCGAGGAGCTGCTGTTCGCGCCGGGACGTGCCGACACCCGAGGCTGTCCGGAGCACCCTGAGCGTCCGGTGGTGCTGTCCATGGCCCGGCTCGACCGGATCAAGAA
>CAZQYU010000711.1:0-1630 GCA_964597585.1 uncultured Thermoanaerobaculia bacterium
GAGCCATCGCAACGGCCCCCAGAGCAGGAATACCCCCAGCAGCGCGAGCGAGCCGCCGCCAAGCGCGAGGGCTGCCGCCATCGCCGCACCCGCCGCGAGCCTGTCTGCCCACAGGAGTTTTGGCTTCACGTTGCCGTGCCTCGTCGAGCCGTCCGGAGCACGGCGGCGTCCGGGACCGTCATCGCGCTGAACGAAACGTCCGCGACGCCATCACGGTCATGCCGAGCACGAGAAGAGTGTAGAGGGTGATCCCCGACCAGGCGGCGAGCTGGCGTGCCGCGGGCGGGACGCCGTCGGCGCCCAATGCGAGAAGCGCACGAGACAGCGCGTCGTAGTGCAGAAAGATGAAGTGACGGCTCCAGATGAAGAGCAACGCCAACACGCCCGTCACCCACACGCCGAAGGCGAGGAGAGGAGGGCGGCGCAGGAGCGGCACGATCCGGTCCGCCTTCGCAATCAGGAACCCTGCTGCCGATCCGACGAGGGCAACCGCCCACACCTGCTCCTCGTAGGCGCGGCCCATTCGGTCCATGTAGAAAGAGAGCATCTCAGCGTTCATGGCTTCACCTCCCTCGGTGACGTCGTGGTCCGGATGGCACGACTGGGCCTCGGCCTCACTCAGCGGACCCTCGCAACCAACACGTCAACGGCGTGTGCAGCACCAGGGCGACGCGACGCCTGGTCTCAGCTGTGGGCAAGGACACCTCCTACTCCACCCGCACGTACAGGACGAACGGTCCTGCGTGGTCGACGAGCAGACTCCGCAGAGCTTCAAGATAGGTCTTGAGCTCTTCCGGGGAAACCTCGCTCGGCATGTCCTCCGCGTGCGCCCACCGCGTGCCGATGCCCTCAACCTCGCCTGAGCCCAAGCTTGCGACCGCCGACGCGAGCTCCTCCGGGAAAGCGATGACCCACGGGCTCTCCTGGCTCTCGCCCGCGAGCAACGAGAAGCCCTGGATCACCGTGTCGTAGCCGCCGATGCCCAGTACCTCACCGAGCCTCGCCAGCTGGATCGGCCCCAGCGACCTGGCGCGAAGGTGGGGGCAGGACGTCCACGGGTCCTTCGACCACAGCAGGTCCCAGGCCGAGCTGCCGGCGATCGAGAACACGTCCGTCGCGGCGTCGATCGTGACGGTCATCGCTTCCCGAGCCCGGCCCGCTCCCGGTAGGTCTTGATCGCGGGCAGCAGGACGCGCCATCGGGCGAGGCTCTCGGCAGGCCACTGCGCCTCGCGGTCGTAGTACTCCGGAACCGCGGGCGTGTGGGTCGGGATCACCACCCACGGCTGCTTCGACGCGGTAAAGATGTGGATGTCGGGCGGCAAGTGGTCCGGCTGGTCGAGCGTCCCGACGCGGACGAACTTCAACACCGGGCCGGCGCCCGCGTAGTGGCTCCACACTGCAATCCGGCACCTCGGGCAGCGGGCGATCTTCTGGCCGCGGCCGCTCTCGGACGGCGTGTCCACGATCTCCGGCTCGCCGGAGAGGAGGCTCACCCGGTCGGCCTCGATCATCGCGTTGAGAGCGAACGACGAGCCGGTCTCGCGCTGGCACCAGCGACAGTGGCAGCAGTGGACGAAGAGCGGGCGGGTCTCCATCCGGTAGCGGACGAAGCGGCAGTCGCAGCCGCC
>CAZQYU010000712.1:0-1624 GCA_964597585.1 uncultured Thermoanaerobaculia bacterium
CGGCCGACTGCTCGGCGACCTCGACTCGCTCCCTGGCGTCGACGGCCTCGACCTCGACGTCCCTGTCCCAGCGGCGCCGACCAAGGCCACGCCATGACGCCGCCACGCGGTAGCCACCGGGTTGTCCTCCTCGTCGCATTGACCGCGGTCCTGTCCGCGTCGGCCTGCGCCAGCAACGGTACAACGCCATCGGCGAGTCGCATCGCACGGGCGGTGGAGGTCTCGGCGCCGGGGTGCCGGCTCGAGCTCGAGGAGCACATCCGTCTGGGCCGTTTCACCCTCGCGCTGGCCCGCGGCGTCCTGCGCCTCGCGGGACAGGCGGACAGTGACGAGGCCGCTCTGCTGAATCAGATCCACCGAGTCGAGGTGGCGAGCTATCGTGTCCACCCGGGCCCCGGCAACGGCCTGGCGCGGTCCTTCAAAGAGCTTGAACATGTGCTCGCGATCGATGGCATGGAGCTTGTGGTCCGTGAGCGCGACAGTGACGAGCAGACCTGGATCCTGGCCAGGGAGGACGGCCGCGGCGGGCTCAGCGAACTGGTGGTGGTCGACCTCGACGACGACGCGCTCGAGGTCGTGCGGCTCGAGGGCCGCATCGACCGGCTGCTCGCGAAGGCGGTGGAGCAGGATCCCGACGCCGCGGCGGCGCTGGTCCGAGGCTCGTCCTGAGTCATTGCCGGATGCCGCGCCCTGAACCGCGCCTCTGGCGGGCGCCGCCGGGGTACCCGCGATCGCCGTTTGGAGGTCCCGGCCCGAGCCGCGACACAGCCGATCGTAGGAGGTCCGCGGGGTGATACTCTCGGATGCGGCGACGGCGGTGGATCCCACCCGGCTCACGTCGTCGGCCATGCACCGGGAGGCCCCATGCAGACCCCCATCACCGAGCTCTTCGGCGTCCGCCACCCGATCGTGCTCTCCGGCATGAGCTGGATCTCGACCCCGGAGCTGGTCGCCGCGGTCGCCAACGCGGGCGGCCTCGCGATTCTCGCCACCGGGGTGCTCGACGCCACCGCGACCCGTGCCGCGGTCCGCCGCACGCGCGAGCTCACCGACCGCCCGTTCGCCGCCAACGTCACCCTCTATTTCCCCGGCAACCGGGCCAACGCCGAGGTCCTGCTCGAGGAGCGGGTGCCGATCATCAACTACTCGCTCGGCAAGGGCGACTGGATCGCCGAGCGCGCCCACGCCTACGGCGGCAAAGTGATCGCCACCGTGACAACGCTCAAGCACGCGCTGGCCGCCAAGCGCGACGGCGCGGACGCCCTCATCGTGACCGGTCACGAGGCGGCCGGACACGGCGGGACGGTCACCTCACTGGTGCTCGTGCCGACGCTGGCGCGGGCGGTCGGCATCCCGGTAATCGCGGCCGGCGGCTTCGCCGACGGGAGGGGGCTCGCCGCCGCCCTCGCCCTCGGTGCCGGCGCGGTGGCGATGGGCACGCGCTTCATGAACACCAGGGAAAGCCCGGTCCACGAAGGCGCCAAGGCCGCGAGCCGCGAGCACGGCGCGTTCGACACCGTCTACACCAACCGGGTCGACGGCCTCCACGGCCGCTACCTCGACGCGCCGGGGTCGCGCTCGATCATGTCCCGGCGCCTGAACCCGCTGTCGGCCCTCATCCGCT
>CAZQYU010000713.1:0-1623 GCA_964597585.1 uncultured Thermoanaerobaculia bacterium
GGGACCTGTGCCCCCGAAGATCCAAGGTGTAGGATCGCGAGATGGAGGTGGCGGTGGGCTCCGAATCGAGAAACGCTCGCGACCGCACACTCGAGAGGTGCCGCGCCCGCGGCATCGTGATTCCGACCCTGGCCGAGCAGCGCGACCCGGGGACCGCACCGGCTGCTGTCCGGCAACGGCTGCCGGCGGTCGACCCCAATGCCGTCGACCCGGTCAACCTGTACCGGATCACCTGGCACAACGACCCCGTAACCCGGAGCTTCGGCGCGGTCGACGCGCTCGAGCTGCCGCCGGAGCTGACCGGAGTCCCAGCGCGGATCGTCGGCCTGATCGGGCGCCACTTCCCGACCGGCTCCCACAAGGTCGGAGCGGCCTTCGGCTGCCTGGTGCCGCGACTGGTGAACGGGGAGTTCGACCCCACGAGCCAGGTCGCGGTGTGGCCGTCGACCGGCAACTACTGCCGCGGCGGCGCCTTCGACTCCGCCCTACTGGGCTGCCACTCGCTCGCAATCCTCCCCGAGGAGATGAGCCAGGAGCGCTTCCGCTGGCTGGAGTCGATCGGTGCCGAGGTCCTCGCGACGCCGGGCTGCGAGTCGAACGTCAAGGAGATCTTCGACGCCTGTTGGGACCTCAAGCGGACCCGGTCTGACGTGGTCGTGTTCAACCAGTTCGACGAGCTCGGCAACTACCTGTGGCACTGGGCGATCACCGGACCCGCCGTGGACGAGGTCTTCGGACGCCTCGCGGGACCGCGCTCGCGGCTCGCGGGCTGGGTGTCCGCGACCGGCTCCGCCGGCACCCTCGCCGCCGGCGACTGGCTCAAGGCCCGTCATCCCGGCTGCCGGGTGGTCGCGGCCGAAGCGCTGCAGTGCCCGACTTTGCTCGCGTGCGGGTTCGGCGGGCACCGCATCGAGGGCATCGGTGACAAGCACGTGCCCTGGATCCACAACGTCCGCAACACCGATGCCGTCACCGCGATCGACGACGAGGCCACCCTGCGCCTTCTGCGCCTGACCAACGAGCCCGCCGGCCATGAGCTGCTGCGCCGGCGCGGGGTCCCGGAGGCGACCATCGCCCGCCTGCCCCTGCTCGGCATTTCGAGCCTGTGCAACGTGCTCGCCGCGATCAAGACCGCGCGCTGGTTCGAGCTCGACGGCGACGACGTGCTCCTGACCAGCTTCACCGACTCGGCCGACCTCTACCGGACCCGGCTCGACGAGCTCGCCGCGGCACATGGTCCCTACCGCGAGCTCGACGCCGCGGTCGACCTCGAGCGCCGGCTCCTCGGGGCCACGACCGACCACTACCGCGAGCTCGGCTACCACGACCGCAAGGCGATCCACAACCTCAAGTACTTCACCTGGGTCGAGCAGCAGGGCCGCACGGTCGACGAGCTCAACGCCCTGTGGAGCCCGTCCTTCTGGCATGACGTCCAGGACGGCGCGGACGCTCTCGACGCCGCGATCGCCGCGTTCAACCGCGACGCCGGCGTCGCCGTTGGAGGTGCCGCGTGAGCCTCGAGATCGCCCACGACCTGCTCGAGTCCTGCGCCCGCCACGAGACCGAGATCGTGGCCTTCCTGCGCGACCTGATCGCGATCCCCGCCGAGAGCGGCGCCGAGGG
>CAZQYU010000714.1:0-1623 GCA_964597585.1 uncultured Thermoanaerobaculia bacterium
GATGCGCTGGCGGCGCCGACGGAGGTCCTCGTCGCGGTGCTCGACGCCGTCCGCCGCGAGCTGCCGAGCGTGCAACGGGTCGGGATCTACGGCGATTCGCGTGCCATCCTCGGCAAGGGCGCAGCCGGCCTCGAGATGCTCCGCGCCCGCGGTCTCGGGATCGTCTACTTCGGCGCCGAGACCGGCGACCCCGAGACCCTTCGGGCAGTCGCCAAGGGCGCGACCGTCGAGCGCCAGCTCGAGGCCTGCAGGCTGGTACGCGCAGCCGGCATGAAGCTCTCGGTCATGGTCCTGCTCGGGATCGGGGGCACCGCGGGCTCGGCCCGCCACGCCGGGGCGACGGGCCGGTTCCTGGTCGCCGGCGCGCCGACCTATGCCTCCGCTCTGACCACGACCGTGGTGCCGGGGACGCCGCTCGCTGCAGCGATCGCCGCCGGACAGCTCGAGCTGCCCGACCGCTGGGGCATGCTCGCCGAGCTCGAGTTGATGCTGTCAGCGATGGCGGGCTACCGCGGTCCGTTCCACGCCAATCACGCCTCGAACCACCTGCCGTTGGCGCTGCGTCTGCCGCGGGACCGCGAGCCCGCCCTCGAGCTGCTCCGCTCGGTGCTGGCGACCCGCGACGAGTCTCGCCTGCGCCCCGAGTGGGCGCGCGGGCTCTGATCCAGCCTGCACGTCTCACCACGTGCCCACTGCAGACATCTCATGAGACGTGCAGGCTCGGCGTCTGCGGAGTCGGTCAGTGGTCCGGTTCAGCCCTTCGGCAATCCCGTGGCCCAGTAGTTGGCGTCGAAGAACTGCTGCCAGCTCCGCTTGGTGATCGCCTCGAGCACCATCTCCACGGTCTTGGTGGTGCCGAACTTCCACTGCATCGTCGCCTGGGACGATCGCAGGAAGACCACGAACTTGTCGTCCCCGATCTGGCAGCGAGTGCGAGCGACCTCCGCCGAGCCCGACTTGTCTTGTCATCTCCCGGTGGCGGCACCTTGACGGAGGTCAATGTCGGGAAGACCGAGAAGACGCATCTTCGGAAGGGGAGGTGCACCGATGACCGCAACAACAACATTGCGTCTCGAGCGGGTCTATCAGACCGCGATCCCCGACGGGACCGACGCCGACAGTGGTACCCGCTTCGAGGAGATGGCTGCCGCACTGTGCACGCGCTGGGAGATCGGCGCCGACGAGGTCGTGCGCTCACGCGGGGACGGATTCGGCGTGGCCCGCTGCTGAGAGTGGTTCAAGACCCGAGGCCCGTTCGATGACGGGCGGCGGTGTCGGTCCGATTGCGCCGCAGGCGGGAACCGTCAGTCTTCTTTCGCGAACCAGAACGTCGGCTGACCCTTCACGCCTGCTGTCGACATGATCCCGCGCAGTCGCGGCGAGGAGACGAACGCCTTGGCTTCAGCGAGTGTCCCGAAGTCGTGGGTGACGGTGACGTCGGTATCGCGCTCGACCGATTGGTAGACCGCGTGGCTGTTGACGCCCATCGACCGGCGCTCGGAGTTGAACGCGTCGTAGTGCTTCCGCCAGGCGGCGTAGTCGGCAACCTCGTGACGCACAAACAACCTCACCATGTGGATCACCTCCGATGACATCAACCGGCGAACCTGACAGCTATTCCTT
>CAZQYU010000715.1:0-1623 GCA_964597585.1 uncultured Thermoanaerobaculia bacterium
CGCTCGAGATCTCGGTGCCCGAGTTCGTCCAGCTCGTCAGCCACGAGGTGGTGCCCGGCCACGTCACGACCTTCGCCTACGTCCAGCACCTCTACACCCTCGGCAAGGTCGGCTTCGAGGGCACGGTGCTGACGATGAACAGCCGCTACTCGACCCTCGCCGAGGGCATCGCCAACAATGCGATCCTGATGGCCTACGGCGTCACTGAGATCGACCAGCTGCCCGACCCCGACCTCCAGATCGGCACGCTCCTCGCCCTGCTCCAGGACGACGCCAAGAACCAGGCCTCGTACCTGACCTGGAAGGAGGGCTGGGCGCAGCCCGATGTCGCGGCGGTGCTGCGACGCGACTTCGTGGTCTCCGAGGAGCGCGCCGGCAAGCTCTCCGGGCCGTGGGCGAAGCACCCGATCCTGGGCCGCATGTACCTGCCCGCCTACCGCGCCGGCACCGACAAGGTCGCGGAGCTTCGGCGCCGCCACCCCGACGCTGTCGTCCTGCCCGCGATCTACGGATGCCGCGGCCTGGTCGACGTGGCGACGGTCGACCGCGTGGTGGGGTGAGGGGCCGGGAGAAGCCTCAGCGTGGGTGCGTTCCCGGTCCGGCATGGGCCGGGCGCCACGGTGTCTTGGTGGTTGAATCTCCGGCTCTCGCGCCGTGCGGATCATGGAGACGATGACACTCACTGTCGGCCGCGCCGGGAGCATCGCGAGCAGCAGCGCCTGATCATCGGGATCCTCAAGAGCGACCACTTGCACGCCCGGGTCGGTGTCATGAACCGGGATACCTGGGTCGCGCTGCTCGCCGCGTCCGGCTTCTCGCACGACGACATGCGCCGCTGGCACGCCGAGTTCGAGCGGCTCGCGCCGGGGCGGCACCGCGAGTTCCTCGAGTTCCTGTGCCTCCCGGCCGACGACATCGAGCGGATCCGTGCCTGGGCGCTCGCTGACGATGACTGACCGCGGCCCCTCCCGGCGGGACGGCGACCCCGCCTGGCACGACGTGGTCGACGCCCACCGCCGTGACCTCGACCTGGGTGACCTGACGGTGCACGTCGTGGACCTCGGCGAGGGCCCTCCGGTGGTCATGGTCCACGGCTGGGGCGACTCGACCTACACCTGGCACCGCAATGTCGCGGCGCTGACCGAGGCCGGGCTGCGCACCGTTCTGGTCGACCAGCCGGGCATGGGCCGCTCGTCGGCGCCGCCGCCACCCGACGCGTTCCGGCTCGAGGGCCAGGCGCGCCACGTTCTCGCCGCCGCCGACCGCCTCGGGCTCGAGCGGTTCGGGCTCGTGGGCCACTCGATGGGCGGCGCGATCGTCCTCGAGCTGTGCCGTGCCCAGCCCGACCGCGTTGAACGCGCGGCCGTCGTTGCGCCGGTCTGCCATCACCCGCGGCGGCCGGCCATGGCGCGGCCGGGGCTCCACCGGGTGGCCCGGCTCCTGCCCCGCCGGTTGCTCGTCCACCTCACCCTACGGAAGCTCTTCGTCGACCGCACGCAGGTCGACCGGCGCATGGTCGAGGAGTACGCCCATGCCGCTGCGCGACCCGACTACGACCTCAACCTCGCACTCCTGGCGCGGCGCTTCTTCTCGCCCGCCTTCGACCGCATGGTCGACAGCTAC
>CAZQYU010000716.1:0-1620 GCA_964597585.1 uncultured Thermoanaerobaculia bacterium
AGTGGCTCGCCTGGCGCTTCCACAGGCTCGGCTTCGATCTCGCCGAGAGCGCCCGACGCCTGGTCGCCGCCGAACGTCGTGCGCTGCTCGCGCTGCGCACCGACCACCCGCGGCGGGCGCTGCCTGCCGGACCCGATGAGGGTGGCCCGGTCGAGGGTGCGGTCCGGCTGGGGATCGAGCGGGAGATGCTGCGGCGCTACCTGGCGGCGAAGTGCCGTCTCCTCGAGTCGAGCGACGCTCGCGACCTGCTCGCTCGTGCGCCCGCCGTCGAGGCGTGGGAGTACGACGTGGTCGAGGCGGAGCGGCTCGGCGACACCGAGCTGCGCGCGCGGCTCGAGAACGCGGCGCTGCGGATCCTCCATCCGGAGGAGTTCGCCCGGGTGGGTCGCGAGCTGCGAGTCCTGCTCGGACGACGCAAAGGGTGGTCGCGCGCGACCGCCGAGCGTCTCGCCGCGTGCCTTGCGGAGGACGGGCTCGAGCCGGTCCGCCTCGAGCACCGGGTCAAGCACGTCGCCGGCATCTGGCGCAAGATGCAGGCCAGGCAGATCGACCTCGAGGAGGTCCACGACCTGTTCGCGTTCCGTGTGGTGGTCCCCGAGGAACGCGACTGCTACCTCGCCCTGCACGCCGTCCACCGGGTTTTCGATCCCGAGCCCTTCCGCTTCAAGGACTACATCGCCGAGCCCAAGAGCAACGGCTACCGCTCGCTCCACACCACGGTGCGCGGCGAGGACGGTGTCGTGTTCGAGGTTCAGATCCGCTCGCTGGAGATGCACCGCGCCGCCGAGACCGGGGACGCGGCCCACTGGCGTTACACCGCCGAGCGCCCGCGGTGGCGATCGTTGCCGGTGCGCCGGTCGCTGTGGAGTCGCGTCTGGTCGGGGCACCGGTCGCCACCCATTCCTTGAGCGTGTGAGCCTATACTCGATGAGGGCCGCCGTCGTACGGGGTCATCGGAACCAGCATGCCTATGCACGACCCGCCACAGAGCCGCGGCTCGCCCGAGCGCGGGCGGTGCCCAGTGACCGGGCTGCCGATCACTGCGCGTCCCCAGTGGCGGGACGTGGAGCTGGACGAGGGCTTCAGCACGACCCTCTGGTTGGTCGGCGACGCCATCCAGGTCGGCCAGTCGAAGGGGCACGGCACCGGTCGCGGCGTCGCTCGAGCGATGGCCATGGCGCAGCGCATCGTCGACGACGCGGTGGGTCCGGGGCGGCCCTATGTCCAGATCTCCGATCTGACTCAGCTCTTGAGCGTCTCGTTCGACGCGCGACGGCGCTACGCAGACGCGTTGCGGGGCCGCGACGGCCTGGTCGGGCTGGTGTTCTGCGGCGCCTCGCCGCTGCAGAGGATCGCGATATCGCTCGGGCTGAGACTGCACCTGATCGATGCTCGGGTCGAGGTCGTGGACGACCTCGACACGGCCCTTCGGCGTGCGGTCGAGCTGCTCGGGAATCACCGCGCGGAGACGCCGCCCGCTGGCGCGGACGCCGCGGTCTCGGGCCGCGGCGCCCGTGGCCCGTGGGAGCTTCGTCTGCCCGGGCTGACGGCCACCTTCAGCGCGATCGCCCGCGACGTGATGCACTCGGAGGTGGTCGGCCGGCTCGAGGCCGAGCACGT
>CAZQYU010000717.1:0-1614 GCA_964597585.1 uncultured Thermoanaerobaculia bacterium
GTCAGGCCGCGGACGTTCTTGGAGCTGACCAGCCGGTGCAGTCGCGGCCGCCGCAGGTCGCCGTCGAGGAGCAGCACGCGCTCGCCGCCCGAGGCGAGGACCCTGGCGAGGTTGAAGGACACAGTGGTCTTGCCCTCGCCCGGGGTCGCAGAGGTCACCATGACGACCTGGCAGCCCGCGCGGCGTGAGGCCAGCAGGAGGGCCGTGCGGAGCGACTGGAACGACTCGCGCAGGACGTGCTTCGAGCCCTCCTTGAAGCGCGGCACGACGGCCAGCACGTCGAGGTGAAGGTGCTTCTCAACGTCGTCGGGCGTGCGGATGGTGTGATCGAGGAAGTCGAGGCCGAACGCCGCCCCCACCCCGAGGGCGAGACCCCCGATGACCGCGGAGAGCAGAATCAGCGGCAGGTTCGGCTTGAAGGGCGCCCTGGGAACCTCGGCCGGTTCGACCACGCTGATGTTGTTCAGGGCCACGTTGGACGAAAGGTCGACCTCCTTCGAGCGTGCGACCATCTGCTCGAGGAACGACTTGTCCTGATCGTACTCGCGGCGCAGCTTCTCGAGCTCGAGGGTCTGACGAGAGAGCTCGATGGACTGTTGCTTGAGCTGCTGGAGGTTGCTGTAAAGCGCCTGCTCCCGGTCCTTGGCGATGCTGTAGTCCGTCCTGGTCGACGTCAGCATGGCCTCGATCTGTTGCGTGAGCCGTTTGTCGATGCCCGCGATCTGGGACTTCAGATCCTGGATGACGGGGTGCTCCGGCTTGTAGGTGCGCAGCTTGTCGTCGAGCTCGGCCTGGAGCTCTCCGCGCTGCTGGCGGAGACCTTGAATCGTCGAGTCGGTTAGCACGGCGGAGAAGGCGGCCTCGGCCATCCCGTTCTGCTGGAGCCTGGTGAGCGCATTGAGCTTGGACTCGAGCTGGATGCGGTCGCTCTTGGCCTGGGCGTACTGCGAGGTCAGCGTGTCGACCTGCTCGGAGATGACGTTCTTGTCCTGGTCGGCGAAGAGCAACCCGTCCTGGCGCATCCGAAAGTCGACCAGCTTCTGCTCGGAGTCTGCGACCTGCTTGCGCAGCGGGTCGAGCCGGTCGGAGATGACCTTGAAGACCTGGCGAGTCTTCTCCAGATTGTCCTCGATCGACGTCTCGATGTAGACCTGGGCGTAGACGTTGGCCCACTCGGTCACCCGTTCCGGAGAGGTACCGATCATCGACAGGAACACCAGGTTGCTGTCCTTCATCGGCGTCACCTGGAGAGCGCCCAAGAGCATGCTCGCCGCCTTTGTAGAATCGGAACCTCCGGGCTCGGCGAGACCGAGGCGCTCGGCGACGTGCGCGGCAATCCGCTGGGTCCGCATGATGTACATCTGATCCTTGAGATAGATGTCGCGTTCCCACCAGTTCGGGCCCGAGCTGTACTGACCGGGCGTGATCTTGGGCGTCGACGTGTCGACGTTGAGAGTGACGGACGCCCGGTAGAGCTTGGGGCGAGTCATGCCGTAGGCCGTCCCGAGGACGATCGTGACCAGCGCAACCGTCAGGATGAGCCACCGATGGCTCCAGACCATCCCGACGATCTCGCTGATGTCGAACTCCTTCTCACCAGGCTCCGCGAACATG
>CAZQYU010000718.1:0-1611 GCA_964597585.1 uncultured Thermoanaerobaculia bacterium
GCTACAAGTACCTGTGCGGCGGGCCGGGCGCACCCGCCTTCCTCTACGTCGCCCGTCGCCTCCAGGACCGGATCGCGTCGCCGCTGTCCGGATGGATGGGTCACGTGGCGCCGTTCGCATTCGACCCCGCCTACCGCCCGGCGCCCGGCGTCTCCCGCTTCCTGTGCGGGACGCCGGCGGTGCTCGCGATGACTGCGCTCGAGGTCGGGGTGGAGACCATCTCCCACGCCGGCATCGACCGCCTCAGGGCGAAGGCAACCGCCCTCACCGAGTACTTCATCACGCTGGCCGACGAGCGCCTCCGCGACCACGGGTTCGAGCTCGCGAGCCCCCGCGATCCCGCCGATCGCGGCGCCCAGGTCTCGCTTCGTCACGCCGAGGGTCTCCCGATCATGGCCGCGCTCGTCGCGCGAGACGTGATCGGCGACTTCCGCGAGCCCGACATCCTGCGCTTCGGCTTCGCGCCGCTGACGACCCGCTTCGTGGACGTGTGGGACGCGGTCGAGATACTGGTCGAGATCATGGAGACGCGCGCGTGGGACCGCCCCGAGCACCGCCGCCGCCCGCGCGTTACCTGAGCCTCGACCTTGCCCCACGGAGCATCGCCATGGCGACCCAAGCCACCGCCATCGCCACCGCCGTCGTGCTGGTCCTCGCAAGCGCCGCCGCCGCCCAGGTGTCGGCCCACCAGCGCTCGCCCAAGGCGGCCGCCGCGCTGCTCGCACGCTTCCGAGCCACCGTCGCCTCCGAGGGCGCCATCCCGGTGCTGGGAGTCGTGGCGGCGGAGTAGCCGGCCCCCGGCGCGTGGGTCGGGCGTGCGGCACGTCGTCACGACCATGAGCGGGCGGCTCCTGACGAGGTCAGAACAGCTCGCCGGATCCCTCGTCCGCTACGCCCAGCGCGTCAGATGCCAGGTCTTCTTGCCGCGCCGCAGGAGGATCACCCGGTCGTGGAGCAGGTCTGCGGCGCTCAGGCGCGCGTCGGGCGCGACCACGGTCCCGTTGACCGAGAGCGCGCCGGAGCCGAGCAGCTTGCGTGCTTCGCTCTTGGACGAGGTCAGCGAGGTCGCGGGCAGCACGTCGACAAGCGAGACACCGGCACCGTCGAGGTCGGACCGCGGGTGCCCGCTCGACGGCACGTCGGCGAAGGCCTCCTCGATGGTCGCGAGGTCGAGCCCGGTGACGTCGCCCGAGAACAGGGCCTGGGCCGCTGCTTCCGCTCGCCGCATCGCATCCTCGCCGTGGACCAAGGCCGTGACCGCACGCGCCAGGGCGCGATGAGCCTCGCGGCGGTGCGGCGCCTCGGCGTGGGCGCGCTCGAGCTCCTCGATCTCGGTGTGCTCGAGGAGGGTGAAAATCCGCAGCCAGCGCAGCACGTCACCGTCGGCGGCGTTGAGCCAGAACTGGTAGAAGGCGTAAGCGCTGGTGCGGTCGTCGGTGAGCCAGACCGCGCCGGACTCGGTCTTGCCGAACTTGCCGCCGTCGGCCTTGGTCACCAGCGGCGCGGTGAGACCGAAGGCGCGCGGGCCCCCATCGGGAGCGTGTCCCTCGATCCGACGGATCAAATCGACGCCGGAGACGATGTTGCCCCACTGATCGGACCCGGCGGTCT
>CAZQYU010000719.1:0-1606 GCA_964597585.1 uncultured Thermoanaerobaculia bacterium
TCGCGCTGCTCATGCACGAGGCGAGGCACGCGGACGGCTTCGGCCACGTGAGCTGCTGCCCCGCAGGGCCCGGCGCCTGCGATCAGACGTACGACCTGTCCAACCTCTCGCCCTACGGCATCCAGTACTGGCTGGAGAAGAGCTTCCTGGACGGCACCATCCACACCGGCTACACGTGCCTCTCCGCGAGCCGGACGAACGCCATCAAGTCGTGGTTCAGGACCTCGGCAAGCTACCGCCTGGACCGTTTCTGCAGCAACCCTCCTCCGGCCCTGACCGATGCCAACAACCCCTTGCCGCCGTGCGATTCGAGCTGTGAGGCGACGGTCACGTGCATCGCGCCGGCTCACGGCATACCGCCTACGGGAGGTCCGCCCATGTGGTGGGGCACCTCGCCTCCGCAACCGGTGTACCACCAGAGCCTCGACGACCCGCGCTGGGCCGGCACCACCGAGATCACTTACGGAGACGGCATCGGCGAGAAGGCCGCGTTCCGTGTCCTTCACGACACCAGCTACGTCTACCTCTCGTGGCGGTCGCTTGTCGCGCCGGCCTCGTCGCCTGATCAGAACACGCTCTACGTGGGGTACCGCAGCTCGGGAGGTGGAGATGTCATCATCAGGCTTTCCCTGACCGATCTGTCGCCGGCCGTCGCCAGCGCCGCGCCACTCGCCTTCGAGGTGTTCTCTCGCAACGCCGACGGCACCGAAGGCGGCCCCTTGACAGCTCCCGCCGAGCTCTCCTCGACCGTACGGGTCTGGGTCGATCCGACACCTCCAGGGTCATGGGCAGTGCAGTTCCGCCTGCCGATCACCGCGTTTGAGACCACCTGCGGGAGATTCAAGCTCTGGTACGAGCTACTGGCCGGTACCCCGACCGAGCCCGTGACGAGCTACACGTGGCCGCGCGCCGGGGCCGAGATCGACGGCGGCACGGTGGCGGATCCCCATCCTGCCAACTACCCGGATCCGGCGGTCTGGCAGTGGTTCAGACCGAGCCAGGGCACCGCCGACCGTGGCTGTCCGGTCGCCGGCGTTTCACTCTCCTGGTCGGACATCGGCACGAACAACTCTCCCGCCTCGCACATCGAGTACCGTGCGAGCGCTCCGTTTCCAGTCAACACCTTTTTCGCCCGCCCGACCAACTTCTCCGGCGCACCGATCCCCGCAGGCTCGATCACCGCGAGCTTCCGCCTCGCCAACTGGGGATCGGTGCCGGGAGACTGGGAGGCGGGCGTGAGCGTCGACACCCTGTGGGCGCCGATTCCCGGAGGCGCCAACGTTCCACTCTCCGGCGCGATCCCCAACAACGCGACCGCCGACGTCAGCAACGAGGTCCATTTCGACTGGACCGTCGAGGATCCCGACCTCAGCGCGTTCCTCAACGGAGACAGGCGCTCCCACCAGTGCATGCTCGCCGAGCTCAAGAGCGTCGCCGCTCCCGGCGTGACCTTCACGAACGCGAGCGTGTACCGCAACATGGACGTCGTCAGCGCGTCATCCTTCCGGCGCGATGCGGTCCTCTCGGTCAAGGGTCTGACGCCGCTGTCGACGCAGCCACGCGACGTCTACATCTATGTCGAAACCCACAACCTCCCGGCCCGCGT
>CAZQYU010000720.1:0-1601 GCA_964597585.1 uncultured Thermoanaerobaculia bacterium
GCCCTTGAGCACGTGAACCCGGTTGGTCCCGGTGCCGTAGGACTTGTGGACGTTTCTCAGTCGCAGCATTCGAACCGTGCCTCTCGTGGCTCTCGACAGGGGAGCTTCTTTGGGCGCTGTGATCACGACATCGTACACGCCGATGTCGGTGTCGTTCCCAAGTAGGTGAACACACCGAGGTGCCCTCTCCTTTCACAGGGTACGCAACTGTCTCGGTCGGGGTTTCCTCGCGACGTGACCTGGTGAGAGGTGCAGGCGCGCCTGCACTTCCCACGAGCTCCCTGCTGCGGGCGCCGATCTGCCAGCCATCGCGGACCCTCTCGCAACTCGCCACCTGCGACGTATCTGCGGATACGCCTCGGTGGCTCGTCACTCGATGGCTCCACGCTGGCGGGCATCTCGGCGACCTCGCGACGTGACCTGGTGAGAAGTGCAGGCTAGACTTCGATCATGAGCACCACCAGCGAAACCGTGTTCGACCGCATCCTTGCCGGGGACATCCCGTGCCACCGCGTGTACGAGGACGACCACGTCTTGGCCTTCCTCGACATCAGCCCGGTGAGCCTCGGTCACACCCTGGTGATCCCCAAAGAGCGCGCCGCCCACCTCCACGAGCTCAGCGCGGAGTCGGCCTCAGCAATTGGCAGGGTGCTCCCGCGCCTGTGCCGGGCGGTGATGCAGGCGACCGGGGCAACGGCGTACAATGTCCTCCAGAACAACGGCATCGCCGCCCACCAGGTGGTGATGCACGTCCACTTCCACATCATCCCGAAGCTCGGGGGCCGCGGGCTCGGCCTCGGGTGGGAGCAGGGCTCGCTCGCACCCGAGGAGGCCGCCCGCCTGCTCGAGAGCATGCGCGAGGCGCTCGCCGCCGAGGGCTGAGCCGCGACCGGTTGCACTGCGGAGAATCGCGGTGCGGCCTTCTCTTGCGCCACGTTTCGCCCGGTTCGCCGCAGCGCTGAAGGGTCGTCGCGCAGCCGGCGTGACGCAGGGCCCCCCGGGTCTGCTGTCATGACGTTGCCGTCCATTGGAGAGTAGTTGGCATTCAAAGTATCAGCGTGATAACCTCTATGGTGAACGGACACGGGGGTGACCCGTGCGCGCGCGAACGTCGCCGCAGCGGAAGGCGATCACCTCGAACGTCGCCTGCCGTCCTCAATCCCGTCCGACACCTCCGTCGACGAAAGGACACAGATCCATGACGCACGCCGCCACGCGACGCGATGTGTCGTGTATTCCCAAAGCCGAGGGGCCGCCGGCTCCCTGGAACCACGTGCGGCTCGAGGACTGGCGCGACTGGCGCTGGCAGATGCGCAACCGCATCTCGACCACCGAGGCTCTGGCCCGGGTCGTGGAGCTGGAGCCGGCCGAGCTGGAGGCCGTCGAACGGGCGCTCAAGCAGTTCCGGTTCGCGATCACGCCTTACTACGCCTCGCTCATCGACCGAGACGATCCCGAGTGCCCGATCCGACGGCAGGCGGTGCCATCCGCCGCCGAGGCGACCTCTTCGGAGTGGGACATCGTCGATCCGCTCAACGAGGACGGCGACTCGGTCGCGCCCGGCATGACCCACCGCTATCCCGACCGCGTGCTGTGGGTTG
>CAZQYU010000721.1:0-1599 GCA_964597585.1 uncultured Thermoanaerobaculia bacterium
GTGGCCGACGCCATGTCCTTCGACATCGAGCAGGGTGAGGAGCTCCCCGTCACCGTCGGTGAGTGGCTCGAATGGGCCAAGACCGCGTCGTGGCGCGAGATGAGCGACCGGGCAGCCGAGATGGGCGTCGACGTGGTCTGGGATCCCGAGCCGGCGCGGACGCCGGAAGGGTTCTATCCCATTCAGGGAGGCATCGAGTACGCCATCCGCAAGTCGCTGGCGGTTGCGCCCTTCTGCGACATCCTGTGGATGGAGACCAAGACCGCCGACCTGCACGACGCCAGGATCTTCGCGGAGGCGATGCACGCGAGGTACCCCGACAAGATGCTCGCCTACAACCTGTCGCCGTCGTTCAACTGGGATACGACCGGGATGAGCGACGAGGAGATGGCAGCGTTCCCGGCCGAGCTCGGCAAGCTCGGCTTCGTGTTCAACTTCATCACCTACGGCGGCCATCAGATCGACGGGATGGCAGTGGAGGAGTTCGCTACCGCCCTCAAGCAGGACGGCATGCTGGCTCTGGCCCGGCTGCAGCGGAAGATGCGGCTGGTCGAGTCGCCCTACAAGACGCCCCAGACCCTGGTCGGCGGCCCTCGCCTCGACGGCGCGCTGGTTGCGTCATCCGGCCGCACCGCGACCACGAAGGCCATGGGCAAGGGGTCGACGCAGGTGCAGCATCTGGTCGAGACCGAGGTGCCGCCGAGACTTCTCGCGGCCTGGCTCGAGCTGTGGAGCGCAGTCAACGGCATCGACGGGCCGTTCACTGTCGAGCTGCGGCCCCACACCGCAGGATCCGAGCTACTTCAGCTGAGCGTCTTCGACCCCTCCGGTGAGATCGTTGCACGGGTGGTGTTCGCGACCATCCGCGACCGCAGACGGCGCAGCATTCTGTCGATCCGGGACCAAGAGACGATC
Source organism: uncultured Thermoanaerobaculia bacterium (assembly GCA_964597585.1). Lineage (GTDB taxonomy): Bacteria > Acidobacteriota > Thermoanaerobaculia > Thermoanaerobaculales > Sulfomarinibacteraceae > CAVSIS01. The sequence continues at coordinate 916 of CAZQYU010000721.1, forward strand.
GACCCCGCGCTTCGCAACCGACGCCTGATGACCTTGTGTCACCTCTTCCTGATCCACCGCTACAAGGTGGATTCGATCCACTACGTCACGCCCACCGACGACAACGTAGGTCAGACCAAAGGCATGGAGAAGTTGGGACTATTCGACGGGGTCACCGTCGAAGTAGGCGACATTATCGTCGCCAGTGTGAACCAGGAGTGGATCGCGGCGATGCTCAAGCCCGACCACACGGAGCTCACTCGGCTGATCCGCAAGGAGTGAGCGCGAGGATCTTGGTCGGCCATGACGCCAGTCCGCCAGGAAACGAGCCCAGGTGAATAATGCGGGCTGGTCCCGTGCACGCGACGAGGGGGATCGTGACTCGGCAGCAGCCGGGTTTCTTGTGTTGGCGGTAGTACGATGGCACCGGGACGCCCGGTGAGTGGAAGGACCTTCCTGGCGTGGTGCGCGTTGATCCTCCTCATTGGAGGCGGCTTCCGGTTCCATCGGCTCGGACAGCGATCGCTGTGGCTCGATGAGGCGAAGACCGCCATCATCTCCGCGCAGTCGATCTCGGACGTGGTCGCGAAGACGCGGTGGGGAGGGAGCTCGCCGGTCGTCTACCCCCTCCTTCTCCATCTCGTGGAGTCGGTGGATCGTTCGGCCCTGGGCGTGCGCCTGATCTCTGCCGTGGCCAGCCTGGCG
>CAZQYU010000722.1:0-1599 GCA_964597585.1 uncultured Thermoanaerobaculia bacterium
ACGTCAACGGCGACGACCCGGAAGCTGTGGTGTACGTCGTCGGGCTCGCGCTCAGCTTCCGTCAGGCGTTCCACCGCGACGTCGTCATCGACATGCTGTGCTACCGGCGCCACGGCCACAACGAGGGCGACGAGCCGGCGTTCACCCAGCCGGTGATGTACCAGAAGATCCGCAACCGCCCTTCGGTGCGCAAGCTGTACCAGCTCGAGCTCGAAGGCTCGCGGGCAATCACGCTCGGCGAGAGTAGCCGCATCGCAGACGAGTTCCAGGGCCGGCTCCTCGACGCCTTCAACAGTGCCAAGGGCAGCTGTCCCCTCGACCTGCTCCACGAGCACGCCTACACCGGGCTGTGGAAGGGCCTCAACAACCCCTACTCCCACGACCCGGTCTCGACGGGAACGGCCAAGAAGGCGCTGATGGCCGTCTCCCGGGCTCTCACCACGGTTCCCGCTGGCTTCCATCTCAACTCGAAGATCCAACGTCGGCTCCCCGAGCGGCTCGAGGCCGTCGAGAAGGGCGGCGACATCGATTGGCCGCACGCCGAGCTGCTCGCCATCGGCTCGCTGCTCGCAGAGGGGGTCCCGGTGCGCCTCAGCGGCCAGGACAGCACCCGCGGCACCTTCTCGCAGCGCCACGCGGTCTGGTACGACACCAAGTCTCAGGAGGCCTACATCCCGCTCAACCACGTTGCCGCCGACCAGGAGCGGTTCTGCGTGTACAACAGCATGCTCTCCGAGGCTGCGGTGCTCGGCTTCGACTACGGATACTCACTGGTCGACCCGGACATCCTGGTCCTCTGGGAGGCGCAGTTCGGCGACTTCGCCAACGGCGCCCAGGTGATCATCGACCAGTTCATCGCGGCGTCGCTCGACAAGTGGGAGCGGTCGAGCGGGCTGGTGATGCTGCTGCCGCACGGCTACGAGGGTCAGGGTCCCGAGCACTCCAGCGCCTACCTCGAGCGCTACCTGAGCTTGTGCGCCGAAGACAACATCCAGGTCTGCAATCTCACGACCCCTGCCCAGTACTTCCACGCCCTCAGACGCCAGGTCAAGCGACCGTTCCGGCGGCCGCTCGTGATCATGTCGCCGAAGAGCCTGCTCCGTCACAAGCGCTGCGTTTCACCAATCAGCAACCTGGTCAAGAGCCGCTTTCAAGAGGTTTTGGACGACCCTTCACCGCCGAAGACGAAGCCGAAACGCCTCCTGATGTGCTCGGGCAAGATCTTCTACGACCTGACCGAGCGGCGTGAGGCCGATGGGATCGACGATGCGGCCATCGTCAGAGTCGAGCAGCTCTACCCGTTCAACGAGGATCTGCTCCGCCGGGTGACCGAACCCTACGGTGAGGCGGCCGAGGTCCTGTGGGTTCAGGAGGAGACGCGGAATCGGGGCGCCTGGAGCTACATCTCTCCGCGCCTGGACGAGGTCTTCCCGGACCGGCGGGTTCGCTACGTCGGCCGTCCTGAGAGCGCGAGCCCGGCGACGGGCTCGGCGCGGGTCCACCGCGAGCAGCAGGCGGCGATCGTCGCCGCGGCGCTGGGCATATCGGACTGAGCCCGAGCCACCAAAGGAGCGCACCATGCAGGTCGAGGTCAAGGTC
>CAZQYU010000723.1:0-1587 GCA_964597585.1 uncultured Thermoanaerobaculia bacterium
GCGCGTTCACCGATCCCTACGTGGCCGGCAACGTCGGCGGAGGGGTCCTGAAGCGTTTCAACATCACCTTCGACTACGGCAAGCAGCAGCTCATCTTCGAGCGCAACGCCAACGACGCGAAGCCCGACACCTTCGACCGCTCGGGGATGTGGATCAACCTCGGCACGGACGGGTTCGAGGTCATGGACCTGGTCCCGGGCGGCCCCGCGGCCCAGGCGGGTCTCAAGGTCGGCGACACGATCGTCGAGATCGACGGCAAGCCCGCGACGGAGACCTCCCTCCCGGCGACGCGGGTGAGGTTCAAGACCGAGCCGGCCGGGACCAAGGTCCGGCTCCAGGTGCGCTCGGGCGACGCGAACCACGAGGAGGTGCTCACGCTGCGCGACCTGGTGTGAGCTGGGTGGCTTCGCCGCCGGTGGTGCGTGAAGCGTCTGGTGGCCGGCCGTCAGGCGGCCATGACGTCTCGCTATCTATTTACGTCTGGCGTCTGGCCTCCTGTACGGCCCGGAGCTGGATGGCCGGCTCGGGTCATGCTGCAGCTCCTTGAGCGGCGTCGAGGCGCTCGAGGTGTCGGTCCTGGCGCACGGGTGAGCTGGTTATCGAGGAGGTGCGGGCTCGGCCACCGCCATGCCATGACGCCGAAACACCTCGGTCATCTTCGCGCGGTCCGGCGGACCGCCGGCAGCAGCTCGGATGACCTCGGCAGCCTCGCGAAAGTAGGCGGGGCCCATGATCGCCGGGGAGATGATGCAGAGCTGCTTGGCATCGCGGCTGCTAAGGTTGTCGAAGCGGTGCACGGCGCCGCGGGGGATGCAGAGCGCCTGCCCGGGCCCGACCTCGATCGGCACCCCGTCGACCGTCCAGGTCAGAACCCCCTCGATGCCGTAGAGCACCTCCTCGTAGGCCTCGTTCCTGTGAGCCGGTGCGGCCAGCTTCTGCCCGGCAGGGACGGATACCTCGAACACCGACGCACTCCCGGAGGAATCGTCGGACGTGATGAGGAACCTGATTCCCAGGGGTCCGATGGCGATGGTCTCTTCCGAAGGATTGACCGAGCGCATGTTGGTTGGCATGGGCGTGACCCTCCAACTAAAACGAAAACTCAGAAACACTTGTGCTGATTCCTGAGGTGCCCCACCGAGGTCGAGCCGCGGGTTACCCTCGTCGGGCGCGAAACGGAGCTCGAGCGACGGCTGCAGACGGATCGATGTGTGCCCGTTAAAGGTGCCCGGCACCTTTCCGCCGTGGTAGCGGTGCGACCAACGTCGCAAAGTCGGTGGTAGGGTTGGGTTGAGGCGCTGATGCCGAGGCGGCCTAGGGTATTCGTGGAGGGCGGGGTGTACCACGTGTACAACCGCGTAGCGAGCGGGGAGCGGGTGTTCGGGGATCCCGAGGTGTTCACCCAGTGGTTGACCGAGGTCTGTGCGAGGCTGCGAGACGAGCCCGACCTGAAGCGATGCCTGGAGGCTCGTGACGGCTCGCTTCAAACTCCATTTCAGGAAGAGGAGTTGGATTGAACGGCAACCTCGTCACTTCGTCATGCCTGCACCGTTGCGGAGGCCATCGTCCCGCTCCACGCCGTTGCCG
>CAZQYU010000724.1:0-1586 GCA_964597585.1 uncultured Thermoanaerobaculia bacterium
CCGTCACGCCCTCTGTCGAATGAGACAGGTCGTGGTACAGCGATCAGGGGATGAAGAGTTGGGTCGGGGGCAGCATTGGATTCCGATTCCGTGCGACAGCCGGCGGGCGGAGGACCTTCGGTCCCGTGGTTCCGCACAGAACTCCTGCAAGTACACGCGCACGATCCGCGGGTCCGACCACAGGTCCGCCGCCGGTCCCTCGAGACCGACCCGACCCGCATCGAGCACATATGCCCTCGTGGCCGCCTCGAGCGACACCCGCACGTTCTGTTCAGCCAGCAGCACCCCGCGCCCGCGACGGTTCATCGCGGTCATGACGTCGAAGATCCGGTCGACGATCACCGGTGCGAGCCCGAGCGAGACCTCGTCGGCGATGAGCAGGACGGGGTCGAGGACGAGCGCCCGACCCATCGCAAGCATCTGCTGCTCGCCGCCCGAGAGCGTGCGCGCAGGCTGCTTCCGCCGCTCGGCGAGGCGTGGGAACAGCTCGTAGACCTCCGCGAGTGCCTCGGGCGCGGGGCGGCGCTGGCTCACCCTGGCGGAGGAGAAAGTGCCGTTCCAGGGTCTCCCGGCACGCATATGCTGGCTGGGCTACGGCGAGCGGGCACACGCACAAGGAGGTCGGCAGCGAGCTCGGGATCTCGGTCAGGACGGTCGAGACGCACGTCACCGCCGTCCTTCGGAAGCTCCAGCCCTCGAACCGCTACGAGCTCTCGCGCTGGGCCCCCGACCACGCCATCGTCTGACGACTCGATGTCAGCCCAGAACGTCGAGGTCGCGCGCCCCGCAAACTACGTCGGAGGTCGGCAGTGGGGAGAACCGCATCCTATCTACGGTGCGTCCAGGGCAGCGACTTCCGGCCCGAAGGGATCGCCTCCTGGGGACGCCAGCCCACCAAATTGCAGCCTGCCGCTGGAGGGCGCTCGACCACCCGCGGCCGGCTGTCGCATTCGAATTGCGGGCGCGACGTCCGCGCTCAGGTCAAATGGGGGGCTCCGGTCCTCGCGGAGGAGCCGCCTCGTCACGATCCGATCGCTCCTCGTCCCGCAGTGCCTCCGTGAGTTCAAACGCACGCGGCGCAGCGCGCGAGGCCGCCCGCGGGGCCTCCCAGGGGAGGACGACGCTCGCCTCCTCGACGGCACGAAGCGAGCTCGCCAGGTTGCGGTTGATGAGCAGCGTGGGCACGTCATCGGCGATCGAGTCCGGACCACGGCGGTACGTGACGGTGGCCTCGGTGAGGGGCACCCACGGCGCGCGGCGGAGGGCCGCCCCGAGCGGTTCGGATGCCGGCGTGCCGTGTACCAATCCCACGATCTGGTACGGACCGAGATTCATCGCCACCCGGGTCGTATGGGTGCGCAAACGGCGAGCGACGTCACCACGAGGCCCGCTTGCGACCACGGCGCAGAGCTCGTCGCGGGCGACCGTCAGCTCGGGGGCCTCCGTCAGGTGCCCATCGGCCAGGCTCTCGAGGCGGGCCTCGCGAAGGGACAGCTCCGAGGTGGCGTTGAGAAAGTCGGTCAGGCGACCGTCCCCCGGATCCACGAGACCGAACAGACGGCAGTCCGCCGCATACGCGTCCAGTG
>CAZQYU010000725.1:0-1584 GCA_964597585.1 uncultured Thermoanaerobaculia bacterium
CGCCGGAGGTGGACACCGAGTAGAGGTGCGGCCAGCCGTCGAGATCGCTCAGGAACACGAGCCGGCCGCCCGCGGCCCAATGGAGATTGGCCCCACCCGCTGTCTCCGGGTACGAGCCCTCCAGGGTCTCCGGGCTCGACCACACGGCGTGCCCGTCGCCGGTGGCGACGTCGGCGACCCAGACGGCCCACGGCTCGGGATGCGGTTCGAGCTGCGGCTCAGGCTCGCCACCCAGCCCCGGCCGGCGGACGAAGGCGATCTCGTCGCCCCCGGGCGACCAGCGTGGATGGGAATCACGAGATGTGCCCGGCGCCAGGTACTGGATGGGCCTGCCGTGGCCGCGGTACAGCCCGATGAAGCTGTGGTCGTCGCGCTCGGAAACGAAGGCGAGCGTCTTGCCGTCGGGCGACCAGTGCAGGTCGTTGTCCTTGCCCCTGTCGAAGAAGAGCCGCTGCGGCGTGTTGCCGCCGTCGATCGGCGCCCGCCACACGCTGCCGTCAGCGGGGTGCGTGAACGCCACCCAGTTGCCGTCGGCGGACACGGCGGGGGCGTCGCCGGGGCCGAGATCGGTCAGCTTGCCCGTCGCCAGATCGACAGCGTAGAGCTCGCGGTGCCGCTCCTGGGGGCTGGACGAGGGGTTCGGCGCCAGGTTTCCTGGAGCGGGCCAGTTCTCGTCGTGATCGCCCCCGCGCACGAACACCAGAACCTCGCCGTCCGGCGAGAAGGCCAGGTTGGTGAGCTCCTGTCCGTCGTCATCGGTGAACTGCGTCGCTTGCCTCGGTTCGAACGCCGGCGCCGAAGCGGTCCATATGTTGCGCACGCCGCGCTCATCGAGCACCCAGGCGATGTCGTTTCCTTGCTCTGCCGCCACCACTTCCGTCGGAAACGGATAGCCGAGCACCTGCCTCATGGTGAAGGTACCCGTGTGTGCCGGCGCCGAGTACGCCGCGCTGGCGGCCAGCACCACGCCCATCAACCAGCCTGCATGTCGCACTGCGTCGCTCCTTCCTCCGAAACCTGCAGAGCATGTTACAGAGTCGCGCTCCGTCAAGTGTGCAGAAGGAGGAGGGCGATCCGGTGGCGCACCACGTCCCAGGTGCCGGTGCAGGAGGGATGCCGCCCATCAGAAGGTTCGAGGCAAGGACGCGAATCGGCACTGTGCCCGATCGGTCAAGTCTCGGGCAGTGAGACGACCCCGCCTCCACCTCTCACCACCCTTGCGGGCGCCGATCTGCCAGCCATCGCCGGCCCTCTCGCGACTCGGCGCCTGCGGCGTATGTCAGACTGCCGGTATGACGACGTCCACGGTTTCCGGCACTCCGGCGAGGACCCTCGGCTTCGCCATGGTGACCTCCCTGGTGGTCGGCAGTATGGTGGGGTCGGGCGTGTTCCTGCTGCCGGCCTCGCTGGCCCCGTTCGGCGGCGCCAGCCTGGTGGCGTGGCTGATCACCACCGTCGGTTCGATTCTCATCGGCCTGGTGTTCGCACGACTGGCCCGGCGCCTGCCCGCGGCCGGCGGGCCGTACGCCTACACCGACCAGGCCTTCGGCGAGTTCGCCGGTTTCCTGGTCGGCTGGGGCTACT
>CAZQYU010000726.1:0-1554 GCA_964597585.1 uncultured Thermoanaerobaculia bacterium
CCGAAGACGGTCGAGACCTACCGGTCGCGGCTGATGAAGAAGCTCGAGGTCGACGATCTCGCGAGCCTGATCCGCTTTGCGGTCGAGCACGGGCTGGTGCGTCCGTCATAGCCCACCTGGTGCGTTCAGAAGCACACCGGTGGTAGGGGAGCAGCTTGTCTGCTCCCGTGTGACGGTCGGAACCGGGCGGAGACACGCTCCGCCCCTGCGACGCCCCGACGATGTCCCAACGATGACCCGCGTCGGCCGCTACCGGCCTTGCAGCCGGCACCATGTGTCCAGGTTTCCCGACAGACAGGACCGACGCGAGGAGCGACGTTTGTCGTAGAAGAGGGCGCCAACGGCACTGATAGGGGTGACCATCATGACGAAAACCCGCGTGCTGGTCGTCGACGACCACGAGGTTGTGCGACAGTCGCTCTGCGAGCTGGTGCAGAGCAGCTTTCCGGAAGCCTCATGTCTGGAGGCTTCGAACGGCGAGGAGGCGGTCGAGCTCGCGGCTGCGCACCGGCCTCCCCTGGTCCTGATGGACATCAGCCTGCCCGGAATCAGCGGCATCGAGGCGACCCGGCGCGTCAAGGCGGTGTCGCCCGCGAGTCGCGTCGTCGTCGTCAGCATCTTCGACACCGCCGCCCACCGGGCGGATGCGGCCGCCGCGGGGGCCTCCGGCTATGTGGCCAAGATCGACCTCGGCCGCGAGCTGGTGCCGGTCATCCGCCGGCACCTCGAGGCCGTGGGCCAGGGCGTGAGCGCGACGGGGCCGGACCGGATCGACCACGATGGTTCTGCGGCGAACGGGAACTCCGCCCCATGAAGCCGGAACGTCTCCGGGCGCTGCTGCTGGTGGTGATCATGGCCGCCGTCGCGCTGGCGGTGGCGGGCGTTGTACTCCTCGCTCTCTACCGCTCGAGCCTGGAAACACAGCGCGGCCGCCTGATCGACCTGGTCGCGAGCCGAGAGTCGCTGATCGATGCCGTCTACCACGCCAGCCGCGACCCGCAGGCGACCCTCGACATCCTCGCCGAGGCGCAGCGTGAGGCGCCCAGCCTCGGCGAGACGGGTGAGTTCACCGTTGCACGCCGTGACGGCAACGACATCGTCTTCCTGGCGCCGTTGCGCCACGCCCTTCCCGCCGGGGAGGTCGTTCGCGTGACCGGCGCCGCGCTCGCGCAACCGATGGTGCGCGCCCTCGCCGGCGAGCACGGCACCATGGTCGGGCGAGACTACCAGGGGACGACGGTGCTCGCGGCCTTCAGACCGGTCGATGGGCCGAACTGGGGCCTGGTCGCCAAGATCGACCTCGCCGAGGTGCGGACGCCGATCGTGCGCGCGGGCGGCTTCGCGCTGCTCGGGACCCTGGTGCTCGTCGCCCTCGGGGCGTTCGCCTTCACCCGGGTCACCGCGCCGATGCTGCGCCGGATGGAGGAGTCGGAGCAGCGCTACCGCGCCGTTTTCGAACACTCGCGGGTGGGTAAGTCGCTGACCGCGCCGGACGGCCGGCTGCTGCAGGTCAACCGGGCCTTCGCCGAGATGCTCGGCTACGCCGTTGCCGAG
>CAZQYU010000727.1:0-1552 GCA_964597585.1 uncultured Thermoanaerobaculia bacterium
AGGAAGGCCGCACCCTTGGGGGCGCACACCCACTTGTGGAGGTTGCCGGTGTAGAGGTCGGCGCCGAGCCCTTTGAGATCGAGCTCGAGCATCCCTGGGGCATGGGCGCCGTCGATGATCACCGTGATCCCGCGTTGCTTGAGCGCCGCGATGATCTCGGCCGCAGGCAGCACCAGGCCGGTCTGACTGGTGACGTGGTCGACCAGCGCTGCGCGGGTCCGTGGCGTGACGGCGCCGAGAGTTGCGTCCACCGCCTGGGAGGCACCGTCGAGGGGGAACGGGATCCGCATGATCACGACTCGCGCGCCAGTCCGTGCGGCCGTTGCTTCGACAGCGTTGCGACATGCGGGGTACTCGTGGTCGCTGACCAGGAGCTCATCACCTGGTGCGAGGTCGAGCGAGGCCAGTGCGGTGTTGACCCCGGTCGTGGCGTTAGGGACGAAGACGAGCTGCTCGGGGTCCGCGTCCAGAAAGCCGGCGAGCCGTCGCCGGGCGGCGTCGAGAAGGGCCTCGTACTCGCGGATGAAGAATCGCACCGGCTCGGCTTCGAGGCGTGTCCGCATTCCCGCCTGGGCCTCCAGCACCGCGCGTGGCGCGGCGCCGAACGAGCCGTGGTTGAGGAACGTGATACTCGGGTCGAGGTTCCACCGGGCGACCAGCGCGGGGTCCGGGGAGCGGGGGACGGTAGGCGCCACGAGTGGAGGGTAGCAGAGGCTCGCAGCAGTCAAAGAGCGACTCGAGGGACACGGATAGGCTCACCATTGGCGGTCCGGTCGCCCGGTCGGACGGTCGAGCTCCAGCCACCGTCGGGCGACCGCGTTACCCGCAGCTCCAGCCGCAGGGACGGCGCGTCGCTGGAGCGCGGGGCGAACTGGAACGGCGGCGGCTGAGGGCGTCCCCCGAACAGCCGGCGCAGCGCGAACCAGAACCTGGCGAGCCGGCTTGGGGGGCTCAACCAGGCCTCCAGTACGACCTCGTGCAGACCAAGGTCGACGAGGTGGTCGAGTCCCTGGGCGATCTCCGCACCCCGGGCAAGGTCCGCCCATCCGCGTGCCTGCAGGAGCTGGGCTGCGGCATCGGCCCTGACCACCTCCGCGAGCAACCCGTCGAGGCACTCGCGTATCGTGAGCGTGGTGCCGCTCATGCGGGAGCCGGTCCTGCTCTTTGCCCGCCGGCTCGGGCTGTCGCACCGAGCGGTGCGAGCGGGGCCTGGGCCGGGGACAGGAGCGACACCGCCGCCGGCCGTGGCGGGGGCGTACGGTCGTTTGGTTCATTGTCAGGCATCGGCACCCTTGTGTGACGAGGTGAGTCTGTATCGCATGGATCGCCGCGAAATCATTCCATTAGGTCTCAGTCCTGATTGACAGTAAACTCCAGAACGAGGTCTGTCAAGGCTTTGCCCCGGCGACACGTGCCAAGAGCGACGGCAGGTCGGCGTACTCCGCGAGCCAGATCGTCTTCACGCCCATCGACTCGAACAGCTCGCGGTCGTAGGTATCGGCCTGGCGGAGGGTCGCGCGCAGCGCCTTGCCGACCTCGAACTGCCCCTTGA
>CAZQYU010000728.1:0-1551 GCA_964597585.1 uncultured Thermoanaerobaculia bacterium
ATCTCACCAAGCTGCAAACCGGGGGTGTCAGCGTCGAGCGCACCTCGCAGGCTATCCTGGACGCTGAGCTCGCCGCCTGGGACAAGCTCATCCCTGAGTTGGCGAAAGACCCGATGATGAAGAAGCTCATCGATAGCCAGAAGGCGTGGGTTGATGGTGTGGTCTTCTATGAACTGATGAACGCGCCAGACTACGCACTCGCTTACAACCACTACTTCCCCGGCAAGCTCAAGCTCTAGGCTAGAAGGGAACGATCCATGGCCCGGCGGGGCGTTTAGTCCCTGCCGGGCCATTGTTGATCGGGGCCGGGATGCGGTGATGATCCGTTACATCAACTTCGCCGACCGCCTGTCGGCCTGGGTTGGCAAGGCCTTTGCCTGGGCGGTGATGGTGATGACGCTCGGCGTCGGCTACGAGGTCGTCGTTCGCCGCATCCTCGACGCACCGACCGACTGGGCGCTCGACGTCACCTGGATCATGTACGGGACGCTGTTCATGATGGGCGGCGCCTACACGCTGTCGCTCGACGGCCACGTCCGTGGCGACTTCCTTTACCGCCTGTGGAAGCCGCGCGTGCAGGCGATGATGGAGCTCGTGCTCTACATCCTTTTCTTCTTCCCCGGCATCACCGCACTCATTTTTACGGGCTGGAAGTACGCCTCGCGCTCGGTGGGCTACCGCGAAGTCAGCATCAACAGCCCTGCCGGCATCCCCATCTTCCAATTCAAGCTGGTCATGGTTGCCGCCGGGACCGTCCTGTTCATCCAGGGCGTCGCCCAGGTCATGCGCTGCATCATGTGCATCAGGGACGGCTACTGGACGCGGGCCAGCGACGACATCCAGGAAACCGAGGACCGTCTGATCCACGAACACGAGCGCGACGTTCTCCACCACGGCGACGAGGCGGTCGACGTAGTCGAACCGTCCGGGCGCGGGAGCGGCGAATGACCGACCCGCAAGTCGCCCTGGTCATGCTGGGCATCTTCATTTTCATCATTTTGCTGGGCTTCCCGATCGCCTTCACCCTGATGGCGATGGGTCTGGGCTTCGGCTACTACGCCTATTTCGACGCCGACCGCATGTGGCGCCCCTATGAACGAGCCATCGCCCATGGCGCCGATTCGTGGACCTTGTTCCACACCTGGTTTGGCGGCTTCTTCAACAATCGCATTTTCGACCTGTTCATAAACCAGACCTACTCGGTCATGGCCAACGACGTGCTGACGGCCGTGCCGCTGTTCCTGTTCATGGGCTACATCGTCGAGCGGGCCAACATCGTCGACCGCCTGTTCAACACGCTGGCTATCGCCGCGCGGCGCATGCCGGGCTCGATGGCGGTGGCGACGCTGATCACCTGCGCCATGTTCGCGACCGCCACCGGCATCGTCGGCGCCGTCGTGACCTTGATGGGGCTGCTCGCCTATCCCGCGATGCTCAAGGCCCGCTACGACACCAGCTTCGCCTCCGGCGTCATCTGCGCCGGCGGCACGCTCGGCATCCTGATCCCGCCGTCGATCATGCTGATCGTTTATGCCGCCGCATCGGGCGTTT
>CAZQYU010000729.1:0-1546 GCA_964597585.1 uncultured Thermoanaerobaculia bacterium
GAGCCGTGACCGAGCCGCGACCCGAGCCTGCTCACGGCACCCCGCCTGGTGGCGCGCTCTCGGAGCGGCTGGCACGCCGAGCGGCCGTGCCGGCAGATCCGGACGAGCCGGGGGGCATGCCGCCTCCGGACCAGGGCCCTTCCCCGCCGAGGATCTACCGCGGCCCGCGCGTCGGGTTCCGCACCCGCCTGACCATCGCGCTCATCGCCTCGGCCGTGCTCCCCGTGGCCGGGTTCGGCACCGTCGTGCTCCTGATCACGGGTGCCGGCGGCGAGGCCGACACCACGCTCACCCGCGTGCTCCTGCTGGCAGCCGCGCTTGCGGTCGTCCTGGCCGTCCTGCTCGCGGCCCTCCTCGCGGCCGATCTCGGCGCCCCACTGCGGACCATCGCGGCCTCCGTGGAGCGGGTGTCGGCCGGGGACCTCACGACACGCCTGGAGCTGCCGGGCGACGACGAGATCAGCCGGCTGGCCGACAGCCACAACCGGCTCGCAAGCGATCTCCAGCGACGCAACCGCGAGCTACGGCGAATCCTCGAGGCGCTCGAGGAGACGACGCTCGGCGAGCGTCCGGAGATCCTCGCCCGGCGCGCCGGCGAACGAGCCCGGGCGGCGTTCGGCATGATCGACTGCGCGGTCCTGCTCGTGGAGCCAACCGAGGTCCCGGAAGAGGAGATCGTCCCGGGTGAGCTGCGCCAGGTCCGCGCCGAGCTCGTCGCCGGCGGCGACACCCTGGGCGTCGTCGCGGGCCATGTCACGGCGACCCGCACCTGGGAGCGCGCTGACCAGGACCTGTTCGAGCTGTATGCGATCGAGATCTCGGCGGCGATCAGGAATGCCCAGCTCTACGCGCGGGTCCAGGATCAGAACAGCCGCCTGATCGAGCTCGACGAGGCGAAGGACGACTTCCTGCGCGGCGTCTCGCACAACCTCCAGACGCCGCTCGCGAGCATCCGGGGTTACGCGGAGCAGCTGGCCGCCGAGGCACCGGATCGGCGTCTCGCGATCATCACCGAGCAGGCCGACCGGCTGTCGAAGATGGTCCGTCAGCTGCTGACCGTGAGCCGGATCGAGTCGGGCGCGCTTCGGCCGCGGCTGGAGGTGTTCAACCTCGCGGGCCACGTCCGCCGCACGTGGGAGGCGCTCGGCGCGACCGACGTGCCGTTCACGATGCAGGACCGCGCCGAGGGCTGGCTCGCGCTGGCCGACCCGGATCACCTCGACCAGGTGCTGTGGGCGATCCTCGACAACGCCGTGCACTACGGGGGCCGAACCGCGGTCGAGGCCTTCGTGGCCATCGATCCGGTCGCGTCCGACCTCGCGGTCACCATCGCAGACCATGGGCCTGGCATTGGAGAGCCGGATCGTGGCCGCCTGTTCCAGCGGTTCGAGCGCGGCATCCGGCGACCGATCGGAGAGGGGTCCGGCCTCGGTCTCTACGTCTCGCGCGAGCTATGTCGGGCGATGAGCGGCGACCTCATTCTCGAGCCGGCAGGGCCCGGCGACGGCGCTGCGTTCACGATCCACCTCCCAGCCGAGGCCCCGGA
>CAZQYU010000730.1:0-1544 GCA_964597585.1 uncultured Thermoanaerobaculia bacterium
GGCCTCTTTGCCGATCCGGATCAGGTGCTTGCCGAGCCAGTGTAGCCCGCACGGGGCCCATGCGCTCAGGATCGGCGGGCACGCTCGGCGACGAGGCGGTAGGCTGCGGCCGGATCGGTCACGTCCAGCAGCAGCGTCTCGGTCCGGCACGCGATGCGGCCGACCAGCTCATCGCACGACCACTCGACGCCGTTGGCCGCGAGCGCATCCCGTCCAGGCTCGCTCAGGATCCCGGCGTGGACCGTGCGCACGCCGATGTGGACCAGCACCAGCGCCGCAGCCCGGCCCACGATCCGATCGCGGACTGCGAGTCGCGCGGCGTCGACGCTCCCCTCTCGGACCCTTTCCGCGAGCTCGAGCAACGGATACAGCCACCGTCCGTCACTCGCAAAAACCAGCCGATCGCCGTCCCATGCTTCGAGGGTCGCCTGCACGCGCGGGAGTATAGCGACCACACCTACGGTGCTACAGTTGGCAGCCCGGTGGAGAGCGACGTGACCGATCACCTCATCCGCGCACTCGCCCTCGGCGGGCGTGCCCGCGCGCTCGCCGCGGTCACGACAACTGCCGTCGAGGAGCTGAGGCGCATCCACGATCCGTCGCCGGTGGTCGCCGCGGCTCTCGGCAGGGTCGCGACCGGATCGATGCTCCTCGCGGCGACCCTGGAGAAGACGACCCGGCGCGAGCCCGTGCTGACCCTGGAGATCAGAGGTTCGGGCCCGGCCGGACGACTTACCGCCACCGCGTCCCCGCGAGGATGGCTGCGGGCGATCGTCGCCGACGCCAGGGCCGCGGCCCCGGCCCGGCCCGACGGTCGACCCGACGTCGCCGCCGTGGTCGGGCTGCCGGGAGAGCTCGTGGTCACACGGGACGTCGGCATCGGCCAACCGTACCGCGGCGTCGTTCCCCTCGCCACCGGCGAGATCGCGGGCGATCTCGCACGTTACCTCACCGAATCCGAACAGACCCCGGCGGCCGTGGTGCTCGGGGTCCGACTCGATGACCGCGGCTGCGTGGCGCAGGCAGGAGGGTACGCGGTCCAGCTCCTCCCCGGGGTGTCGGACCAGGAGGCGGGACGCCTCGAGGAGCGCGTGCGCGAGCTCGGCGCCGTGACCGAGAGCCTCGCCGCCGGGAGCGGTCCCGAGGACTGGCTGGCAGTCCTGTTTCCAACCGGGTTCTCGGTCATCGGATCGACCCCGGTCCTGTTCCGCTGCGGCTGCTCGATGGAGCGCGTCGAGCAGGTGCTGCGGCTGCTCGGCGCGGACGAGGTCCGCGGCCTGGTAGGCCCCACGGGGTCTTCTCCCGCGGAGCTGATCTGCGGTTTTTGCCACACTCGGTACCTTGTTCCACGTGATCGGCTCGCCTCGATCCTGCTCGAGCTCGAGGACGTCGGCGGGCTCTTGCCGAGCTGAGTGGAGTGCGGCGCATGACAGTCGAGGAACGGATCCCACTCCGATGGCGGCTGGCAGTCGGCCTTCTCAGACGACTGCCAGCCGGCGCGCTCAGCCGGGCCGTCGGACGGATGGCGGATGTGACGATCCCGA
>CAZQYU010000731.1:0-1538 GCA_964597585.1 uncultured Thermoanaerobaculia bacterium
GGAGAGGGTCGTGCTGCTGGTCACCGGCACCGGGCTCAAGGACGTCGCGGCGGCCTCGCGCGCAGTGCATCTTCCCGGGCCCGTCGACCCCACGCCCGACGCCGTCGCCCGCGCCGTTCAGTGCGCGTGAAGCTCACCACAAAGACACAAAGGCACAAAGAAGGGGCGCAAGGGCCTGCTCAAGGTATATCGAAAGACTCGTCGCAGGCTGGAGCCACGGCATGACGGCACAGCGCACCTGACCGGGAAGGCTCCGACACCCCCCCGACGGGCAGCAGACCCGCAATTTTCCGGGCGTGCTTTGCCCGGCCCTCAATCGACCTTTGTGTCTTTGTGTCTTTGTGGTTCGTCCGACCGATCGCCTGCCAGGATCGCCAACGCGGCCGCGCGGGCGGCGAGGCGGGTCGCCTTGCCCTGGTAGAGCGGGGGCCGGCCGCCGCCGCGGCCGCCGAGGACCTCCGCCACCCGCGCGCCCAGGGCCGCCAGGTCGAGCCCGCTCGAGGGGCCGGCGACGACGACGAACACGCCGTTTGGATCCTCTCCCGCCGTGAGCAGGGCGGCCCTGTCCGGGGCGTGCTCGGCGAGGCGACGGCCGAGCTCGACGAGGAAGGCGGCGTCCCCGTCCGGCCAGTGGCCGTCGAGCACCGCGCCGGGGCGCGCCGCGAGGGCCGCGGCCTCGGCCCGCGCGAGCTCGCCCGCCAGGCGCTTGATCGCCCGGCGCGCGTCGCGGAGCTGGCTCTCGCGCAGCTCGGTGAGCGCGACCAGCTCCGCATCCGGCGCACCGAGCAGCTCGCGCAGCCGGAGGTTGCGCGCCTCGTGGGCCGCCATCCTCTGGCGCGCGCGGTCGCCGGCGACGAAGAAGACCCGGGTCCCGCCGCGCAGTCGCTCGGTGCTGACAAGGCTGACCATGCCAAGCTCCGCAGTCGAACGGACGTGGGTGCCGCCGCAGGTGTTGAGGTCGACCCCCACGATCTCGACCAGGCGGATGTCGCCGGCGTGCCCCTCCGGCAGACCGCGGGATCTCACCGGCAGCTCGGCGTAGGCCTCCGCAGTCACCCACCGCGCGGTGACGGGTCGCGCCGCACGGACCTCGGCCGCGACGGCGTCCTCGAGCGCCGCCAGCTCGTCGGGGCCGAGCCGCGGGGCGTCGAGCTCGACGTCGGACAGCTCGGGGCCGAGATGGAAGGCGGTCGTGGCCCAGCCGAAGCGGCCGTGGGCGGTCGCAGTCAGGAGGTGCTGGGCGGTGTGCTGCTGCATATGGTCGAAGCGGCGGGTCCAGTCGAGGGTCATCGTCGCCGGACCGCACCCGACCGGCGCGGCGAGGGTGTGGACGATCCTCCGGTGGTTGCGCTGGACGTCGAGCACCGCGGCACCGGCGAGGGTGCCGCGGTCGGAGGGTTGACCGCCGCCCTCCGGATACAAGAGGGTGTCCGCGGCGATCGCCCACGGTCGTCCGGTTGGGTCGAACCCGCAGTCGGTCACTTCGGTGTCGAGCTTGGTGAGGTATGGATCACGCTCATAGGCCGGTGCGGTCATGA
>CAZQYU010000732.1:0-1538 GCA_964597585.1 uncultured Thermoanaerobaculia bacterium
CGGCCTGGAGGGTCGTGTGCGTCCCCCCGGGACCGACCGTGAAAACGGCGGCGTGGGCGGAGTAGGTTGCCATCAGCGCCACGAGCGCAACGGCGAGGCGACAGCGCATGCCTTCCTCCTGTGAAGTGGAACAGTTGATGGAGGAAACCCGGAGCATTGGAGAGTGATTCCTGCTCTCGTACTCTGTGAGGGTTGACGTGCCCCCTGGCGAGTGGTTCCCGGGAGGCGGGCACATCATGGACCGATGCCGGCGATGCGGTCGAGCGCTTCGAACGCGAGGCGCCGGGTCGCGAGCTTGCGCCCGGACCGGTCGTAGAGCAGCGGGAGCTCCACGTTGTCCACCGCGGACGTCCGTGCGAGCAGGTTGAATCCCTGAAAGACAAACCCGATCTTGGAGTTGCTGATGTCGGCCAGGGCGCCGCGGCCGAGGCCGTTGGTGGCGACTCCGTCGAGGTGGTAGGAGCCTTCGTGCCAGCTCGATGTGAGGGGAGTCGACGGTGGCATGGCGGAACGAGGTGCAGATCCCGCATCCTCCGATGCGGGATCTGCAGCCTTCGCCCCGCGCGATGCCCGGGCGGGGCCTACCTCGCGGCGTTGTAGATCGCGTCTCCGGAGACCTGGTCGACCGTCGAGGCATAGCCGAGGATCGAGCCCCCTGCGCTGGTCACGCGGAACGTCACGGAACCACCGTTGAGGCTCGAGACCCCCAGCACGGGGAGCCCGACCTGGCGCTGCTCGTAGGGCTGGAGGCTCCACCCGGTGAGGCTCATCTGGTTGCCGTTGGCGTCGAGGACCCGGACCTCGAGGGTGACCGTGGTCCCGGACGTGTTGAGCACTCCGATGTTGGTCCGCAGCTCCGCGGTCTGGAACACCCCTGGGACCAGCGTCTCACCGGCGCTCCCGGCGCGGCTCGCCGGGATCCCCTGGCCGTAGCTGCCGCCTCCGAGCGGGTTCGGCGTGAAGGTATGGGTGGTGGCGTCCACGATGGAAGCACCCTGGGAGATGCCGGAGGCGGTCGCCCGAAGGTAGAGGCCGCCGGTGAGCTGGCTGCCGCCGAGTACCGCGACGAGGTCGTCGATGCGCAGGAAGCCGTGCGGCGGGATCGTACCGAGCGTGACCGGGCTCGCCACTGCGGCTGCGTTGCCCTGACCCTGGCGGAGCAGCGCGGCGGCGAGATCCACCGGGACGTCGGTGGCGTTCGAGAACCACCCGGCAGTCGACCAGGAGGTTCCGCCCTGCCCTTGCGCCGAGGCGGCGGCGGGGACGAACAGCTCCTGCACCGTCTCGAGGCCCGCGGCAGCGAAGTAGGCGTCGTCGAAGATCGCGACGCCGGGGTTGGTCTCGTCGGGCAGCGACGGCGTCCCGACCACCAGCCAGACCCTGGCCTGGGCCGCGTCGGGCGGCGCGGTGAGCTGGTCTTCAAGCCGCAGCCAGGTGTCGGTCGCCGGGCTGACCCGGATGACGTTGTCGCTGCTCAGTTGGCTGAAGTCGGCGGCGAACCACTGGACGTACATGCCGGCCAGGTTGGCCGGATTGTC
>CAZQYU010000733.1:0-1535 GCA_964597585.1 uncultured Thermoanaerobaculia bacterium
ATGGTGTAGAAGCTCACGTTCTGGCCGTTGGCGGCCGAAACCAGTGAGTCGAACAGGCGGCTGCGGTCGTAGCGGCTGCGAAGGGAGAGGATCGAGGTGTCCTGGACAATGTTCGAGTACTCGTAGAACAGCCCGAGACCGGGCACCATCGGCAGGCCGTCTGACACGTAGACCACAACCTTGCGACCGTCCAGCCCGGCGACCATCGAGACCGCGCCGCGTAGGGAGTTGACGGTGAAGCTCAGGTTGTTGGCCTCTTCGTCGGCGAAGCTCAGAATGTCTTGGAGGATGCTCTCCCGGGTGTAGCTGTGGGAGCCCCGGTTGCGGAGGTTGTCCTCCTCACGCCGGATGCGGTTCACGATGTCGCGCCGTGAGCTGTCGCGCTCGCTCCGACCACCGGTGTTCTTGCCCAGCGACCGCAGGGCGTCGTTGACCGCTTTGGCGTCGGTGGTGAAGGGCTGCAGCACCTTGAACGACCGCTGGTAGCTGACCACCATCATCTGCACCGGGCCCGCCATCGTGTCGGTAACGAAGGTGCGCACATTGCGCAGCACGCGGTTGCGGTCGAGCGGACGGATGTTCTCATTGTCAACGTAGATGATCATGTAGGTCGGCTTGACCTCGGCGCGAAGCTCCTCAGGTACCTCGGGCTCCGGCACCAGGTCGGGGATTGGAGCCTGGTCGGCCTCCACCTGCGATCGGAAGACCTTCTCGCTCATCACCGCAAAGTGCGAGATCGGCCGTTCGACGCCGCTTTGGAAGATGCGGAAGTCGTCTTTGCTCAGCCCGGTCACCGGCTTGTCGTCCTTGTCATGCACGAAGACGTCGACGTTGACCACGGTCACGCCGACCTCGTGCTTGAAGCTCAATCCGCCGACCGGTGCCGGGGTCGGCGCTGGACTCTCAGCGATTGCCGGGATCGCCAACATCAGGAACAGGGCGAGTGGGAGCACGGGCCTTTGCGCACGCACGGCAGCACCTCCGGGCCGAAGTGTACCTCCCCCGGCTCCGGGACGTGACCCCGGGTCCCACCCGGCGTTGCATTGAGCGTACCGGCTGTCGGGTATCGGAGTGCCCGGCACGCGGATTGCGTACAATGGCCGCCGTGGAGATCGTCAAGTTCTTCCTTGCCACCGGCTGGGTCGCCAAGCTGGTCTTGAGCGTGCTCGTCCTGTTCTCTCTCGGCTCGTGGTCGGTCATCCTCGCCAAATGGCGCGAGCTGGCGGCCGCCCGGGGTGACTCCGGGCGCTTTCTGGCGGTGTTCCGCAAGGCGGCGCGCCTCAACGAGGCGGCGGAGGCCGCTCCCCGCCACAGCGCGTCGCCGTTGGTGCCGATGTTCCAGGCGGGCTACGCCGAGCTCGAGGCACAGATTCGGTCGGCGCGGCGCACCCAAGGAACCGACGCATCGCTCAAGGTGCGCAGCCTCGACGGTGTCGAACGGGCCCTCGAGCGCGCCCTCGGCGCCGAGCAGGAGCGGCTGCAGCGGGCCCTGCCGGTGCTCGCGACGACCGCCAGCGTGACCCCGTTCATCGGCC
>CAZQYU010000734.1:0-1534 GCA_964597585.1 uncultured Thermoanaerobaculia bacterium
TCTCGGCCGGGCAGCGCTCGAAGCGGAGGTCGATCCCGCGGTGGCGCATCTCCACCGCGAGCTGACGGCGGATGTCGTCGTCGAAGCCGCGCAGGAACAGCGGGCCGCGGTACATCAGCGTGACTTCGCTGCCGAGCGCCCGGAAGATCCCTGCGAACTCCACCGCGATGTAGCCGCCCCCTGCGATCAGCACTCGACGCGGCAGCTCGGCGAGATGGAACGCCTCGTCGGAGGTGATCGCGAGCTCGTCGCCGGGGATACCGAGCCGCTGCGGTCGCCCTCCGGTGGCGAGCAGGATCCGTTCGACCGAGAGCCGCCGGCCGTCAACCTCGACCTCGCGAGGCCCGGTGACGGTCGCCCGGGCGCGCAGCAGGGTGACGCCGGCGTCGCCGAGGAGGCGGGCGTAGATGCCGTTCAGGCGGGCGATCTCGCGGTCCTTGTTGGCGATCAGACGGGACCAGTCGAACGAGCGTCCGGTCGTGGTCCAGCCGAAGCCGGCCGCGTCGTCGAAACCGTCGCCGAGCTGGGCCGCGTAGACCAGCAGCTTCTTGGGCACGCATCCCGCGTTGACGCAGGTGCCGCCGAGCGGTCCGGGGTCGGCGACGGCGACGCGCGCCCCGGCGGCGGCCGCCATCCGTGCGGCCCGCACGCCGCCTGAGCCGGCGCCGATCACGAGAAGATCGAAGTCGAGATCGTCCATGGAGCTCCTCGAAGAGTGGGGGAGTGGGTCGCGCACCGCCGTCGTCGCCGCGGTGGGCTGTCTCGGCCCGGCGTGGGAAGCATGTGGCGGTCGTGTGCTATTCCTGGCCGCGTTCTGGTTGCGAGTCGCAGTCATTCCGTCCTCGGGCCCGATGACCGGGTGGAGTAGGCTCGTTCCGGAGGTCCATCGTGGAGACCGACCGCCTGCGCTCGAAACGCGACGCGATCGAACCCTATGTCACCCTCGACGGCTCGGCCGTGCGCGAGCTGATGCACCCGGATCATCACGGCGTGGCCGCGTTGAGCGTGGCCGAAGCGGTCGTCGCGGCCGGGGCGGCAACCCGCCGACACCGTCACCGACGTGCCGAGGAGGTCTACCTCGTGACTTCGGGGGTGGGCACGATGGAGCTCGGCAGCGAAAGCTTCGCGGTGGCTGCCGGGGACGCGGTGGCGATCCCGCCCGAGATGCCCCATCGCCTACAGAACCGGGGCTCCGAGCCGCTCGTGGTCCTGTGCTGCTGCGCCCCGGCCTACCACCACGACGACACCGAGGTGCTCGAGTGAGCGCGGTTCGGCTCGAGCTCGAGATGTCACCGGAGCAGCTGGCGGTCGTTCGACTCGACGCGAATGCGGACGTCCCGGGATGGGCGCAGAGGTCGACATTCCGTTCACTGACCCGCACCCAGGACGAGCTCTCCGTGGTCTGTGCCGAGGCCGATGTGCCCGCGCGGGTCGTCGCCGAACGCGGGTTCTGCCGGTTGACGGTGCAGGGTCCGCTGGAGTTCTCGCTGGTCGGCGTGCTGGCGTCGCTCACGGCGCCCCTGGCCGAGGCCGG
>CAZQYU010000735.1:0-1534 GCA_964597585.1 uncultured Thermoanaerobaculia bacterium
GTCGAGGAGAAGCAGCGCGAGGCCTACATCCCGTCGATGGCGGACCAGCGGCGGCTGTACGAGCGGCGGCCCGACCTCGAGCGCTTCAATGCCCTCGAGCGGTTCAAGGCCATGCGGGCCGGCATCGGCGAGACGGGCGAGCTCGACCTGAGCCGTGCCCGAGCCCTCAAGGAGGCAGTCGTCGAGTTCGACCCGGCGCTCCACGAGCCGCCGGGGCCGCGCGAGCCCTCCGAAACCGGGCCTCCTCGTTCGGCGACGATGGCGAATGATCTGGAAGGCTCCGACGTTGCCGGGAGCGAGCTCGTAAGAGCCGCCGATGCCGTGGTCGGCCGGGATCCGAGCCCGAGCCCGGCGAAGGTCGCCTCCGTCGTCCCGATCGACGAGGACGGCAATGTCTACGCCCCGTCCTTCCGCTCGTCGTCGGGAGGACTTGCGAGCCTCATGGAGGTGTCGGAGACGGTGGAGGAGGGCGATGTGCTGGTGATCGACCGCGCGAGACCCGGCCGCATGCGCCGGGCCGTCGAGGCCGCGGACAGCGGGGTCGTCGGCGTCGTGACGAGCTCATCGGGGGTCGTCCTCGCCGAAGTGCCGGCGCGGTCCAGAGCGAGCGGCGCGCGGGAGACAGTCGCCCGTGAGGACGGGACCTCGCTGCCCGACCATGCGGCAGTTGCTCTCGCCGGGATCGTGCGGTGCAAGGCGGACGCCGCCTATGGTGCGATCTGGCCCGGCGACCTGCTGGTGACCTCACCGAACCCAGGTCGTGCCATGCGGGCGGATGCACCGCTGCCCGGGACGATCCTCGGCAAGGCGCTCGAGCCGCTCGGGGAGGGTGTCGGCACCATCGAGGTGCTCGTCATGCTGCGGTGAGCTCGTGCGGCCGATGCCATCCCCGGGGGCTGCGCTGTCCGCGCCGGTTGGCGGGTCTGGCGGTGGTCGAGCACTGAGCTCACGCCCCGACCGGGCCCAACGAACGACGTCTACGTGAGAGGTCGAGGTTTGAGGCGGGAGAGCTGCTCCGGCGAGAAGGGGAGCTCCTCGGCGTCGGCATCGAGGACCTCGCCCGCATGGCCAAGGCTTGGGCGGTCTTTGGACGCCGGGTCCACCGCTCGAGTGTGGTTCGTTCTTCGTCCGTAAGGATCACGGGCGGTACTGGTCTTCCCCTTGGCATCGGTGTCCTCCCTGCTCGCCATTGAACAGAAGGTACACCGAGGTCAATAAAATGTAACTGAACTTCTAACTCAGGACACTAGCGACTCCTGGCTGAACACGCGATCGAAACCGTTGGTCGCAAACCTACGGGTCGAGAGGTTGCACCTCGTCCTCGGCATACGGTTCGTGACGCAGCCATTTCCCGACGAGTGCCATTTGCGGGTCGTTGAACTCATGGCCCGTGTCTGCCATCACTTGGAAGGCGAGATCTACGCCGAGCATTCTCCAGGAATCCTGCAGCAGGCGCCCCGCACGGATCTTCAGGTCACGACCTAGGTCCGTCCGATCGTCACCAGACAACACGAGGTACCGGCAATCCCGGGCG
>CAZQYU010000736.1:0-1532 GCA_964597585.1 uncultured Thermoanaerobaculia bacterium
GTGCGCCTCCCACGCCTCCGGCGAGCCCGAGCAGGACACTCTCGCTGAGGAGCTGCCTGGCCAGGTGCCTGCGGCTGGCGCCAAGACTTGCTCGCACCGCGATCTCGTGGACCCGGCCGGTCGCACGCGCCAGCAGGAGGTTAGCGACGTTGGCACAGGCGATGAGCAGCACCAGACCGACTGCGCCGAAGAGCGCGAGCAGCATCGGACGCACCGAGGAGACCAGCGTCTCCTGCAGCGGCTCGAGGTCGAAGCCCTCACCCTTCTTCGTCTCGGGATAGGCCTCGGCGAGCCTCGCCGCAAAGGCGGTGCCCTCGGCCCTCGCCTGCTGCCGGGTGACGCCATCCTCGAGCCGCGCCACGACCTGAAAGTAGTCAGCGCCGCGGTTGGTGGCGGGGTCGTCTCCGAGTGGAACGGGCGGCTCCGGGACCCGGTAGCGGGACGCGACCCAGAGCTGGGAGTCGGAGGGGTACGAGAAGCCGGGCGGCGCAACTCCCACCACCGTGTAGGCCTCGCCGTCGAGCTCCAGCGTCTGCCCGACGATCGTGGGATCGGCGGCGAACCGCGACTGCCACAGGCCGTTGCCGAGCACGGCGACACGCGCCCCGCCGGGCACGTCGATGTCGGGGTCGAACAACCGGCCGAGCCGGGGAGGCAGGCCGAACACGCGGAAGAACCCCGGCGTCACGGATGCGCCGCGGATCCTCTGCGGCACACCATCCTGCCGTATCGCGAAACCGAGGTTGCGTGCCCCTGCGATCGTCTCGTAGCTCTTCGACTGCGCTGCCAGGTCGACGAAGTCGGCGCCCGACCAGGCGCCGGGCAGGTCCTGCTCGGTGGAGTAGAGGCGGAGGAGTCGCTCGGAACGCGGGTACGGAAGCGGCTGCAGCAGAACGCCGTGGATGACACTGAACATCGAGGTCGCCGCGCCGATGCCCAGGCTCAGGGTGATCACCGCGACCACGGTGAAGCCCGGATGCCGCGTCAGCGAGCGGATAGCGGACCGCAGGTCGTGGGTCAGAAAGTCCACGTCGTCCTCCCGATGGCCGGTCGCTGGGCTGTCGACAGACTCATGCGTTCTAACGCAAGTTCTGTGCCTGCGGGTCCACTGCGGCTGAATCGGGTCCGGAAACGCCTGTTCGCAGGTTCCTCCGACAACTCTGCGTTTGGACTGCGCCCTGTTCGTGTCCGAATGCGAAATCCCAGTGCCCGTTTCCGGACACTGCGGAAGCGGGGCCCACGGCCCGTCTCAGTTGAGGGCACTGAGCTTCCGTCCGCAAACGAGCCTCGGGGCTCGTGGGACGCCGAGCCTTGCCGATGCACTGGAGCAGCTGTCCACGTCACGTCAAGACCCGGTGGTGAGGAACATGGCACAGCGCCGTCCGGGGCCGACCGCGCGAGGAGCCCGGCCGGCGGCCCGGCCACTGCCGGCCTCGACCTTCGTTCGTGCCTGTAGGATGCTCGGGTGAGCTTGGTAGGGTCTCCGTGATGCGTCGGCGTGCGCGCAGGGCGCTGGTTGAGCTTCTCGTCAC
>CAZQYU010000737.1:0-1527 GCA_964597585.1 uncultured Thermoanaerobaculia bacterium
GTGCGGGCGCGGTCGAGGCGGTAGAAGCGCTGGAGCACGGCCTTGAGCTCGGTGGCCGGAATCCCGACCCCGCTGTCGGACACGCTCAGCATCACCGCCGAGCCCGACGACCAGCCGCGAATCTCGACCCAGCCGCCGCGTCGGTTGTACTTGATCGCGTTGTCGACCAGGTTCGAGAGCACCCGTGAGAGGGCGCGCCGGTCGCAGGTACAGTACAGCTCGTCGGGCACGCCGAGGCGCAGCTCGACCTCCGCGCGGTCGGCCTGGGCGGAGAAGTCGTCGACCACCTCGCTCGCGATCCCGGCGAGGCGGTGCAGCTCCGGCTTGAGCTCCACCTGGCCGGCCTCGATCGAAGCGAGCTCGTAGAGCTCGTCGGTGAGCCGCGTCATGCGCTCGACCTGGCGGACCACGATCTCGGCCAGGTGGGAGTCGACCTCACCCTCCATCGCCTCGACGCTGGTGCGCAGCACCGTCAGCGGCGAGCGCAGCTCGTGGGACAGATCCTGGACGAAGCGGCGGCGGAACTCCGCCGAGCGGCGCACCAGGCCGACGTCGGCGAGCAGCGCGACGGCGCCGCCGTCGGGGGCGGGAAAGGCCCGCACCTCCCACAGCCCGCGCGGGTTCTCGACCAGCACCCGCTCCGAGCGGCCGCCGGC
This sequence comes from uncultured Thermoanaerobaculia bacterium, assembly GCA_964597585.1. Taxonomy (GTDB): domain Bacteria; phylum Acidobacteriota; class Thermoanaerobaculia; order Thermoanaerobaculales; family Sulfomarinibacteraceae; genus CAVSIS01. Next base: position 657 of record CAZQYU010000737.1, read on the forward strand.
GACTGCGGCGCGGACCGCTTCGACCACGCTCGGGACCCGGACCACCTCGAGCAGATGCGTGCCCGGCCGCACCTCGTCGACGCCCACGAAGTGGAGGGCGACCGGGTTGACCAGGCGCAGGTGGAGCCCGTGGTCGACCATCAGGAGCCCCTCGCCGAGCCCGGCCGAGAGGTTCTCGATCAGCCGCGAGAGCTCGGTGCGCTCGCGCTCGCGCGCCTCGAGCAGCTCCTTGAGCTCGCGCAGCAGCGCCAGTGGCTCGGGTCCGCCGGCGGCGCCGAGCTCGTCGACGAGCTCCGCGTGGGGCCGGCCGAGCCGCTCCCAGACCACCCCGACGATGAGCGCCACCGCCAGCACCCAGAGCAGGACCAGCAGCGCCGGCGAAGGAGCAGCGAGCTGGGCGAACAGGAGCAGGGGCAGGGAGGCGACGGCGGCGATCAGGAGCAGACGGGGAACGGTCACGGAAAGCCCCGGAAGCGGTAGCCGGCGCCGATCACGGTCTCAATCGCCTCGGCCCCGAGCTTGGCGCGCAGGGCGCGGATGTGGACGTCGACTGTCCGCGTCTCGACATCCGACGAGATCCCCCACACGCGCTCGAGGACCCGCTCGCGCGAGGCGACGCGGGGCCGGTTGGTGATCAAGTACCAGAGCAGCTCGAACTCGCGGACCGTCAGGCGGACCGGCTCGCCGTCGAGGGCCACGTCCATCGGCCCGCGCCGCACCGCGAGCCGGGTGTCCCGGTACTCGTCCTCGGGCACGCCGCCGTCGAGGCTGCGGCGGCGCAGCAGCGCGCGGATCCGGCTCTTGAGCTCACGCAGTGAGAACGGCTTGGTGATGTAGTCGTCGGCGCCGAGGTCGAGGCCCAGGACCCGGT
>CAZQYU010000738.1:0-1522 GCA_964597585.1 uncultured Thermoanaerobaculia bacterium
GCGGCCGGCAGCACCGCCCGCCAGACCTCGATCGACTCGAGGTCGGGAAGGGGACCCCCGGCGGTCGTCAGGGTGGGCACGGTGAAGCGAAGCAGGGCATCGGCCTCGCGCTGGCTGACCGTGAGATCGTCGATCCGCGCCGCGATCCGTAGCACGGGCGGCAACGGGTCCAGCTTGCGGCCGCACGCGCCGAGGAGTGCCGCGAGAGCGAGGACGATCGCAATCGCCGGCGCGCCGCTGCGGCCCGAGGGCCGCTCAGAGGATGTACCGGGCCAGATCACGGTCCGCGATGAGCGGCGCCAGGTGCTCCTGGACCATAGCGTCGGTGACGACGAAGACCTCGCCCGCGCGGTCGGGAGCGCTGAACGAGACCTCCTCGAGCAGGCGCTCGAGCACGGTGTGCAGCCGCCGTGCGCCGATGTTCTCGGCCGCCGAGTTGACCTCGGCGGCACCGTGGGCGACCGCGCGCACCGCGCCCGGGGCGAACTCCAGTGTCATGCCTTCCGTGGCCAGAAGCTCGGTGTACTGACGGATCAGCGAGTGCTCCGGCTCGGTCAGGATGCGCTCGAAGTCCTCGGCGCTGAGGGCGTCCAGCTCGACCCGGATCGGGAACCTGCCCTGGAGCTCGGGGATGAGATCGGAGGGCCGCGAGACGTGGAACGCGCCGGCGGCGATGAACAGCACGTGGTCGGTACGCACCGTGCCGTAGCGGGTGGTCACGGTGGTGCCCTCGACGATCGGCAGCAGGTCGCGCTGCACCCCCTCGCGCGAAACGTCGGGACCGCGTCCTCCGCCCTCCTCGCGGCTGGCGATCTTGTCGATCTCGTCGAGGAACACGATCCCCGCCTGCTGGACGCGCTCGAGGGCCTCGCTCTCGACCTGCGACCGGTCGATGAGCTTCTCCTCCTCCTCCCCGATCAGCATGCGGCGCGCGTCGGAGACCTTCATCTGTTTGGTGGTGCGCCGTTTCCCCATGAGCCCGCCGAACATGTCCTTGAGGTTCAGACCCATGGTCTCCATGCCCTGGGGCCCGAACATCTCGAGGGTGGGCATGCGCTGCTCGTCGACCTCGATCTCGACCTCGCGCTCCTCGAGCTGGCCGTCGCGCAGCAGGCGCTTCAATGAGCGTTGGGTCTCCTCGAGCGAGGACGGGGTCGCGGTCGCCATCGTCGACGGCATGAGCAGGTCGAGCAGGCGCTCCTCGGCGGCCCGCTCGGCACGCACCTGGACCTCCTCCGCACGCTCGCTGCGCACAAGTTGGATGGCCGCATCGACCAGATCGCGGACGATCGACTCGACGTCGCGCCCAACGTAGCCGACCTCGGTGAACTTGGACGCTTCGACCTTGAGGAAGGGCGAGCCGGTGAGTCGGGCGAGGCGGCGTGCGATCTCGGTCTTGCCGACGCCGGTCGGCCCGATCATGATGATGTTCTTGGGCGCGACCTCATCGGCGAGCTCGGGCTCGAGGTGCTGCCGCCGCCAGCGGTTGCGCAGCGCGACCGCGACCGCGCGCTTGGCGGCG
>CAZQYU010000739.1:0-1520 GCA_964597585.1 uncultured Thermoanaerobaculia bacterium
GACGCTCGAAGGCGGCCATCTTCTTCTCGTTGCCCGGCCACAGCCGCTCGACGGTTGCGCGATCGGTGACCCGGTGCATGCCCACGTCGACGACGACCGCACCCTTCTGCACGTGGTCCGGCCCGATCAGGGCGAGGACGCCGACGGCGGCCACCACGAGGTCCGCCTCGCGGGTGACCGCGGCCAGGTCACGGGTCCGGGAGTGGCACATTGTGACCGTCGCGTGGGCGTGGAGCAGCAGCATCGCCATCGGCTTGCCGACGATATCGGAGCGCCCGACCACCGCCGCGCGCATGCCCTTGGGATCGATACCCTCGCGCCGCATCATCTCCATGACGCCCGCGGGGGTGCACGGCACAAGACGTGGCCGACCCTGCTGGAGCAGGCCCACGTTCTCGGTGTGGAGACCGTCGACGTCCTTGCGCGGGTCGATCCGTTCGAGAACAGCGCGGGCGTCGAGCCCCTTCGGCAGCGGCAGTTGGACCAGGATCGCGTCGACCTCGGAATCTCTGTTGAGCCGGTCGACCAGTGCCTCGATCTCGTCCTGCGAGGTCTCGGCAGGCAGCCGGTGGGTCTCGGAGCGCATGCCGAGCTCGGCCGAGGTACGCGCCTTCGAACCCACGTAGACCTGGGAGGCCGGATCGTCCCCGACCAAGATGACGTGCAGCTGGGGGGTGATGCCCCGGCTGGCAAGCGCCTCGACCTCGGTCGCAACCCCGGCCTGGATCTCCCGCCCGATGCGGGTCCCGTCGAAGATCTTGCCGTCGTCTCTCACCATCTGCCTCCTCAGGTACCGCGCCGTCCATCGTAGAGCGTCGCCACGCCCCCGGTGAGGCGCCGCGCCCGGACTTCGACCAGGCCCGCCGCGGCGAGGCACCGGCGCATTTCCGCGGTGTCGGGAAAGGTGTCCACCGAAGCCGGGAGGTAGCTGTAGGCTTCGTCGTCGCCGGACAGCATGCGCCCCAGGCGGGGCGGCACCTCGCGCGCCCACCAGCCGAGCAGCGGGCCGAGTAGACCACCGGGGCGCGAGAACTCGAGCACCGCGAGCCTCCCGCCGGGACGAAGCACGCGCACCAGCTCCTCAAGACCCGAATCGAGGCGCTCGAAGTTTCGCACCCCAAAGGAGACCGTCACTGCATCCATCGAGCGGTCGGCGAGCGGCAGCCGAAGGGCGTCGGCCGCAAACAGCGGCAGCTGCCGCCCCGCGGTCTCGGCCTTGAGCTGTGCGAGGTGCAGCATCGGCAAGCAGAAGTCTGTTCCCAGGACCTCGGCGGCACCGTCGAGGGCGAGCGCCACGTCGCCGGTTCCGGTGCAAACGTCGAGCACCCGTCCCCCTCCGGTTTCTGCGACGCAGCGCGCGAGCTGCGCCCGCCACGCCCGGTCGCGGCCGACCGAGAGCAGCCGGTTGAGCAGGTCGTAGCGGTGGGCGATGCGCCCGAACATGCCCCGAATTTCGGACGACCGCCGGGTGATCAGCTCCTCGCGCACCGGGGGAGTCTACCGCGGATCGAAGGGGAAAC
>CAZQYU010000740.1:0-1516 GCA_964597585.1 uncultured Thermoanaerobaculia bacterium
ACGAGATGGTCTACGTGGCCGCGGAGGTCAAGCGGCCGCAGCGCAACATCGTGCGCGCGATGGTGCTCGGCATGGCGGTCGTGACGCTGATCTACCTCGCCGTCAACACGGCCTTCGTCCACGTGCTCGGCTTTGGCGGCCTGGCCTCGTCCAAGGCGGTCGCAGCCGAGACGGTCGCGAGGGTCTACCCAGACAGCGCCGGCGCCTTGGTGAGTGCCCTGATCTGCCTGTGTGCGCTCGGTGCGGTCAACGGCCTGGTGTTCGCGGGCGCCCGGATCTCGTATGCGGTGGGCCGGGACCACCGGGTCTTCGGCGCCCTCGGCCGGTGGTCGGCTCGCACCGGGACTCCGGTCCGGGCCGTCGTCGCCCAGGGATTGCTGGCGATGGTCCTCATCCTCGCCCTCGGCTCGTTCGTCGACACGGTGATGTACACGGCCGCCGCGGTGTACCTGTTCTACCTCGCGACCAGCGTCGCGGTCATCGTGTTGCGCTTCAAGGACCCGGACGCCAGACGGGTCTACCGGACCCTTGGCTACCCGGCGACCACAATCGTCTTCTGCGGGGTGTGCGTCTTCCTGATGGTCGCGGCCGTCCAGTACCGGCCGTGGATCGCGGCGGCCTCCGGTGTGCTGATCCTGCTCGGCGCGCCGGCCTACTGGCTGAGCGAGCGAGGCAGCGGCGCCCGCCGGCGCGCGCCCGAACCGGCGACCGCCACCGCACCGGAGCGGGTCTCTCCGTGAACAGGCCCGCTCCGGCCGGAGTCTCTATCGCCATCGCGGTGACTTATGGAGGGCGCCGTCGGGGTATTGTTGAAGGAACGAGAGGAGGAGCTATGACGACGACCCTCCGCTTCCGCCTCAACGGCCGGCCGACGACCCTCTCGACCGACCCGGAGCGCACGCTGCTGTGGGTGCTCCGCGGCGATCTCGGGCTGACCGGTACCAAGTTCAGCTGCGGCGAAGGGATCTGCGGCGCGTGTACGGTGGTGGTCAACGGCGAGGCGGTGCGCTCGTGCAGCGTGCCGGTGTCGTCCGTCGATGGCGCCGAGGTCACCACCATCGAGGGCCTCGCCCACGACGGCGCCCTGCACCCGCTGCAGGAGGCGTTCGTCGAGCACGGCGGCTTCCAGTGCGGCTACTGCACGCCGGGCATGATCATGAACGCCTTCGCCCTCCTCCACGCCGACCCGTCGCCGTCCCGGGACGCGATCGTCAAGGGGATGGAGGACAATCTGTGCCGCTGCGGCGCCCACCGGCGGATTGTCGCCGCGATCGAGGACGTCTCCCGCCGGAAGGGGGGCGCATCATGACCGAGGATCGCGGCATCGACCGGCGCGAGTTCGTCAAGATCGTGGGCGGCGGCGTGGTGGTGCTTGTGAGCGTCGGCCCGTCGGGCCTGTTCGCCCAAGGCCGCCGCGCCTACCCGTCGGACCTCAACGCCTACCTCCGCATCGCCGAGGATGGCAGGGTCACGGTGTTCACGGGCAAGATCGAGATGGGGCAGGGGGTGATGACCT
>CAZQYU010000741.1:0-1511 GCA_964597585.1 uncultured Thermoanaerobaculia bacterium
TCTCCGGCACGAACAGGTGCCGCGGCACCTCGGTCATCGCGTCGAGCACCCGGTCGTCGCGTACGCCGGCCCGACGAAGCGCCTCGACCATCTGGGCCCTCCGGTAGGCGAAGCCGTCAGCGATCGCCATTCGCGGCTCCGACCCAGGGGGGCTTCAGGTCTCGCAGCGTCTCGAGGAACTCGTGGTCGGTCATGTCGAGGTGGAGCGGTGTCACCGACACCCAGCCCGAAGAGACCTCGTGGAAATCGGTCCCGGGCGTGGCCTCCCAGATCGGACTGCCACCGCCGATCCAGAAGATCTCGCGACCGCGGGGGTCGACCTGACGAATCACGCCCTCGGTGTAGCGCCGCGCCCCGAGCCGGGTGAGGCGAATCCCGAGCGGGCGCATCGCGGGGACGTTCACGTTCAGCAGCGTGTCCGCCGGCAGACCGTGCCCGAGGATCCAACCCGCGATCCGCTTCGCGACCCCGGCGGCGGTTATGAAGTTGAAGCCCTCACCGAGCTGCTGCGACACCGCGAGCGCCGGCACGCCGAGGATCACGCCCTCGAAGGCCGCCGAGACCGTTCCCGAGTAGTGCACGTCCGCACCCATGTTGGGTCCGAAGTTGATCCCGGACACCACCAGCGACGGTGGACGCTCGGCCATGACATGCCCGAGCGCGAGGGTGACACAGTCAGTGGGCGTACCTTCAACGGCGTAACGGTTCGGCCCGAAGCGCTGTAGGCGCAACGGGTTGACCAGAGTCAACGCGTGTGAGACGGCGGACTGCTCGCGAGCCGGCGCCACGATGCAGACGTCGCCCAGGTCCTCGAGAGCATCCGCGAGCACGTGCAGGCCCTCGGAGGCGTAGCCGTCGTCGTTGGTCACCAGAATGGACGGGCGCTCGGCCATGGCGGGGATTATCCCAGATCCGGGGGGGGGCGTGAGTTGTGAACGGTGAAACGCCAGCAGATTCGGCACGCGGGGCGTGGATGAGGTGAGGCGCTCTCGCACGGGACGATCGGAAGATATGAACGCAAAGACGCAAAGACGCAAAGACGTCGCAAGGACGGGTGAGCGGTCTCACAGGTCCCGGCGGCTGCCTCCAGCAGCCGCCCCTGACAGGAGGAGAGCCCGTGCGAGAGAGGGGCTCTCTTGCCCGGACTCTCCTCCTGTCAGGGCCGCGCGCAGATCGCGCGGCGGGGACCCCACACGGTCGATGCCGGTGTCTCGTGCCCAGCGGTCATCGTTGCACGTGTGCACTCTCTGCTCGCAGCGCGTCCGCGCTGGACCAACCACGGTCCTCTTTGCGTCTTAGCGTCTTTGCGTTCGTTTCACTCACGTGCGAGGCGGCCGACGGCCCACATCCCGGGTCCAGCACCTCCCTCGACTTTCGGCTGCGCCATTCGGCGAACGCGAGTATCCTTCCGCAGCGATGGCGACACGGGCAGCTCTCTTCGACCTCGACGGGGTGCTCCTCGACAGCGCCCGCTTCCACCTCGAGGGGTGGCGGCGGATGGCGGCGGAGCT
>CAZQYU010000742.1:0-1504 GCA_964597585.1 uncultured Thermoanaerobaculia bacterium
CTCGCCTCGCCCCGGGCCCCTGAGCGCTTCGTCGCCCAGGCGCGGCAGCGCAGGGCCGGGCACCTGATCGCTCTGCCGGCGGCTGCGGTCGGAGACGGCACCGCGGCCGCCGTAACTGCGGCCGGGCTCGACCTCCGACTGGTCGGACCAGGCACCGGCGCCGGCCTCGCCGAGCAGCTCGTCGAGCGCCTCGCCCCGGGCGCCGCGGTCATCTTCGCGTGCGGCCACGACCGCCGGCCCGAGCTGCCGGCGGCGCTGCGCCACGCCGGCCATCCCGTGCTCCCGCTCGAGGTCTACCGCATGCGCCAGACTCCGCCGCGGGAGCTGCCGCCGTTGCGCGGCCCTCGCGTCGACGCGGTCGTCCTGACCTCGCCCCGGGCCGCCCGCTTCTACCTCGACGGCGTCGGCGGCCAGCCCCTGCCCTGCTCCCATGTCGCACTCGGGCCGACCACGCGCGACGCGGCGGCCGCTCTCGGCATCTCGTGCCGAACCCCTGAACAGCCCTCGATCGAATCTCTCGCGGAGGAGCTATGTCGGATCTGACCATCCGTCCCCGCCGGCTGCGGACCACCGCCGCCCTGCGCGACCTCGTCGCCGAGGCGCGGCTCGACGCCCGCACGCTCGTGCAACCCCACTTCGTCGTCCCCGGCCAGGGCATCGCCGAACCGATCGACGCCATGCCCGGCATCGAGCACCAGTCGGTCGACCGGCTGCTCGCCACTGTCGAGCGCGACCTCGAGCTCGGCATCCGGTCGACCCTCCTCTTCGGTGTTCCCGAGGAGCGGGCCAAGGCCCCCGACGGCCGTGCAGCGTGGGCCGAGGACGCCGTCGTGCCGCGCGCGGTCGCAGCGCTCAAGAAGCGCTTCGGCGCCGATCTCGTGGTGATGACCGACGTGTGCCTGTGCGCCTACACGGACCACGGCCACTGCGGCGTCATCGAGCACGGCTCCATTGCCAACGACGCGACCCTGCCGCTGCTCGCGAACATGGCGCTCGCCCACGCCGCCGCCGGCGCCGATGTGATTGCACCGTCCGACATGATGGACGGACGGATTGCGGCGATTCGCGACGGCCTCGACGAGGCCGGCTTCACCGAGACCGCGATCATGTCGTACTCGGTGAAGTACGCTTCGGCGTACTATGGACCGTTCCGCGAGGCGGCCCACTCTGCTCCCAGCATGGGCGACCGGCGCTCCTACCAGATGGACGCCCGCAACCGCCGCGAGGCGCTCATCGAGGCCGAGCTCGATGCCGCCGAGGGCGCCGACATCCTGATGGTCAAGCCGGCGCTCGCCTACCTCGACGTGGTCCGCGACCTGCGTGAGGCGTTCCCCCTGCCCCTCGCGGTCTACAACGTCTCCGGCGAGTACTCGATGGTCAAGGCCGCCGCCGCCCGCGGCTGGGTCGATGAACGCGCGATCGTGCTCGAGAACTGGCACGCCTTCCGCCGCGCCGGCGCCGACATCCTGATCACCTACCACGGCCGGCAGGCACTCGCGGAGGG